>NZ_AP025460.1:2838373-3153748 GCF_024347315.1 Vibrio atlanticus | reverse complement strand
TGTGAGATTGCTCGAAGAGACATTGCCAAGAATTCAAGATGTAGAACAGACACCTTTCTGCGATTTAGGCTGGAAGGTACAAGGTCAGCACATCATCGTTGTTTCGGCGATTGATAACTTATTAAAGGGTGCATCTAGCCAAGCGATGCAGTGTTTAAATTTACGTTATGGTTTTGCGCCATTAACTGCGTTAGTGTAAGGAAATCTAGATATGAGCCTTAATAATCAACCATTAATCATAAAGTTAGGTGGCGCTGCGCTATCTTGTGGTGAAACACTTAGCAAGTTATTTGGTGCGATTTCAGCTTACCAACAACAGGCACAGCGACCAATCGTGATTGTTCACGGCGGCGGTTACCTTGTTGATGATTTGATGAATAAGTTGAACCTCGAAACCGTTAAGAAAGAGGGGCTACGTCTTACTCCTTATGATCAGATCCCTGTTATCGCTGGCGCGCTAGCGGGCACGGCCAACAAACTACTTCAAGGTCAGGCAATTAAAGACGGTATCAATGCCGTTGGTTTGAGCCTTGCAGATGGTGGTTTATGCAAAGTGAGCGAACTGAACCCTGAACTGGGCGCGGTAGGAAAAGCGGAGCCGGGCGACTCAACCGTTCTGCAAGCGATTCTTAATGCGGGCGCACTGCCAATTATTAGCTCAATTGGTCTGACTGAGCAAGGCCAACTGATGAATGTGAATGCCGACCAAGCTGCGGTTGCCGTTGCAGGCGCGCTTGATGCTGAACTGGTACTGCTTTCTGATGTAAGTGGTGTGTTGGATGGCAAAGGTCACCTGATTCCAAGCCTTAATCAACAACAAGCTGATGACCTTATTACAGGCAAAGTGATTACCGATGGCATGATCGTTAAGGTTCAAGCCGCACTAGAAGCCGCTAACGACCTTGGACGACCAATCGAAGTTGCCACTTGGCGATACCCAGAAAAGCTAACACAACTGTTTTCAGGTAAAAGCATAGGAACGCAGTTTTTACCTCAGTAGACCTCACCACGAGTCACTACTTAAAGAATTTAGACAAATAAATTTAACACATAATAATGAAGTCATTTCCAACGCTGACCGCCATGTGCAGTATGGAAACTAGGAGAAAGAAAATGAGCAAAGTTAACGTAAAGAAAGTTGTAGTAGCCTACTCTGGCGGTCTAGACACATCAGTAATTATTCCATGGTTGAAAGAGAACTATGATTGCGAAGTTATCGCATTTGTTGCAGATGTAGGCCAAGGCGATGAAGAGCTGATTGGTATCGAAGAGAAAGCAAAAGCTTCTGGTGCATCTGAGTGTTACATCGCTGACCTTAAAGAAGAGATGGTGGCAGATTACATCTACCCAACGCTAAAAACGGGCGCTTACTACGAAGGTAAATACCTACTAGGTACTTCAATGGCTCGTCCAATTATCGCGAAAGCTCAGGTTGAGGTTGCACGTAAAGTCGGTGCAGACGCACTGTGTCACGGCTGTACAGGTAAGGGTAACGACCAAGTTCGTTTTGAAGGCGCATTTGCTGCCCTCGCACCAGACTTACACGTAATTGCACCATGGCGTGAATGGGATCTAGTGAGCCGTGAAGAGTGTCTAGATTACTTAGCTGAACGTAACATCCCTTGTACGGCTTCTCTTACTAAGATCTACTCGCGTGATGCAAACGCATGGCATATATCTACAGAGGGCGGCGTGCTAGAAAATACATGGAACGCACCGGATGAAGATTGCTGGGCTTGGACTGTAGACCCAGAGCAAGCGCCAAATGAATCTGAAACTGTGACGCTTAAAGTTGAAAAAGGTGAAGTGGTAGCGGTTGATGGCGAAACAATGACGCCATACAACGCACTGGTTTACCTAAATGAGAAGGGGGCGAAGCACGGTGTTGGTCGTATCGATATCGTAGAAAACCGTCTTGTTGGCATGAAGTCTCGTGGTTGTTACGAAACTCCAGGTGGCACAATCATGATGGAAGCACTACGTGCAGTAGAGCAGCTGGTTCTTGATAAAGCGGCATTCGAATTCCGTGAAGAGCTAGGTGTTAAAGCTTCTCACCTTGTATACGATGGCCGTTGGTTCACTCCGCTATGTAAGTCAATTCTTGCAGCAACAGATGAACTAGCACAAGACGTAAATGGTGAAGTGGTTATCAAGCTTTACAAAGGCCATGCAACGGTGACTCAGAAGCGTTCTGACAACAGCCTGTACTCAGAAGAATTTGCAACCTTTGGTGAAGATGAAGTTTACGACCAAAGCCACGCTGAAGGCTTTATCCGTCTTTACTCGCTATCAAGCCGTATCCGTGCTCTGAATAGCCAAAAGTAATCCGAACAATGAGTTAGTGAGCTAGCCTTTTACGAATAACGGAAGGCTAGCAAATAGACATTATTATGCAAAGCCCATCCACTATTGATTAGTGAATGGGCTTTTTTCTATCTATTAGTCTAATAAATCAGCTTCGGTTTTTATCATTGAATGGCATATAATTCGCGAATCACGCTGAAAATAAATAGTGGATTAAATTACTGGTGAATAAATATGTTAAAATAATGAATCAATACTTTATTTTCATTTTGAATTGCCGTAAGTTTAAACCATCAGAAAAATACTGAATTTTAATCAGAATTATCATTTGCAAAAACAGTGAGCACTGTGCAATTAGGAGATACACAATGGCATTATGGGGCGGTAGATTTACCCAAGCAGCAGACACCCGGTTTAAAGATTTTAACGATTCTCTTCGTTTTGATTACCGATTGGCTGAGCAAGACATTGTGGGCTCAATTGCCTGGTCTAAAGCTCTACTGTCGGTCAACGTATTAACCGAAGAAGAGCAACAGAAGCTTGAGTTAGCGTTGAATGAGCTAAAACTTGAGGTGATGGAAGACCCTGAACAGATTCTACGTTCTGATGCAGAAGATATTCACAGCTGGGTCGAGCAACAACTTATCGGCAAAGTCGGTGACTTGGGCAAAAAACTTCACACTGGCCGTTCTCGTAATGACCAAGTGGCGACAGACCTTAAACTATGGTGTCGTCAGCAAGGTAATCAACTGCTGCTAGCGCTTGATCGCCTGCAAAGCCAAATGGTGAACGTTGCTTCTCAGCATCAAGAAACCGTGCTTCCTGGTTATACTCACCTTCAACGTGCTCAGCCGGTAACTTTTGCTCACTGGTGCTTGGCTTACGTTGAAATGCTTGAGCGTGATTATTCTCGTTTGAATGATGCGATTAAGCGTCTAGATACATGTCCGCTGGGTTCTGGTGCCCTTGCAGGAACCGCTTACCCGATGGACCGTGAAGAGTTAGCTCACAACTTAGGTTTCCATCGTGCAACGCGTAACTCTCTAGATTCAGTTTCTGACCGTGACCATGTGATGGAGCTGATGTCGATTGCATCTATCTCAATGCTTCACCTTTCACGTCTTGCAGAAGATATGATTTTCTACAACTCGGGTGAATCAAACTTCATCGAGTTAGCCGATACAGTGACGTCAGGTTCATCTCTGATGCCACAAAAGAAAAATCCAGATGCGCTAGAGCTTATACGTGGCAAAACTGGCCGTGTATACGGTTCATTAGCCGCAATGATGATGACAGTGAAAGCTCTGCCTTTGGCGTACAACAAAGACATGCAAGAAGATAAAGAAGGTCTGTTCGACGCTTTAGATACTTGGAATGATTGTATGGAAATGGCAGCACTCTGTTTTGACGGTATTAAAGTGAACGGCGAACGTACGCTTGAAGCAGCAAAACAAGGCTACGCGAACTCAACAGAATTGGCTGATTACTTAGTAGCGAAAGGCATTCCTTTCCGTGAAGCTCACCATATTGTTGGTGTAACAGTCGTCGCGGCGATTGCTAAAGGCTGTGCATTAGAAGAGTTAACCATCGCAGAGATGAAAGAGTTCTCTGAGGTGATTGAAGAGGATGTGTATGACATCCTGACTATTGAATCGTGTCTTGAAAAACGTAGTGCGCTAGGTGGTGTATCACCACAACAAGTGGCTTACGCGGTTGACCAAGCAGAGAAGCGTTTATCACAGCGTGATACTTCTATCGTTAAGGTTCGTTCTGCTCGTCTGACCGATATTGAAGCGTTGGAAGGCATGGTGGCCTACTGGGCGAATATGGGTGAAAACCTGCCTCGTTCTCGTAATGAACTGGTGCGTGATATTGGTTCGTTTGCCGTCGCAGAGCATCATGGTGAGGTGACAGGTTGTGCATCACTCTATGTGTATGATTCTGGTTTAGCGGAAATTCGTTCGTTAGGTGTTGAAGCTGGTTGGCAAGGCCAAGGGCAGGGCACCGCGATTGTGCAGCACTTGGTTGATAAAGCGCGACAAATGGCGATCAAGAAGGTGTTTGTGCTGACTCGTACCCCAGAGTTCTTTATGAAGCATGACTTTTTACCGACATCAAAATCTCTGTTGCCTGAGAAGGTACTGAAAGATTGTGATCAGTGTCCTCGCCAACATGCATGTGATGAAGTGGCGTTGGAAGTGAACTTGGTTGAACAGATCATCGCAAAGGTAAATGTTGCATAAGGCATTGATTTTATGGCGCCTAAAAAAAAGATCAAAAATCTGATCTTTTTTGGGAACAAACTAAGAAAAGTCCGGTCTATTAAAGTACCACTGCTTTTTCTTAGAATTTTCTAAGAAAGCCCTAGAACCGATTGGTTCTGGGGCTTTTTTCTATCTGCTGTTTGGGAAATGATGATGGCTCGATAATTATGACGAATTATCGGATTATTTAGCTCTGTATCTAATCACTACTCTTTATCCAGTAAAGATTTCCAGCTAACGCTTTTTGTTCCTTAAAGGCAGCACGAAAAATTTCATTATCCAATGCAACCACAACAACCCACTGAACGCGAAAGCGGCCATCATCAAGGCGATGGCATTGATGGTTTTTGGGTCTTCTTTGAAAAAGAACCACCACGCTCCCCAACTTAAAATCGACAACACCATCAGTTGGTTCATACAACGTTGGCAGCGGCCGAGTTTGTTACGGATTTTTTCACTTTTATTGCAATGAATGCATGTCATCTTAGGTTTGATTCGCGTTATGCTTGTTGCCCTGATAATAACACGTCACAAGATATTGGATCACGGTGACACAGAGAGAGAAAGTCGATGATTGAGCGCCAAGAAACCAAACAACGCATGAGCCGTATTGTTAAACACAACGGCACTATCTACCTATGTGGCCAAGTGTGTGCTGATGCAACTAAAGACATCACAGAACAAACACAAACGATGCTAGATAAAGTGGAAGCCCTACTTGAGCAAGCGGGCAGCGATAAAGAGCATATGCTGTCAGCAACGATTTACTTGAAAGATATGAAAGACTTCCAAGAAATGAACGCAGTATGGGATGCATGGGTTCCTGAAGGTCACGCTCCAGCTCGCGCATGTGTGACTGGCGACATGGCTCGTGAAGCGCTACTGGTTGAGATCTCTGTGATTGCTGCTGAGAAGTAATTGTTAAGTCTTTAGATACAAGCAATGGCATTAAGAGATTCCAGATACCTCGTTCCTCGGTTCTGGAATGACGAGTTTGGCTTCGATTTAATTGTGTATCACACAGCGTCGTCATTCCCGGTAGCGACGAAGGAGCGTGGTCGGGAATCTCCGTTTGTGGGCTGAGATTCCAGATACTTCGTCCCTCAGTTCTGGAATGACGGGTTTGGCTTCGACTTAACTGTGTATCACACAGCGTCGTCATTCCCGGTAGCGACGAAGGAGCGTGGTCGGGAATCTGTTATTTGCTCGAAGCCAAAACAAAAAGGAAAGCCACTGGCTTTCCTTTTTAGTATCTAGCGTTTGTTAACTGACTAACGATAGCCTGAGATTAACAACCAGGACCACAATCTAGACAGTGTTTCACCATCTCTGGACCTAGGTGCAGTTTCGCATTGAGGTCACGTAGCGCTGTTCGCACACCTTCTTCAATCACTGGGTGGTAGAACGGCATATCCAGCATTTCAGAAACCGTCATCTTGTTTTGGTGTGCCCAAGCTAATAGGTGAGCCAAGTGTTCTGCGTTTGGTCCCATCATTTCAGCACCAAGGAAGCGGCCTGTACCTTGCTCGCCGTATACGTGCAGAATACCTTTGTTGCGCAGCATCACTCGTGAACGACCTTGGTTCTCGAAAGACACTTCACCTGTTGCGAAACAACCACATGTGCCTAAGCGTGTGGTGATCTCTTTGTAAGTTTCACCCACCATCGCGATTTGTGGGTCAGAGAATACCGCTGAGATTTTAGAACGGCGTAGGCCTGCACGAATCTCTGGGAAGCGACCTGCGTTATCACCCGCAATACGTGCTTGGTCTGCTGCTTCATGTAGTAGAGGCAGTTGGTTACTTGCGTCACCGGCAATAAATACTGATGGTAGCGATGTTTGTAGTGTGTAGTGGTCTGCGATAGGAACACCACGTTCATCAAGTTCTAGAGAGGTATTCTCTAGGCCAAGCTTATCAGTGTTTGGACGACGACCTGTTGCTGCAAGTACATATTCAACGACGTTAGTTTCTAGTTCACCTTCTTTATTGATGAACTGGATCTCGACGCGATCTTCACCCGAGTCAGTAGTAATACGTTTCATGCTTTCGATTTTTACGTCGGCATCAAGGTAGAATTCTTCATTGAAGGCTTTGTCTGCGTAAGCCATGATCTCTGGGTCGGTTACCGGGCCTACTTGACCACCTAAACCGAACAGTTTTGTTTTTACACCCAAGCGGTGCAGTGACTGACCAAGCTCTAGGCCAATAACGCCCGGGCCAAATACTGCCACTGATTCTGGTAAATCATCCCAGCTGAATACGTCATCATTAATGATTAGACGGTCGCCAAGTTCATTCCAAACTGCAGGGTAGGCAGGGCGAGAACCTGTTGCGATAACAATACGCTTAGCCGTCACAACCGTGTGGTCATCGATTTGTAACGTGTTGTCGTCTAAAAACTTTGCGTAGCCAGAGATCTTGTCTTGCTCTGGGATTTCATCAACGCCTTCTAAAACAAAACCAACAAAACGGTCACGTTCAAACTTCACTCGGTCCATCACTTCACGGCCGTTAATCACGATATCACCTTGTGGGTGAACGCCAAAAGCCGGAGCTTTCTCAATTTGGTGTACACTTTCAGCCGCTGCAATAAGCAGTTTAGATGGCATACAACCAACACGAGCACAGGTTGTACCGTAAGGGCCGCCTTCAATCATCACAACACTGTCAGTGTGTGCTTTTGCAGCGCGGTAAGAACCTAAACCTGCCGTACCGCCCCCGATAACTGCTACATCTACATTGACTTGTTTCATAATAATTTTCTCGCAATAGCTAAATTTAGTTTGAACGAACCCCTCCAACTCTGGTGATTTTTTAAGAGTCAGGATTGCGGGTCAGTTTTGTGATTCTGTTTTATTAGGTTTAGCTTGTAGCTCTGCCTTTATTGCTATCTGCTTCTTGTTACTAACTATAGGTTAGTTAAAGACGGGCGAGTCACAAGCTATATTCTCTTTCCAAAGCTCAGATAAGAGTATTTGGAATAGCTAACCCACAAGAGGGTGGGTTAGCTGATATTGCTTAGTTCACTTAACGATTAAGCTTATATCGATGGTAAGTCATTAACCTAGGAAAGCTTCAAGTTCTTCGCTACCACCGATGTGTTTGCCACCGATGAATACTTGTGGAACCGTTGTACGACCAGAGATTGCACGTAGGCTTACTGTTGTCGCGTCTTTACCTAGTACTACTTCTTCGTAGTTCAAACCTTTGTCGATTAGGTTCTGCTTCGCTTTCATACAGAAAGGACAGCCTGGCTTAGTGAATACTGTGATTGACTCTTGCTCTTTGTGCTCAGGAGCAATGTAGTTAAGCATAGTATCTGCATCAGAAACCTTGAACGGGTCGCCTGGTACGTCTTCTTCGATGAACATTTTTTCTACCACGCCGTTTTTAACCAGCATGCTGTAGCGCCATGAACGTTTGCCGAAGCCGATGTCGTTTTTCTCAACTAGCATGCCCATACCGTCTGTGAAATCACCGTTACCATCTGGGATGAATGTGATTTTTTCAGCTTCTTGGTCTGCTTTCCAAGCGTTCATTACGAATGTGTCGTTTACTGAAACACATAGAATGTCATCAACACCGTTTTCTTTGAATACAGAATGTAGCTCGTTGTAACGAGGTAGGTGGCTTGAAGAACATGTTGGTGTAAACGCACCTGGTAAGCTGAATACGATAACTGTCTTGTCTTTGAATAGCTCTTCCGTCGTTACGTTAACCCATGTATCACCTTGGCGAGTTGGGAATGTTACTTGAGGGATTGATTGACCTTCTTTAGATGCAAACATATTGATTTCCTTAAATAGTATTTTAAATTTTGTTCTATCAGAGCTTAACGTTTTTCTTTGCTCTGTTTCGTTTCGTTGAGCCCATTATTAGACAAATCCTTTGATAGCTCTAATCGTTTGATGTTATGGTTTTGATAGGTAAATTCTATCAAGAGCATTTTTCTTTTAAATGTTTCTATGAAACCCCTTGTTCTTATTAAACCAGAGGTAAGAGACTGATCATGAACATTCGTGACTTTGAATACTTGGTGGCGCTCGCAGAGCATAAACACTTCCGAAAAGCGGCAGAAGCGTGCTTTGTCAGTCAGCCGACACTAAGCGGTCAAATACGCAAACTAGAAGATGAAATTGGACTTCAGTTAACCGAGCGTAGTCCAAGGAAGGTCATATTTACAGAATCAGGGTTACAACTTGTTGAACAAGCCAAGCGTATTCTCAATGAAGTAAAGACTTTTAAGGATATGGCAAGTGGACACGGTGAAGCGATGACGGGGCCGATGCACATTGGTTTTATTCCGACCGTTGGCCCTTATATTTTACCTAAGATCATACCTCACCTTAAAGAGAGCTTTCCTGATCTTGAGCTTTACCTGCATGAAGCGCAGACCCATCAGCTAGTGAGTCAACTTGAAGATGGTAAGCTTGATTGCTTGGTATTGGCTGCAGTTGATGAAACGGCGGCGTTCAAAGAGATTGATGTGTATGACGAACCATTAAGCGTTGCCGTTCCATGTGATCATGAATGGGCACAGCAGGACGCTGTCGATATGCTGCAGTTAAATGGACAAACCGTACTTGCGCTAGGTGATGGTCACTGCTTACGAGACCAAGCTTTGGGCTTCTGTTTTGCTGCGGGTGCAAAAGATGATGAGCGCTTTAAAGCGACCAGTTTAGAAACGCTGCGTAACATGGTAGCGGCAGGGGCGGGTATTACCTTGCTTCCTCAGCTATCGGTACCGAAGGAAAAACAGAAAGACGGTGTGTGTTACGTGCCTGCGGTGAATCCAACACCTTCACGTCGCATTGTTGTTGCCTACCGACCGGGTTCTCCTTTAAAGGGGCGCTTTGAGCAACTGGCGGAGACGATTCGCACTCAATTGGAAAAAACGGCTTAGCACTCGAGTTTAGAGCGGAGTTCGTTCAGATATATATAAAAAAGGGTTGATATGAATTCATATCAACCCTTTTTATTGGTTCATCTTACTCGGTTCAACAAACCCTAGCTAGAACAGCTCTTCTACCGCTTCGCCTGATGACGTTGAATAGATGTCATCATTGAAACGTTCAGTGATGTACTCGGTTGGCTCTGTGCCTTTCTCGAAGTACTCGAACATTGATGAGCTATCGAACTTGTTGGTTAGCAAGCCAGTTTCACGGTCGATACGAACGCGAACGATATTTTCTGGAAGTTCTTTACGTTGTGCAGGAACGCCTGCTAACGCTGTGCCCATGAAATCAACCCATGCTGGCTCCGCTGTTTTAGCACCCGCTTCTGCACCGGTAATCTGGTTTTTGCCAAGATTAGAGTTCGCTTTAGTTCGACCTAGATTACGGTTGTGGTTATCAAAGCCAACCCATACCGTTGCAACCATGCCAGGGCCGTAGCCGCTGTACCAAGTATCTTTTGAATCATTGGTGGTACCGGTTTTTCCGCCAATATCACGACGCTTCAACGGCTGAGCACGCCAACCTGTGCCATTCCAACCAGTGCCTGCACTCCAGTCACCGCCGCCCCAGATATTGCTGTACATCATTTCACGAACAAGGAACGCGTTCTGCTCAGTGATAACTTGTGGTGCGTACTGTACTTGGGCATCCACATCTTGCTCTGCAAACTCATCAGCCATTGAATCTGAGGTCATAGGCTGTTGGCAATCGTCTTTACACACAACTTTCGGTGTCGCTTGGAATTCAGTCTCACCAAATGGTGTTTCAATGCGGCTGATGTAGAAAGGTTCAACGTAGTAGCCGCCATTCGCAAATACTGAGTAACCTTGAGCTACCTTCATTGGCGTTAAGCTACCCGCACCCAGAGCAATGGTTTCAGAGCGCGGTACTTCGTCAATATCAAAACCAAATCGAGTTAGGTAGTTACGAGTATCATCCAAGCCCACTTCGCGCAGTACACGTACCGCCATTACGTTTTTAGATTGAGCTAAGCCAATACGTAAACGAGTTGGACCCACATAGGTCGGTGGTGAATTCTTTGGTCGCCATGCCGTACCTTGGCTCTTATCCCATTGATTGATAGGCGCATCGTTGATCAGTGAGGCCAACGTTAAGCCTTTCTCAATAGCTGCTGAGTAAATAAATGGTTTGATACCAGAACCAACCTGACGGATAGATTGGGTCGCACGGTTGAATTTGTTGTGTACAAAGTTAAAGCCACCCACCATCGACAATACTGCGCCGTTGTTAGGGTTCATTGCAACAAACGCGGTGTTTGCATTTGGTACTTGGCTTAGTCGCCATACAACCGGTGTTTCAGGTTCAGTTGTTGTTTCTTCGGTAGGCTCTTCAGATACTTCATCGCCTGTTACTGCTTCATGGCGAACCCAAACTTGCTCACCAACAGCCAAAATCTCCTTCGCTTGAGAGGGTGCTGGTCCTTGGCGATTATCCGTTAGGAATTTACGAGCCCAGTTCATGCCTTGCCACTCGATAGTGCCTTCGCCTTGGTTCTTAACCCAAACTTGAGCGCTTTTCGAATCAACAGCGGTTACAACTGCTGGGACTAAGTCACCATAGGTTGGTTGAGACTTAAGGTGTTTAATTATCTGTTCTTGATCCCAAGCCGATTGCGCCGTTTGCCACAATACTTTTTCAGCACCGCGGTAGCCGTGACGCTCATCGTAGCCAAGGAGGTTTTTAATCGCGGCTTGGTTCGCTGCTTTTTGCAGTTTTGAATCAACGGTGGTGTAGACCTTCATGCCTGATGTGTAGGCGGCTTCACCGTAGCGTTCCACCATCCAAGCTCGTGCTACTTCAGCAACATACGGCGCGCTCAGTTCAATCTCAGCACCGTGGTATTTCGATACTAACGCCTCATTACGAGCTTCATCAAACTCTGCTTGAGTGATGTATTTCTCGTCTAACATACGACGCAATACAACGTTACGACGGTTAGTCGCGCGCTCAACAGAGTAAATAGGGTTCATTGTCGAAGGTGCTTTTGGCATACCCGCAAGTGTAGCAAGTTCACTTAAGGTGAGATCCGGAAGGTCCTTACCAAAATAAACACGCGCTGCTGCGCCAAAACCATAAGAACGGTGACCAAGGAAAATCTTGTTTACGTAGAGTTCCATGATCTCTTCTTTGCTAAGAAGTTGTTCAATGTGGATCGCAATGAAGATCTCTTTGATCTTACGCATGATCTTTTTCTCATTAGATAAGAAGAAGTTACGCGCAAGTTGCTGAGTAATGGTACTCGCCCCTTGCTTTGCTGAACCCGACATAGCGACCACGAGCGCTGCTCGAGTAATACCGATTGGGTCAATACCAGGATGCTCGTAGAAGCGGCTATCTTCGGTAGCAATCAAAGCCTCAACTAAGTGGCGAGGAATCTCGTCATAAGTCACGGGATTACGACGCTTTTCACCAAATTGAGAGATCAATTTACCGTCTTGACTGAAGACTTGCATTGGCGTTTGGAGTTCTACGTCACGCAAAGTGGCAACATCAGGCAACTCTGGTTTTACGTAATAGTAAAACCCGAAAATTGTACTGACTCCAAGAATCATGCAAATCAATGTAAATATGAATAATCGCTTTATGAACTTCACCGGATAATCCCTGATTAGTTAAGGCTGATAAGCAGCAAACCCTTGTACTCTAGGTTAAAAACTTAGCTTTCGTTTATTAACGCTTATTTAACTAATAATCACAACCCCTAGATAATCAACGAAATGCTTGGCACTTCAGGAGCTAGGTCACATGGGTTCATCATTAATTACAGGTATAGATATAAATCATCACAGCATCAAAGCCGTGGTACTAAAACCCGTGGGGGAGTTGTATGCCCTAGTGGGATACAAAGAGCTGCCGATTTCGGACGACATTTTTACAGCTAACCATACTTTGGAGTATCAGAAAACTGTTAAGAAACTTAAAGAACTTAGGAAAGGACTGCCTTTTGGCTGTCGCAACGTCGCCATTTCGGTACCCGATAACACGGTGATCAGCAAAGTACTGCAAATAGAGAGTGACTTAGAAGACAGAGAAAAGGAGTTTTCTATCTATCAAACCTTTGCTCATCAATCTCCCTTTCCTATCGAGGATCTGAGTTTAGATTTTGTAAAGCTGGAAGACAAACGATTTGGTAAAGGATCGACAAGTAGCTATCAGATATATGCGACTCGTAAGGAAGTTGTAGACAGTCGAGCAGATGCTTTAAATAAAGCTGGGTTTAAACCTGTTGTCATCGACACCCAAGCACATGGTCTGCTCAATATTTGGCAGTTGGCTTCACGCCTTTATCCTGAAAAAAGTAACTGGTTGCTGGTGGACGTGGGACTTGACCAAACGTCGTTAGGCATTATCCCGCAGGATTCAGCACCTTTCTATAAAGACATCGCCTTTGGTACTCAAGATCTTCGTGGCACTGACTGTCCGAGTTATACAGAAGGTGTGTTCGGCAACGCAGAGGAGACACATCGGTTTATTGTCAATTTGGTTGAAAAGCTTAAGCGACAGTTGCAACTCTATTCCTCAGTGAATGCACTTGAGCCGATATCCGGGATCTGGCTGATGGGCGAAGGAGCCTGTATTCCGATGGTGGCTGAAGATCTAGAGCGCCATTTTCAGATGAGTTGTGAATCGCTCAATCCTTTATCGTTATTTGAGAACAAGGTGGCGAAGCGGCACCAACTGCCGATGAACTGGCAACATTTCGGCATTGCCGCGGGTATGGCGATGAGTGGACTCAAGTGGCAAGGAGAGAAGCATGTTGCATCAAATTAACCTGCTGCCGTGGCGTGATGAGATTCGCGCTCAGCACAAGAAGCGTTTTATTCACCTAGTCATTCTTGGCGTCATCATTGCACTTACAGGGCAATGGGCGGTTGGTCACTATTTTCAAGATCAACAAGCCAAACAGCAAGCTCGCCTCAATTATCTTAATCAATACATTGCCGAGCTCGACCGACAAATTCAATCGTTAAAAGTTGCAGAACAAGAACACAAAGCCATTCTGACTCGACTTGATGTCGTGGAGTCGTTACAGCTTGGCCGTAATAAGACCACCGACTTTATGAATCTAATGCCGGAGCTGATTCCTGAGGGCGTGTATGTCGACAAGATAAAGATGAATGGTCAGGAGATTGAGATGGCAGGTATCAGCGACAGTACGGCTCGCCTCGCCACAATGTTGGACAATCTAGAGCGTTCTGATTCTCTTAAAGGGGTCGAGATGCACTCTATTATCCATAACCGAAAGCGCTTCAATAAAGAGTTTCAGACCTTCAAGGTCTCTTTTGTGTTTAGCCCTGTTTCTTTAGAAAACACAACCGCAGAGAGCGCAACCGCGAGCAGAAAAGAGAAGGGGGCAAATCATGGCTAACCTTCAAAGTAGGATTAGCTGGCAAAATAGTGTGAGCTTGCAAGATCTCGATGCTGATGAGATCACCGAATGGCCGTTGTTGCCTCAGCTGCTCGTTATCCTGTTGCTGATGATATTAATCCAAGGTGTCGGGACTTGGCTGTATGTGCTGCCATTAGACGATGAACTGCAGCAGATGAAGCAGCAAGAGCAGACTTTGAAAGCAACGTTAAGGATAAAAGCGAACAAGGTTGCGGCTTTGCCTAAGCTTCAGAGTCAGTTGGATGAGCTAACCAGTCGCTACGACTATCTGTTAGAACAGTTGCCAGTTCAAAAGGAGCTCGCCAGTATGTTGGCCTCAGTGAATGAACTTGGTCTGGATAATGCGCTGACCTTTACGCGCATTGATTGGGGTCAAAAGCAGAACAAGGAATTCCTCTATCGGTTACCCCTCAATATTGAGCTAACCGGTGATTACCACGAGATTGGCGATTTCTCCGCGGCCATCGCAAAACTGCCACGCATTATTAGCTTCGATGATGTGAATTGGCAGCGAGTCAGTCAAGAAAGCAGCACGCTACATTTCAGGGTTCGAGCTTACACCTATCAGTTTAAATCGGAGGTGAATGATGAAATTCAGTAGCGTCCTTTTGTCCCTATTGTTACTGCTTGTGCTTTCAGGCTGTAAAGCCAGTCAGGATTCGTTAGAAGATTTTGTGAGGCAAGTTGAAGCTAAGGCGAGAAAAGAGGTAGAAAAACTTGTCCCAGAAACGGAGTTCTTAGCCGCAACTTATCAACGCCACGCCTTTCGCCCTCCCTTTGAACTTCCTAAAGAAGCCATGGTTCAAAATCAACCCTTGGTGAAGAAAGATTGTTGGCAGCCAAGCGCACGCTCTCGCAATGGCAAGCTAGAAAAATACCCGCTGAGTAAGCTGCGTTTAAGAGGCGTAATGGGCAGTGGAACAAGCGTTTCAGGGTTAGTACAAACCCCAAAAGGGAACGTGGTCAATGTGAAAAAAGGTCAGTTTATTGGCTTAAACAATGGTCGAGTTACTAAGGTGACGAGCCAGTATGTACAGATTAATGAAACCCTTCCAGATGGTTTAGGTTGTTGGCATAAGCGCAACGTTAAGCTCGCTCTGAAGTAAACCAATGTCACATGATGTGGATATGAGATGTAAATATGATTAAAGGACTAAGTAAGTTAATAAACAAAGGGCTGCAAAGCCTAGTTGTGTCTGTGATGTTGGTGGTTAGCGTGTTCAGCTATGCCGAGAGCTTGCCAAATCAATTGGAAAATATTGATTTTAGGGTCAACAAGGAGAAAGACGCCGTCATCATTATCGAATTGGCAACCAGCACTGCTGTGGTGGATGTTCAACGTGCTCAGGAAGGTTTAAGTATCGAGTTACTCAATACTCAGGTGAATGACGATAAGCTTTACCTCCTGGATGTGAAGGACTTCGCGACCTCAGTTGAAGGTATTGAGGTGTATAAGGAAACGCCCAGTACGCGATTGTTGGCAACGATCGCTGGTGACTATCAATATGAATACAACTTAAAAGGTCGCTTTATTGAGGTAGTGATCAGTAGGCCTACTATTGATGAAGTGACAATAGAGAAAAATGTTTTAGAAAAAGAAGGCAAGGTGATATCGATTAACTTCCAAGATATCCCTGTACGTAATGTTTTGCAGCTTATTGCTGATTACAACGATTTCAATCTCGTTGTTTCTGATTCAGTCACGGGTAATCTGACTTTACGTTTAGATGGTGTGCCTTGGCAGCAAGTTCTCGACATTATCTTGCAAGTTAAGGGATTGGATAAGCGTGTTGATGGCAACGTTATCTTGGTGGCACCTAAAGCTGAGCTCGACCTTAGAGAGCAACAAGCGCTAGAGAAATCTCGTTTGGAAGAAGAGCTAGGTGAACTCAAGTCGGAAATCATCAAGATTAACTTTGCCAAAGCCACCGACATTGCCGACATGATTGGTGGGGAAGGGGCGGTAAGCATGTTGTCCGAGCGAGGCTCGATTACCATTGATGAGCGAACTAACTCCCTGTTGATCCGTGAATTGGAAGAAAACATTGCGGTGATACGAGGTATTATTGAATCGCTAGACATTCCCGTGAAGCAAGTTCAGATAGAAGCACGTATTGTCACTGTTACTGAGGGTAATCTTGATGAACTAGGAGTGCGTTGGGGCGTTTCCTCGACCAACGGAAGCTTTAAAGTTGGCGGCTCGATAGAGGGCAACCATCCATCGCAAATTACACCGTATGACGATAATGGTGGGAATAGTGCGATTGACGATTTCCTCAACGTTAATTTAGGAGCAACTTCCCCGAGCGCGTCGAGTATTGCGTTTCAGGTAGCCAAGCTGGGTTCTGATACCTTGCTTGATCTTGAATTGTCAGCACTGCAACAAGAGTCGAAAGCAGAGATTATTTCTAGCCCACGCTTAATTACCACCAATAAAAAACCCGCTTATATTGAGCAAGGTACTGAAATCCCTTATTTAGAGTCTTCTTCAAGTGGTGCTACTTCAGTCGCATTTAAGAAAGCGGTATTGAGTCTCAAGGTGACTCCGCAGATCACACCCGACAATCGTTTGGTATTGGATTTGAGCGTGACTCAAGATAGGCCGGGGCAAGTGGTGAAAACCGGCACCGGTGAAGCTGTCGCTATTGATACGCAAAGAATTGGAACGCAAGTACTTGTTAATAATGGTGAAACGGTCGTGTTAGGTGGTATTTTTCAACACAGTGTGAGCAGCCAAGTTGATAAAGTTCCACTGTTAGGAGACCTTCCTGTTCTTGGCGCATTGTTCCGTCGTAGCTATGAAAATGTAGGCAAAAGTGAACTACTTATTTTTGTTACACCTAAAGTTGTGATTCAGTAATGAGCAATTAGATTAAAAATAAAGTTGCATTAGTGGCACCTAACCTTGATAATTTCGGGTCTTATCACGAATTATCTGTGAGGAATCGGTGCCACGGGCCTTTTAATTTCAGTACTTGTACTGACCTACCTTGTGGCGATGTCATTGAATTAACGTTGTAAATTACTGCTAAAAACATGGCTGAGAAACGCAATATTTTTCTTGTTGGCCCAATGGGCGCCGGCAAAAGTACAATTGGTAGACACCTAGCTTCCCAACTTCATATGGAGTTTCTAGACTCTGACACTGTGATCGAAGAGCGCACTGGCGCAGACATCGCATGGGTTTTTGATGTTGAGGGCGAAGATGGTTTCCGTAAGCGCGAAGAATCTGTAATCAACGATCTGACAGAAGAACAAGGTATTGTTCTTGCGACAGGTGGTGGTTCAGTGCTGAGCAAAGAAAACCGTAACCGTCTATCTGCACGAGGCATTGTTGTATACCTAGAGACAACAATTGAAAAGCAACTTGCTCGCACTAACCGCGACAAGAAACGCCCTCTACTTCAAACAGACAACCCGCGTGATGTGCTAGAAGATCTAGCTGTATCTCGCAACGCACTATACGAAGAAGTGGCGGACTACACAGTTCGTACTGACGACCAAAGTGCAAAAGTGGTAGCCAACCAGATCGTAAAAATGCTAGAAGAACGTTAAGTTCATTTTTCGGAGAGCAAACCCATGGAACGGATTACGGTCAATCTAGCTGAGCGTAGCTACCCTATCTCTATTGGCGCCGGGTTATTTGAAGACCCGGCGTACCTTTCTTTTTTATCAGGTAAGCAGAAAGTTGTTGTTATCAGTAATGTGACAGTAGCGCCTCTTTATGCTGATAAAATTTTATCGCTATTGGATCAAGTCGGCTGTCAGACATCTCTTTTAGAGTTGCCAGACGGTGAGCAATACAAAACACTTGAAACGTTCAACTCAGTGATGAGCTACATGCTTGAAGGAAATTACAGCCGCGATGTGGTGGTGATTGCTTTGGGTGGTGGTGTTATCGGTGATTTGGTCGGTTTTGCTGCCTCTTGCTACCAGCGCGGTATTGATTTCATTCAAATCCCGACGACCCTTCTTTCTCAAGTGGACTCCTCTGTAGGTGGTAAAACTGCAGTGAACCATCCCCTTGGCAAGAATATGATCGGCGCTTTTTACCAACCAAAATCTGTCATCATCGATACTAACTGCCTATCAACGCTTCCAGAGCGTGAGTTTGCAGCGGGTATGGCTGAGGTGATCAAATACGGCATCATTTACGATGAAGCCTTTTTTGGCTGGTTGGAACAGAATCTAGAGAAACTGTATCAACTTGATGAAGACGCACTGATTACCGCGATTGCTCGTTGTTGTGCAATTAAGGCTGAAGTGGTTGCTATCGATGAAAAAGAGTCAGGAATCAGAGCGTTATTGAACCTAGGTCATACATTTGGTCATGCGATTGAAGCAGAACTAGGCTATGGTAATTGGCTACATGGTGAAGCTGTGTCGTCAGGCACTGTAATGGCAGCAAAAACCGCCCAATTACAGGGACTGATTTCTCAGCAGCAACTTGAGCGAATTATTTCTATACTCAAGAATGCGAAACTACCAATCCATACGCCAGAAAGCATGTCTTTTGAAGACTTTATGAAGCACATGATGCGCGATAAAAAAGTGCTGTCTGGTCAGTTGCGTCTGGTATTACCAACAAGTATTGGTACTGCTGAAGTGGTTGCTGATGTACCTCAAGACATCATTAAACAAGCGATTGATTTCTGCCGTACTCTTTAAATTCGGTTGTGAGGTTGCCTAGCTAAACTCTAGGCAACTCAAGCGCTTTACAGATCGAACTTATCAGTAGGGATCCCCAATGAGTTTGGCTCATGATTTAAGAGTATTGGAGTTAGAGTCTCAAGTTGAGTTGCTAGAGCGTTTACAGCTTTTAACTAACTTTGGTTCAAACTTTGTAAATGTTGCTGGTAAAACGGGTTCTGGCCGATCTTGGTTAGCTCAGCGTTATCTTGAAGCATGGTCGACAGAAAAAAATCAGTGTTTACTGCTTTGTCACCCAAGCCAAGACGATCAACAGCGCCGCGCACTTATTCTTAGTCAGATTGTTTCTGACCCACTCTTTAATCAACATGATTCTTTATCTGATAGCCTTGCTAGGTTACTGGATGGAGATACGTGTAATGTGCTTATTGTCATTGATGACGCCCACCGATTGTCTGAGCTACTGGTATCAGAATTATGGATGTTGGTACTTGAATCTCAATCAAACCCTCAATGGACGATTAATATCGTTCTGTTCTCGCAAACTGGTCACCTAGACACGCTATTAACACGACTTAGTTACGGTCAGCCGCACAAACCTATCGCCCTTGAGATCGATGATCTTTCGCAACCAGAAGCTGAACATTTCTTTGAGTCACTGGTGATTCGATATGTCGATGATGAGTCAGAATCTCGGGTGAGAAATGCATTTAAAAAAGCGCAACCTTTGCCCGGTGAGCTAATGGCCTTAGGAGAATTGAAAGTGGAAAAAAGGATTATTATTCGCTCAATCATTGGTTCACCTATCAATATTGCGATTGTGGTGGCGTTGTTGTTGCTTGTTATCGGCGGCGGTTACTGGTGGATGTTTAATCAACCAACGCCTGACGATAAAGCGCAATCTATTATCGCCCCTATTGAGCAGACAGTTATTCCAACGTTGGAAGTGGAAAATGTAACTGAGCAAGCCACAATCGACGGAACTGTCGATTCTGAAGCCGAAGTTGATATGAGTTATCAAGGTGCTGACGATGACAGCTCTTCTCTGCCGCCGGTCGTGGTTGAAGAGACAGCCAGTGTTGGTCAGGTAGAACAAGACCAGCAACGTGTGGTGATCACCTCTGATGTGGTCGATGCTTTGCTTGATGATAAACCTGAGAGTGTTGATACCAGTGCAATTGAAGCTGTAGTTGAAGAAAAGACAGATGCAGTCGTTATCCCGCAGCCTGATGTTGTGGAACGTGAGTCATTGCCGGCAACGAATGAAGGTTCAGAGCTAACACAATCAGCACCTCCGATAAAAAAAATCACATTTTCATTTGCACGCGAAGAGCTACAAGCTATCTCGCCGCGCGCTTATACCCTGCAGTTGAGTGCGATGACATCATTGGAAGATGTACAATCTTTCATTGAAGAGTATGAGCTTGAGAACAAGGTTCGTATTTACCCAACACTTCGTAACGACACCAAGTGGTTTATTATCACTTATCAAGATTACCCAACGATTCAAGTGGCGCGAGATGCGGCAAGTGCGTTATCAAAACCACTTCAACAGTTGGAACCTTGGGCAAAATCGATGAATCAAGTGCATCGAGAGATAGAACGTGCGAAATAACCCTGAGCTTAGCCTCAAAATATGTTACATTCCGCAGCCTTATTTTTGAGTTGATAGATAGAGCAGTAAATGAAAAAGCAGCGTGCCTTTCTAAAATGGGCTGGTGGTAAATATGGCCTAGTTGAAGACATCCAACGTCACCTGCCACCTGCTCGTAAATTGGTAGAACCGTTTGTCGGTGCCGGATCAGTATTTCTGAATACTGATTTTGAACAGTACCTACTTGCAGATATTAACCCTGATCTTATCAACCTATACAATCTACTTAAAACCGATCCTGAAACCTATATCACTGAAGCGAAGCGTTGGTTCTGTCCGGAGAATAACCGTAGAGAAGTGTTCTTAGATGTTCGCGCTGAGTTCAATGGTACAGATAACGTTATGTATCGCTCGTTAGCTTTCTTGTACATGAACCGATTTGGCTTCAATGGCTTGTGTCGTTACAACAAGAAGGGCGGTTTTAACGTTCCGTTTGGTTCTTATAAAAAACCTTATTTCCCTGAAGCCGAGCTAGAGTTTTTTGCTGAGAAAGCGAAAAAAGCCACCTTCGTCTGTGAGGGGTACCATGAAACCTTTAGCCGCGCGCGTAAAGGTTGCGTGGTTTACTGTGATCCTCCATACGCACCGCTGTCGAACACGGCTAACTTTACCTCTTACGCAGGTAATGGTTTTAGCTTAGATGACCAAGCTGCACTGGCGGATGTCGCTGAAAAAGCGGCGATGGAACGCGATATTCCTGTCTTGATTTCAAACCATGACACCACCTTAACGCGCCGTTTATACCATGGTGCGGAACTGAACGTGGTCAAGGTTAAGCGCACGATTAGCCGGAATGGCGCAGGGCGCAATAAAGTTGATGAGTTACTGGCGCTTTTCCATAAAGAGAAAAACCAGCAACACGCTTCAACAGAATTGTCGTCGTCAGAATAATCCTCTAACTCATTAAATTGAGTGACCCACGGGTACTTTCTTAAACTAATCTTTCGAACTGCTAGGATCTGCTTAGGTGCTTAGGTAGAATTGCACACCAAATAGTCTTGGGATTGAGTCTTGTACTTGTGTATGAGAGGTCACAAGGCGGTGATATTCGCAATTTACTCACTCTTAAGAGGTTTGGTATGAAAGATTTTCTAATCGCTCCATCGATTTTGTCTGCAGATTTTGCTCGTCTTGGTGAAGACGTCGAAAAAGTACTCGCAGCCGGTGCCGACGTTGTGCACTTCGATGTGATGGATAACCACTACGTACCTAACCTGACTTTTGGTGCACCGATCTGTAAAGCATTGCGCGACTACGGCATCACAGCTCCTATCGATGTTCATCTAATGGTTAAGCCAGTAGACAGCATCGTACCTGAGTTTGCCAAAGCTGGCGCATCAATGATTACCTTCCACGTTGAAGCGTCTGAGCACGTTGATCGCACTCTACAGTTAATCAAAGAACACGGCTGTAAAGCGGGTGTCGTACTTAACCCAGCAACGCCACTTTCTTGCCTTGATTACATCCTAGACAAAGTCGACATGATTCTACTGATGTCAGTGAACCCTGGCTTTGGCGGTCAATCTTTCATTCCTCATACTCTTGATAAGCTGCGCGCTGTTCGTAAACTTATTGACGAATCTGGCCGTGATATCCGCCTTGAGATTGATGGCGGCGTGAAGGTTGATAACATCCGTGAAATTGCAGAAGCGGGTGCAGATATGTTCGTTGCGGGTTCCGCTATCTTCAATCAACCAGATTACAAAGAAGTGATTGATGAGATGCGTTCAGAGCTTGCAAAAGTAAACGCATAATCGTAAAACTACAGATAGATTGAATATTAAGGGGCTCATTGGCCCCTTTTTTACGTCTTGGAGCTCAACTCATAAGACGAACATAATAAATAGGAAAGTAAGATGTCATTAAGCTCAATAAAACTGATTGCCTTTGATTTGGATGGAACCTTGTTAGATAGCGTGCCTGATTTGGCTGTTGCCGCTGATCAGGCTTGTCAGGAACTGGGTTTTTCTTCTGTAAGCGAAGAGCAAGTTCGCGACTACGTGGGTAATGGTGCTGACGTTCTTATCGGGCGCTCACTGAGCCGCAACTTGACGGTTGATCCAAACCTAGAGCCTGAACTGCTAAAGAAAGCGCGTATCTTGTTTGATGATTTTTACGAGCAGAGTGGCCATAAGCTGAGCCACCTTTACCCATCAGTAAAAGAAACGTTAGCTGAGTTGGATAAAGCGGGCTTCACCATGGCGCTTGTAACAAACAAGCCATCGAAATTTGTACCAGCCGTTCTGGCGCAACACGATATTGATAAGTACTTTGTTGATGTGTTGGGTGGCGACTCTTTCCCAGAGAAAAAGCCGAATCCAGTGGCGTTGAACTGGTTGCTAGAAAAGCACAATGTAAAAGCTGAAGAGATGCTGATGGTTGGCGATTCAAGCAATGACATCAAAGCGGCTAAGAATGCTGGCTGTCACTCGTTTGGTCTGACATACGGCTACAACCACGGTGAGTCGATTTCAGTATCAAACCCTGACTATGTCGCAGACAATATTGCGCAATTACTAGATGTCGTTCTAGTTTCAGCATAAAGCGGATAAAAGTTAGCTAACCTACTAGCAAAATACTTATCAATGAGTACACTGGATGAGCCGTGCAGAAGAGCTGTACGGCTTTCTATTTTAAAGTTAAGAAGCTAAGTTTTTCAGATACTAGGTTAAGAAACTAAGTTAACGAGCTTAGCTAACAAGCAAAGGAATTAAAACCATGAGCAAGCCCATCGTATTGAGTGGTGTTCAACCATCTGGTGAACTAAGTATCGGTAACTACTTGGGTGCTCTACGTCAATGGCAACAGATGCAAGATGATTACGATTGCCAATACTGTGTTGTAGACCTTCATGCAATTACGGTTCGCCAAGATCCGAAAGCACTGCACGAAGCGACTCTAGACGCATTAGCAATCTGTCTTGCTGTCGGTGTTGATCCAAAGAAGAGCACGCTATTTGTTCAGTCACACGTACCAGAGCATGCTCAACTTGGTTGGCTTCTTAACTGTTACACGCAAATGGGTGAACTGAGCCGTATGACTCAGTTTAAAGATAAGTCTGCACGTCACTCAAACGACGTAAACGTAGGCCTATACGACTACCCAGTGTTGATGGCTGCAGACATCCTGCTTTACGGTGCTCACCAAGTGCCAGTAGGTAGCGACCAGAAACAACACTTAGAGCTAGCGCGTGATATCGCAACTCGCTTTAACAACATTTACGGTCCTGAAACGCCAATCTTCCAAGTACCAGAACCTTACATTCCAACAGTGAATGCACGTGTAATGAGCCTGCAAGATGCGACGAAGAAGATGTCTAAGTCGGATGACAACCGTAAGAACGTGATTACTCTGCTAGAAGAGCCTAAGTCGATCATCAAGAAGATCAACAAAGCGCAAACCGATGCAGAAACGCCACCACGTATTGCTCACGATTGGGAAAACAAAGCAGGTATCTCTAACCTAATGGGTCTTTACTCTGCGGCGACGGGTAAAACGTTTGAAGAGATCGAAGCGCAGTACCAAGGCGTTGAAATGTACGGTCCATTTAAGAAAGATGTAGGCGCAGCATTGGTTGAGATGCTTGAGCCGATTCAATCTGAATACCACCGTATCCGTGCTGACCGTGCTTACATGGACGCAGTAATGAAAGCGGGTGCCGAAAAAGCCTCTGAGCGTGCTGCAGTAACACTGAAAAAAGCATACGAAGCGGTAGGTTTTGTTACTCGCCCATAGGGTTTACTAAAACGACTCGTTTAGAAATTCAAGCCCAAAGTGACTTTGTTTACTTTGGGCTTTTTATTGCCCGCTCCATTTACCTTCCCAGTAAATCTCTTGTTTGAATTGATAATTTAAGCATTATCTAGCTAACACATTCATCATACTAATGCTGTGCAGGTGATCTTATTTGGTATCCTCAAGCTTTATAAAGTCACTCTTGTTTCTATATATGTTGGAAATATAAAACGTGCCAAACAATTGATGATTCCAAAGTGATAAGTTCCTCATTTTCTTGCCAACTGACTTATTCCTTTCATAAATAAACCTGATAGTTACCACAAAATACATGACTGCCCATAGATGGCAGTGACTATAAATCGATGAACTTAGGTGAAACGGATGGCTCTTTTACATAAACCTTCATTGCTAGCAGTGGCAATTGGTAGCTTGTTAACCACAAGCGCACACGCTGATTTGTTTATTTCACAATATGTGGAAGGCGGCAGCTATAACAAAGCGGTTGAGATTGCCAATAACGGCGATAGCAGCATTAATTTAGATGGTTACTCGTTGGCGAAGTCTGCGAATGGTAATGGATCATGGGGCGCCACTTTACCTTTGAATGGCCACGTTTTAGCGCCCGGTGAAGTACTTGTGGTTGCGCACACCAGCGCAAGTGACGAAATTAAAGCGGCGGCTGATATTCTTAACGCGTCGATTGCTAATCACAATGGTGACGATCCGCTGGCTATCTTGAATTCAGATGGTTCGGTGCACGATGTTGTCGGTTTGATGGGCGATGTGGACTGGGGGAAAGATGTTACTTTGGTTCGTGCTAAACAAACACCTTCTGCGGCGTTTGATGCTTCGCAATGGGTATCGTTACCTAAGGACAGTATTGAAGGGCTAGGTTCACTAGACAATGTAGAGTTGCCTGACGCGTTTGCCTGTACACAAGATGGCTCTGACCCAGTATTCACCACCATTCAAGAAATCCAAGGCGAGGGTGCAACATCACCATTCATTGATGGCTACCCGTACATCACTGACGATGAATACTTCGTCAAAGGTGTGGTAAGTGCAGTCACTACTGGCATAACCAAAGGTTTCTACCTGCAAGCACTTGAGGATGACTTCAATTCAAGCACTTCTGAAGGTCTATTTATCCACACCAATCAATCGAGTTCAGAACTGGCTGCGGGCGATGTAGTGTGTGTGAAAGGTAAGGTTCAAGAGTATTACAGTCATACTCAGTTTAAAGTTGAAAACAACCAATGGCTTAAGCAGGGCGAGCAACAAGCGCCTGAAGCGACAGCAATTGAAGCCTTAGACAGTGACGAGAACTTCGCTGTAACGCTTGAACGCCATGAAGGCATGTTGGTGAAAACAACCGAAGCGCTTGATATGCGTGTAACGCGTACCTTTGGTTATGACTACGCAGGTCGTCGTAACAACATGGTACTGGCACATGAGCGTATTAACATGCAGCCGAACCAGTTATCTGCAGCTGGCTCTGAAGATGCGAAACAGCAAACTAAAGATAACGCAGGCCGTCGTCTTTTTGTTGAAACCGATCAAAAAGCCGGTGACGGACAGGTTCCTTTCTATCCAGACTTTGGCCGTACCGATATTGACCAAGATGGTTCAACAGAAGACTACATCCGTATCGATGACACCATTGTTGGCCTAGAAGGTGTACTGACCTACAGCTACGGCGAGTATCGCTTAGTGACAACCAACCAGATCTCGGCTGAGAACTTTGTACGTAATGACCCACGTACTGACAAGCCTGATATGGATGAAGGTGATCTACGTATCGCGACCTTCAACGTATTGAACTACTTTAACTCTCCATTTGGCGGTGACGCGAACCAACACGGCAACAACCGTGGCGCGAACACCATCACTGAGTTTGAGATGCAGCAAGAGAAGATTGTGAACGCGATTCTTCGTCTAGATGCCGACATCATTGGTTTGATGGAAATTGAGAACAACGGTTTTGGTGAAGGCTCTGCCATTCAGCAGCTTGTAAATCAACTGAATGATCGCATTGAGCGTAAGAAAGACCGTTATACCTTTGTGGCAGTGGACTCTAACGAAGATGGCGTAACCGACGAGATGGACTCGATTGGTACTGACGTCATTACAACAGGTGTTATCTACCGTAAGAAAGTGGTTAAGCTTAAAGACAGCCGTGTTATCGCGATGCCAAGCCAACAAGCGCCAGAAGTGTTAGACGATTCAGGCAAGGTGATTGAAGACGGTAAGAACTATCAACGTGACTCATTGGCGCCAACTTTTAAAGTGAAAGGCACCAAAGAGAAACTGACCGTTGCGATTAACCACTTTAAATCGAAAGGTTCTAAGTGTTGGGAAGATGCAGCCCCTGTCGAACAGGGCGGCCAAGGTGGTGTTGACGCCGATAAGCAAGGCTCATGTGAGAACTTCCGTGTGGCTGCTGCGGTTGCACTGGGTGAAGCGCTAGATGGCATCAAAGGCCATAAAGTGATTCTGGGTGATATGAACTCGTACGGCATGGAAGACCCAATGCTGGTACTGACGGATTACTCTGAAGAGAAATACGGTAAGCAAATCAAAGCGGCGCGTAACACTTACATTGACGGTGTCGAGCAGTTTGGTGATAACGGCGCGGTGATTACTAAGAACTACGGCTACATTAATGCTGTGGCTCAAAAGCACCCAGACAGCTGGAGCTACTCATACAATGATGAGGTTGGCGCTTTGGATCACCTGTTGATCAGCGACAGCCTGAAAGACATGGTGGTGGATGCGACTGACTGGCACATCAATGGCGGTGAATCGAAGTTGCTTGATTACAACGAAGAGTTCAAAGGTGATCTGCCGAAGTACCAAGATCACTTCCGTTCATCGGATCATGATCCGGCAGTTCTTGAGCTTAAGGTCGGTGGTTCATTCGGCTTAGGTGCCCTGATGTCACTATTTGGCTTAGCAATGTGGCGTCGTCGCAAATAGCTCAATCACAAATAGATTGGCTTGCCATACAAGTAAGCCAATTCAGATAACTTAACGCTATCTGTAAACAATTAAGGTCAACTTAGGTTGGCCTTAATTATTGGCGAAATGCAGTTTCCACTTGCCTTTCGCCATGGGTATTGCACAATACCGCCCCTATATCTTCCAATCATTTAGTATTTAGCAAACGATTTCGACCCATGTTACTTATCATCGATAACTACGACTCTTTTACCTATAACTTGTATCAGTATTTCTGTGAGTTAGGGGTAACTGTAAAGGTTGTACGCAACGATGAGATTGATATCGCGGGCATCGAGGCGCTGAATCCTAGTCATCTTGTTATCTCGCCGGGTCCTTGTACGCCGGATGATGCGGGTATTTCTCTGCAAGCGATTGAACACTTCGTTGGCAAGTTGCCGATCTTAGGTGTGTGTCTTGGTCATCAAGCCATTGCTCAAGTCTTTGGTGGTGAGGTGGTGAGAGCCAGACAAGTGATGCATGGTAAAACCTCTCCGATCCGTCATAACGGTAAGAGCGTTTTTCAAGGTCTCAATAACCCTCTAACTGTGACTCGTTACCACTCCTTAGTGGTGAAAAACGGCACATTACCAGACTGTTTTGAACTCACGTCTTGGACTGAATTTGAAGATGGCAGCATGGATGAAATCATGGGTTATCAACACAAAACCTTGCCGATTGATGCGGTGCAATTTCACCCTGAGTCGATTAAAACAGAGCAAGGACACCAGCTTCTCGCTAACTTCCTAGCACGCTGAGTGTTTAAATTTGACTCTTTCTGCGTCTAAATAAGCCAGTTAAACCTGTTACCCCATTCGTTAAGCGTTTAAATTCGGGCGCTACGCGTCTCTTACTCCTCTGACGCCGATCACTTTTTATAACATTTCTCTATCTTCAGGCTAAGTTTTTAGCCTATGCAAAATTATTCGCCTTATTTCGTCTCGAACCCTATATACCGCAATGCCAGTAAGGGTTTGCTATTGCTGGTTATGCGTTTAGGTAAAAAAAGCTTCATAAAACAGATTAATTGATGCATAAATAGTCATAGGTAGTGACGTTTAGCTGGTTGTTAGGGATGGCTAAAGAATAATCTACTATTGAAAACGTTAATTAAATGTAAATATAATGCTACAGCGGGATTATGGCGAGAGAAAATATCTTTGTCTCACTTATGAACCAGTACGCTTATTTGCGAAGCTTGCGGTATCGAAAAGGAATGTACGATGACAGTGGAAAAAAAAGTAGAACGTAGTCTGTTTAATGAGGTGATGGTGCCTTGTTATAACCCAATGGAAATGATCCCGGTAAAAGGGGAAGGCGCACGCGTTTGGGACCAACAAGGCCGAGAATATATCGACTTTGCTGGTGGTATCGCTGTGAGCTGTTTGGGTCACTGTCATCCAGCAATGGTTAACGCAGTTACTGAGCAAGCAAACAAGATTTGGCATTTAAGTAATGTCATGACCAACGAACCTGCATTGCGTCTAGCGAAGAAGCTAACCGACGTATGTTTTGCAGAAAAAGTATTCTTTGCCAACTCTGGTGCAGAAGCGAACGAAGCAGCCTTGAAGCTAGCTCGTCGTTGGGCTGCGGATGTTCACGGTCCTGAGAAATCTGAAATCATTGCATTCAAACAAGGTTTCCACGGTCGTACTTTCTTTACTGTAACTGTGGGTGGTCAAGAGGCTTACTCTGATGGCTTCGGTCCTAAACCGGGCGATGTAACTCACCTGCCTTACAACGATATTGCAGCGCTAGAAGCGCACATCTCAGATCGCACATGTGCAATCATGATGGAACCTCTGCAAGGCGAGGGCGGTATCATCTCTCCAACATCTGAGTTCGTGAACACGGTTCGTGAACTGTGTGACAAACACAATGCGCTGCTTATCTTTGATGAAGTGCAAACAGGTAATGGCCGTACGGGTAACTTTTACGCTTACCAAGGCCTAGGTGTAACACCTGATATCCTAAGCACTGCGAAATCACTAGGTGGTGGTTTCCCGATCGGCGCAATGCTAACAACGTCTGAACTTGCAACACACCTAAAAGTGGGTACGCACGGTTCGACTTACGGTGGTAACCCACTGGCGTGTGCCGTTGCTGAAGCGGTTGTTGACGTAGTAAGCCAACCTGAAACGTTGGCTGGCGTGAAAGAACGCGAAGCACTATTCCGTGATGGTTTAGCTAAGATTAACGACAAATACCAAATATTCAGTGAAGTTCGCGGTAAAGGCCTATTGCTAGGCGCTGCGCTTAATGAAGCATGGCAAGGTCGTGCTCGTGATGTATTAGTAGCAGCAGGCGAACAAGGCTTGATGGTACTGGTTGCGGGTGCAAACGTGGTTCGTTTCACGCCATCACTGGTTATTACTACACAAGAAATTGAAGAAGGTTTATCAAAACTAGACAAAGCAATCGCTACGTTAGTTTAGCCTGAGCGGCGTCATAGGATGGTCGCCATTAGAGCGATCCCATGACGTACTGCTAAAGGCCCAAGCTTCTGGTTTTGGGCCTGTTTTGCATCTGGAGGGAATATTGATGCTAGTTGTTCGCCCAATAAAATTATCTGATTACGATGCGCTGCATACCTGCGCGGTTGAATCTGGTCACGGATTCACATCTCTTCCGGTTAACGAAGAACTGTTAACTAACCGAATTACTCACTCTGAATACAGTTTTGCCAAACAAGACGTGACTGAACCCGGTGATGAAGGCTACCTAATGGTTGGCTTCGACACTGAAACGGGAGAAGTCGCAGGTACCACCGGCATCGAAGCCTCAATTGGCTGGGATGTTCCGTTTTACTCTTACCACATCAGCAAAGTGGTTCACTCATCGCAAAAGCTTGGCGTGAATAACGTCGTTAAGCTGCTGACTTTCGGTAATAACTACACCGGATGCAGTGAGATCTGCACACTGTTCTTGCGTCCAGCTTTCCGTGGTGGATTGAATGGTCGTTTGATGTCGAAGTGTCGCTTCCTGATCATGTCTGAACACCCAGAGCGTTTCTCGAAAACGATTTTCGCTGAGATGCGTGGTGTATCGGATGCGGAAGGTAACTCACCTTTCTGGCAATGGCTGCAAGAGCACTTCTTCTCAATTGATTTCACGCTTGCAGATTACCTCACTGGTATCGGTAAGAAAGGCTTCATTGCTGACCTAATGCCAAAGCTGCCTATCTACGTGAACCTACTGAGCAAAGAAGCTCAGGCGGTGATTGGAGAGGTACATGATAATACACGCCCAGCACTTAAGTTGTTGGAACGTGAAGGTTTCACTAACCGTGGTTATGTCGACATCTTTGATGCAGGCCCAACGGTTGAGTGTGATTTAAGAAACATTGAATCAGTGCGTCATGCGATTCGAGCTCAGGTGAAAATTGCAGAGCACTCCAGCTCTAAAGACTTCCTAATTGGTAATACCTCATTTGAGAACTTCCGCGCAGTAGCCGCGAAAGGCGCGTATGACCAAGCAAGCGACACAGTGATTTTATCATCTGAAGTAGCAAGCGCTCTTGAAGTAAAAGAAGGCGAATTCGTTCGTATGTTGGCTCAATAAGAGCGGCGATTATCTGTCGAAGATTTTAAGGATAGAAGTATGACTCAGTGGATAGCAGGACAGTGGGTGGCAGGTCAAGGCGACGCCATGACATCAGTAAGCCCATACAACAATGAAGTCGTGTGGCAAGGCGATAGTGCAACACCAGCGCAGGTTGAATCTGCAGTAGCAGCGGCTCGTGATGCGTTCTTAGTTTGGAAGAAACTGAGCTTTGCAGAGCGTGAAGCGATCGTGTTGAACTTTGCTGAGAAAGTAAAAGAGAACAGCGAAGAGATAGCACAGATTATTGCAAAAGAGACGGGTAAACCGATTTGGGAAACTCGTACTGAAGCGGGCGCGATGGCGGGCAAGATCGCTATCTCTATTCGTGCATATCACGAACGTACTGGTGAAGCTTCACGTGAAGCGGCAGGTAACCAAATCGTACTGCGTCATCGTCCATTAGGCGTTATGGCGGTATTTGGCCCTTACAACTTCCCAGGCCACCTACCTAATGGTCATATTGTTCCAGCACTGCTATCGGGTAATACCGTGGTATTTAAGCCGTCAGAGCAGACACCTTGGACAGGTGAATTTGCGATGAAGCTATGGCAAGAAGCTGGCCTTCCTGCTGGCGTGATCAACCTAGTGCAAGGCGCTAAAGAGACAGGTATCGCACTAGCCGATGCTAAAGGTCTTGATGGCGTGCTATTCACGGGTAGCGCGAATACTGGTCATATCCTTCACCGTCAATTCGCGGGTCAACCGGGCAAGATGCTGGCACTAGAGATGGGTGGCAACAACCCGATGGTGATCAGTGACCAATTTGGTGATGCTGACGCGACGGTTTATACCATTATCCAATCGGCTTTCATCAGTGCAGGTCAACGTTGTACATGTGCTCGTCGTTTGTATGTTCCTGTTGGCGAGAAGGGCGATCAACTGCTCGATAAGCTTGTTGCGGCTACTTTGAAGATTCGTGTTGATCAGCCATTCGCTGAGCCCGCACCCTTCATGGGCCCACAAATCTCTGAAGCGGCGGCTAAGTTCATTTTGGACGCGCAAGCTAATCTGCAATCACTAGGTGGTGTAAGCCTAGTTGAAGCAAAAGCGGGCGAAGCGGCGTTTGTTTCTCCGGGTATTATCGATGCAACCAACATTGCTGAGTTGCCAGATGAAGAGTACTTCGGCCCATTGCTGCAAGTGGTTCGCTACCAATCGCTAGAGCAAGCAGTTGAACTGGCTAATGACACGCGCTTTGGTTTGTCTGCTGGCCTAGTTTCAACCGACGATTCGGAGTGGGAATACTTCGTTGACCATATCCGTGCGGGTATTGTTAACCGTAACCGCCAGCTAACAGGCGCAAGTGGTGATGCACCATTTGGTGGCCCGGGTGCTTCAGGCAACCTACGCCCAAGTGCTTACTACGCGGCTGACTACTGTGCTTACCCAATGGCGTCAATGGAAGGTGGTGAAACTCAACTGCCAGCTACGTTTAGCCCAGGTATTGAGCTGTAGTTTTGGTTCTTAAGCTTTAACTTGATGAATCATAAGCTTATGAGCTCTAGGTTCATGAGTAACAGATTCATTGATTGATTGTGTAATAAGGAAGCGGTGTTATCGCTTCCTCTTTTCACCCACGTCCGACACCTCGATTGGGCGGTAGATAATAATAGAACAAGTATGTCACAGGCTGATGGCTGCTGACTCTATGTCCAGCCTCTCCCTTTCTAATCCAAATTACTAGCTTGCTAGAACCTCTGACAAGGAGTCACCATGACGCCCGATCTACTCTTTAAATCACTATGGGACGATTACATTCACAGGCTTTGTCCATCGGCTGAGAAAGTACATCACTTGCTGAAAGAAGACGAAGCCCTGATTAACGATCACATTGCACTGCGTACTTTCAATGTTGCACCGCTAGGTATTGAAACACTGGCTAAACCTTTCCTTGAGTTAGGTTACAAGGCGTGTGGCGATTACTTATTTGAGAGCAAGAAGCTAGTGGCTAAGCACTACGAGCACCCAGATCCAAACCAACCAAAAGTGTTCATTAGTGAGTTGAAGGTCGAAGAGTGTTCAAGTGACCTGCAACAGATCGTTGCTAAGTTGGTTGAGCAAGTGGATGCTAGCAAACTGCAAGGTCATGAATTCTTGTTTGGTGGTCGTCTTTGGGATTTGAGCTTCGCAGATTTCCAAGTGCTAGCAAAAGAGAGTGAGTACGCTTCTTGGCTAGCCGCTCATGGTTACGGTGCAAACCACTTTACGGTGAGTGTGAACCAGTTAAATAAGTTCGATGAAGTGCAGGCCGTGAATGACTATCTGAATGAGTCGGGATTCACTATCAATGTATCTGGCGGCGAGGTGAAAGGCTCTCCAGAGGTCTTATTAGAGCAATCATCAACAATGGCAGATAAAGTCCCAGTTTCATTTGTTGAAGGCAATGAGATGATTCCTGGCGGCTTCTATGAGTTCGCTAAGCGTTATGCGATTGCCAATGGTGAGCTTTATACCGGATTTGTCGCGGCATCAGCTGACAAGATCTTTGAAAGCACCAACGGTTAAAGAAAGATACGAGCACGGGCTTTGCCCTAGAGGTGCGGGTACGCTTCGCTTCGAGATACTTTAGAATAGTGAAGTCCGATTTCTAACTTTGCTTCCCGCATCTGTTCTCTAGATATTTAGAAAACAAAAAAGCCACCAAATTCGCATTTGGTGGCTTTCAAATTTTTGGCTCAGTTAATCGAGATTAACGAGTGCCGTATACCACGATAGTCTTACCGTGTGCAGAAATTAGGTTCTGCTCTTCTAGCATCTTCAAGATACGACCTACGGTCTCACGAGAACAACCAACAATCTGGCCAATCTCTTGACGAGTGATCTTGATTTGCATGCCGTCAGGGTGAGTCATTGCATCTGGCTGTTTTGCTAGGTTTAGTAGCGTTTGAGCGATACGACCTGTTACGTCAAGGAACGCTAAGTCACCAACCTTTTGGCTAGTTACTTGTAGACGGTTTGCCATTTGCGATGAAAGACGCATTAGAATATCTGGGTTCACTTGGATAAGTTGACGGAATTTCTTGAAAGAAATCTCAGCCACTTCACAAGGAGATTTTGCACGAACCCATGCAGTACGCTCTTGGTCTTCTTCGAACAAGCCAAGCTCACCGATGAAGTCGCCTTGGTTTAGGTAAGAAAGAATCATTTCCTTACCTTCTTCGTCTTTGATAAGAACTGCCACAGAACCTTTAACAATGTAGTACAAGGTTTCTGCCTTTTCACCAGCATGAATCAAAGTACTTTTTGAAGGGTACTTATGAATATGACAGTGTGAAAGGAACCACTCTAATGTTGGATCGGTTTGGGGTTTACCTAGAACCATAATATCTTACTTCCTCTGCAGGGTATGCTTGCCGCTTTCCATATTTTAGCTAAGCCTGAATTGACGTAGCTAGGATAAGAGCACTCGTTGAGTGCTGCAAGCTATCTTGTGTTTCGTTTAAGAATAGTATCCTTTTTCAGGTACTATTTCTTGATTTTAATCGTGACCAAGCTACGATTTTTTACGCAAAATTGTGCACATGATCACGGTATGAAAAGTAATCAACCAGAATGTTGTTTTGTTAGCCTATTTTACCGGTTTCTATAAGTTGTTGCAGGATCGGCCTTACAATGAGCTCCATAGCAAAACTCATCTTGCCTCCTGGCACCACAAGTGTGTTATGACGTGACATAAATGAGCCATCAATCATAGCCAACAAGTAAGGAAAATCGACGTTTTTGATGCCGCGCAAACGTATAACCACGAAGCTTTCGTCTAAACTTGGGATCCCTTTTGCATTCAGTGGATTTGATGTATCTACGGTAGGGACACGCTGAAAGTTGATATGAGTTCGCGAAAACTGCGGGGTAATGTAGTTAAGGTAATCATCCATTGAGCGAACAATAGAATCCATCACCGCTTCGCGAGAGTGACCACGATCGCGTGTGTCACGAACGAATTTCTGGATCCACTCCAAGTTTACGATAGGTACCATGCCGATAAGCAGATCGACGTGTTGAGAAACATTGATGTCACCATCGACTACGCCACCGTGAAGACCTTCGTAGAACATCACATCCGAGTTTTCAGGGATCTCTTGCCATGGCGTAAAGGTGCCGGGCATTTGATTGTAAGGCACGGCTTCATCGAAGGTATGCAGATAGCTACGGACTTTTCCCGTGCCTTCATTGCCGTATTGACGGAAGAAATCTTCTAATGCACCAAAATCGTTAGCTTGTGGACCAAAGTAGCTGATGTGCTTACCTTGCTCGCGCGCCTTACGGATCTCGACATCCATCTCTGGTCGAGTGAAGCGATGGAAACTATCCCCTTCAACCCAAGCTGCCTTCACGTCCATCATATTGAACATTTTTCGGAAGGCTTCTGAGGTAGTGGTGGTGCCGGCTCCAGATGAACCCGTCACCGCAATAATTGGATGTTTAGCGGACATGACAACCCTTGTCTTTTGAGTAACTTACTTGTTAGCAATCGTTTACCACTATAACACGGCTCCTTTATGAGCGCAGCTTAGAAGCGTTTTGTGACTTGAATATCAACGGTTTCATGCAGTTCAGAAAACACGATACTCACTTCTCCTGAGGCTAATTGATGTTTCACTTGGTCAATTTTGTTTTGCAGTGAAACTTCTACGTCACCATAGTCTGTACCTTCACGCAGTACGAATTCTTTGATGAGGTTTTCCAGTGTCTCTGGCGCAATGTCTTGCCACGGGATGATCATAAATACTTCTCTCTTTTATGTTCATGGATAGGTTTATTGTTGTAGAAATGAGTGAGCTTAGTAATATCTTTACTGCTATTTACTAAGGCTCGTCATTATGCCGAATCTTGTAGACTTTTATAGTAGGCGGGTAATGCTTCTTCTAACCAAAATCTTGGCTTGAGTGTGCTGCCAGTAATGAACCCCACATGACCGCCTTTTTGAAACAGTCGATAATCGATGTTATCAGGCAGAACGAACTTTGGAATCACATCATCGGTCATGAAAGGATCGTCCTTGGCATGAATGATCTGAGTTGGTAGTTTGATCTTCTTGAGTTTAGGCAGTGCGGAGCATTGTGCATAATAATCTTGGGCATTTTTGAACCCATGCAGAGGCGCCGTAATTTGTTCATCAAACTCATACAGTTTGGTGATCTTCTTAATGGTTTCCGCTGTGACCCCCAGCTTTTCCTGTAGCAGGTTAACTTTTTTCAAGGCGTTTGATTTTAGAGAGTTGAGTAGATACTTCTTATAGAGCTTGGAGAAGCCCTGCTCAATGCGACTAGAACAACAAGCCAAGTCAAATGGAGCTGATACTATGGTCGCCGCCGACAGCAATGGGTCGTCGGCATACTCAGCCAAATAATTCGCCAGCATGTTACCACCCAAAGAGATACCAACTGCAACTTTGGGGTTGCTGGGGAACTGCGCGTGCAGATGCCTTAGGAAAAAGCGCGCATCTTCGACTTCACCTGAATGGTATGCACGAGCCAAGCGATTTGGTTTTCCGCTGCAACCTCTAAAGTGCATCATCACTGATAGCCAACCATCTTTAGCAAATGCATTCATCAGCCCGTTGGCGTAAGGGCTCTCAAAGCTCCCTTCTAATCCGTGGAATAGAACGAATATTGGCTTGTTACTTTTATCATCATTGCTTGGCGTGTCACCGTCTGGCGATTCACTCCATGCAAGGTCTAGGAAATCGCCGTCGGGAGTTTCTAAGGTCTGCCATTGAGGAGCAAACAACGCCTGCTTTCTAATAAATCTTGGCACTAAGGTTTGTAAATGTGGATTCGACAGGCCAGCGGCAGCGGTAAATATTGTCATAAAAACAGTCCATGCTTCTTTTATGGGCTTTGATAAAGTGTTGAGCTTTTAGCGAAACGCCCACGTTTTTATTTGAGCTTGGTTGATTCTTAGCATAAGCGCAAGGGTTTCACTGATATGATCGACCAAAACAGGTGATGGGTAACTGGTTGAATAATATCAAGGTTGGGCGTATTAAAGACTCCCCCAGATGTGTTTTAGTCAGCATGCGATCATGGTAACGAGCGAGCGCAGTTAAGCTTGGAGCTTGATTGAATAAAAGGAAAAGGAAATGCGTTAGGGCTGTGGTGCTGGTTCAGAAAAAGCGTCGTAGAGATTTTCCGCCCCTAATAAACGACAGTACTGTAAAGCGAGCGGTGATTGTTGGTTCGCTGTAAGTTGAAGAGACTTAATGCAGTCGACGAGATCGGATTGCTGTTGTTTCTCAAGCTGCAGCTCAAATTGTAAGGCTTCACGGTAGAGTGAATCAACAACGTGTGCTTTGAGGTGTTTACGCAGCTCTCGATAACTATGAAGCAAGGTTTCAGAGCGACTTAAGCATTGTTGCACCTTGTGCCACTCCTCCTCAGCGAAAGAGAGTTGCTGCTCATCAAGCCATTTGAGAAGCAGCAGTAGATTGACGTTGCCATGGAATTGGTTTTGCAAAGCTAAGCACGCATCCTTAACACCGCGCACACTGTAATACTGAAGGCTAAATTGCCATAGTCGTTCCAGTGTTAGTGATATTGGTGCGTGCTCTGGGCTCATAAGCTATCCATATCCAGTTCCATCTGCTCAAGCTCTTCTTGAGTGGACATCCAATCCATTTCAACTTCTTCTAGCTGTGACTTACTGCTCGCTTGTAGAGCGAGTACTTTATTCAGTTTAGCCTTATTTTCAGCTTCATACAGTGAAGTATCGGATAATTCTTGCTCGGCTTCTTCAAGAGCCAACGTTAATTTATCCATCTGCTTTTCAAATTGAGTCAGCTTTTTACGAATTGGTGCCGTTAGTTTACGGAACTCTGCTTCTTTACGTTTCTGATCTTTTTTTGCTGCTGCACTGTTGGCGCCATCTTTTGCTGGTGCCAATGCTTGTGCTTCTTTTCGCTCAACTTTCTGTTGTTCGGTTAGCCACTTGTAGTAATCGCTAAGGTCACCATCAAACGGTGCAACTTGACGGTCGTGTACAAGGTATAAATCATCAGTAGTGGCACGAAGTAGGTAGCGGTCGTGCGATACGATAACCATCGCGCCTTCAAACGTCTGCAATGCAAACGTTAGTGCCTGACGCATATCGAGATCCAAGTGGTTGGTTGGTTCATCGAGTAGCAACAGGTTCGGTTTTTGCCATACCAGTAGCGCCAGAACTAAACGCGCTTTTTCACCACCAGAGAACGGTGCCACTTTATCGAGCGCTTTTTCACCTTGGAAGCCAAAGCTACCTAGGTAGTCACGCAGTTGTTGCTCGGTGTGTTTTGGCGCAATCTGCATCATGTGCTGAAGTGGTGTCTCTTCCGGGTGCAGCGTCTCTAATTGGTGTTGGGCAAAGTAACCCATTTTAACGCCTTGTGAATAGCTTAGCTCGCCACCTTGTTGTTTCAGTTCACCTGAAAGCAGCTTAATCAGCGTCGATTTACCGGCACCATTTCGACCAAGCAAACCAATACGGCTGCCCGGTACTAGGTTTAGGCGAATCTTCTCTAGAATCAGATTGTCATCGTAACCTGCAGAGACTTCGTCCATCATCATGATTGGGTTTGGTAGTGCGTCTGGTTCTCTAAATTCAAAGCTGAAAGGGTTATCAAACTGAGCGGGCAGTACTTGTTCCATTTTCTCTAGCGCTTTAATACGGCTTTGCGCTTGGCGAGCTTTTGAAGCTTTATAACGGAAACGGTCAATGTAGCTCTGCATGTGAGACATTTGTTTCTGCTGCTTTTGGTACATCGCTTGTTGCAGAATTAGCTTTTGCGCTCGTTGGGTTTCAAACGACGAGTAGTTACCGGTGTATTCATTGAGCAGTTGATTTTCAACATGCACGATGCGGTTGACGATAGGATCCAAGAAGTCCCTATCGTGTGAGATAAGAACCAGTGTGCCTGGGTAGTTTTGTAACCAGCGTTCTAGCCACATTACAGCGTCTAAATCCAAGTGGTTGGTTGGCTCATCGAGTAACAGTAGGTCACTGCGACACAGTAGGGCTTGCGCTAGGTTCAAACGCATACGCCAACCCCCTGAAAATTGAGTCAGGTTCCATGTCATTTGTTCTTGGCGAAAGCCCAGGCCGTCTAACAGCTCAGCCGCGCGTGCTTTGATGCTATAACCACCAATGGTTTCAATCTTGCCATGGATCTCTGCGACTAATGTGCCGTTGTCGGCTTGTTCGGCTTTCTCCAGTTGATCTTCAAGGCCACGGTATTCGCGGTCGCCATCAATCACGTATTCAATTGCTGTTCTTTCTAATGCAGGTGTTTCTTGAGCAACCCAAGCCATTTCCCAATGGGCTGGTTTACTGAATGAGCCAGCATCAATAGACAGTTCGTCCTTAATTAGGGCGAACAGCGTAGATTTACCACAGCCATTCTTACCAACCAAACCGATCTTGTCGCCAGGGTGAAAAGTCGCAGATGCTTGGTCGAGGAGTGGCTTACCGCCGCGTAGCAATTGAATATCAGAGAAAGTAATCATAATTGAAATAGCATAGAAATTAGAGGTGAACAGACGCCTGCATAGTAGGCTGAAACCAGATAAAAGTCGATCACAATGCAATTTGCGTTATGATGCCAATAACATATTAGTAACTTTTGCTTAAATTCTAGTGGCCTTGCCACCGTTTAGCCTTCAAAGGAATGTTTCAAAGGAATGAGTAATACTCCCTCGACAGACAACCCCGTGCCCAAGGTGCTGGTCATCTATGCGCATCCAGAGCCACAAACCTCTATCGCTAACCAGATCATGGTTAAAAAGATAGAGTCGCTTGGGAATGTCAAAGTCCACGATCTCTACGCCATCTATCCTGATTTCTTTATTGATGTGCCTTCTGAGCATGCATTGCTGCTTGAATATGATGTGATCGTGTTCCAACACCCTTTGTTTATGTATTCCTGCCCATCACTGCTTAAAGAGTGGTTTGACCGAGTCTTAGGCAAGGGTTTTGCGTTTGGTGAGCAAAGTGCGCTTAAAGGTAAACACTGGCGCAGTGTGATTACTACCGGTGGTAAAGAAGAGGCGTTTGGTGCCGCAGGCTATAATAAATATCCATTACAAGAGATTTTGCAACCATTCGAGCTAACTGCTGCTTTGTGTCAGATGCACTGGATATCCCCTTTGGTTTTACACTGGGCACGAAATGTCACCGATATGACGCGTTACCAACACGCAGAAGCGTATCGAAATTGGTTGCGAGACCCGCTACAAGATATAGGAGCGAATGATGGCTCTGACTAACGATTTTCTACAAAGTAGCGTTATATTTTTAGCAGCTGCTGTGGTTGCGGTTCCTATCGCACAGCGCGCTGGCTTGGGTTCAGTACTCGGTTACTTATTAGCGGGTGTGGCGATTGGCCCGTGGGGGCTTGGTTTAATCAGTGATGTAGAGGCGATTCTACACTTCTCCGAATTCGGGGTGGTACTGCTGCTCTTCTTGATTGGTCTCGAACTTAATCCGAAAAAACTGTGGCAGATGCGAGCCCCCATTCTCGGACTCGGTGGCGCTCAAGTGCTGATCACCACTCTGATTATTACCGCCATCGCGTGTATGTTTGGTTTAACTTGGCAAACTAGCTTAGTCATCGGCATGGGTTTAGCTTTGTCTTCGACCGCTATTGCGTTGCGTGTTATTGAAGAGCGAGAGCTTGGTGGCAAAGAAGCAGGGCAGTCAGGCTTTGCGGTATTACTTTTCCAAGATATTGCCGTAATCCCTATGTTGGCGATGCTGCCTTTGCTTGCTGGCAATACGGGCGGCAGTTGGGCTGACATGTTGTGGATGCTAGGCGGTGTGATTGGCTTGCTTGTCGGTGGTCACTTCTTGTTGAGACCACTATTCCGATATGTAGTCATGAGCGGTGTGCGTGAGTTGTTCACGGTAGCAGCGCTATTATTGGTGATTGGTATTGCCGTCATCATGCAGCAGATTGGTTTGTCGATGGCATTAGGTACTTTCTTGGCGGGCGTACTTCTGGCTGAAAGTGAATATCGACACGAGCTTGAAATCGCGATTGACCCATTCAAAGGGTTACTGCTTGGCTTGTTCTTTATTTCGGTTGGTATGGCGGTGAACTTAGGTTTACTGGCAGAAAGCCCATTCGCAATACTTATCGCAGTGTCGTCTCTGGTCGTATTGAAAGGTTTGGTGCTGTATGCGCTGGCTCGTATCTTCGGCACTCAAGCTAAAGCGCGCAGCCGAATGGCGATGATCCTTAGCCAAGGTGGTGAGTTCGCCTTCGTTATTTTTACCGCGGCGAGCGCACAAGGCATCTTAAGCGGCGACCAAGTGTCGTTCTTACTGGTTGTTGTGAGCCTGTCTATGGTGACCACACCATTGATGCTTAAGCTGCAAGACCGATTTTTTGCTCGCCAACTTAATCAAATCAGTGAAAGCGCGATGTCTTCGGATGTGGTTGATCGTAGCCCTCGAGTGATCATTGCAGGCTTTGGTCGTTTCGGTCAGATCATTGGTCGCTTGATGTACGCCAATAAGATTCGTATCACCGTCCTTGAAAGTGATGCCAGCCAAATACACATCCTTAGAAAGTTCGGCTACAAGGTGTTCTACGGTGACTCGACTCATCTTGAATTATTACGCGCAGCCGGAGCTGATAAAGCGGAAGCGATCGTGTTGTGTACCGACTCTCCAGACGAAATCATGAAAACTGTCGACTTGTGTAAGCAGCATTTCCCACAGTTAAAGATTTTAGCGCGCGCTCGAAGCCGTGTTGAAGCGTATCAATTACTTAACCATGGTGTGAGTAACTACTCGCGTGAAACCTTCCTTGGGGCATTAGATTTAGGTCGTCAAACATTGACCGAACTTGGCATGCATCCATATAAAGCGAAGCGAGCAGAAGCACACTTTAGGAAATTGGATAATGGTATGCTGAAAGAGTTACTTCCTCAGCATAACGAAGATGCCGAGTTAGCCCAGCGAGCGAAAGAGGCTCGTAAAGAGCTTGAAGAGATTTTTGGACACGAGATGGAAAACGATCACCAGTCTCGAAATTATTGGCAATAGTCTGGAGTGAATTGCTCTTCAGAACTTATAACCAAGATTTTATAACTAACAACAATACACCCTAATAATAAACGCGGTCTCTACAGAGCCTTTAACTCAGAGATGAATAGAAGAACTGCGAATCCAGAGTAGTAAAGGATATGAACGTGAAACAGAAAAAACGCTTTATCGCTGGGGCGAGCTGCCCAAGCTGTAGTACTCAAGACACACTCCGCTGGTGGGTTGAAAATAATATCGAGCTGGTGGAATGCGTCGATTGTGACTTCACCGAGCAGCGTAAACCGAAAACTGTAGAGAAATCTGAACACGCAAATCAAGAAATGATCGGTATTTTTAAGCCTGAATGATTGAGTTTCGTCAATTGATCCCCATAATATCCGGGTACAGAATTTTTCCTAAGCTCAACTGTTCGAGCTTAGTCCAAACCTCCTTGGAGCTCTCATGAAAATTGAAAAGAACGTAGTAGTTAGTGTTGCATATCAAGTGAAACTTGAAGATGGCGTAGTAGTTGACCAATCAACTGCAGAAGCTCCACTAGATTACCTTCACGGTCACAACAACCTAATTACAGGTCTTGAAAAAGAGCTTGAAGGCAAAGTCGCTGGCGACAAGTTCTCAGCAACTGTTACTCCAGAAGACGCTTACGGCGAGCACAACGATGACCTAGTTCAACGTGTTCCTGCTGACGTGTTCCAAGGTGTTGAGCAAATCGAAGTTGGCATGCGTTTCCTAGCGGATACTGACCAAGGTCCAATCCCAGTTGAAGTTACTGAAGTAGATGGCGACGAAGTTGTTGTTGACGGCAACCACATGCTAGCTGGCCAAACTCTAACGTTTGACGTTGAAGTTGTAGCGGTTCGTGAAGCGACTGAAGAAGAAGTTCAACACGGTCACGTACACCAAGAAGGCGGCTGTGGCGGTCACGACCACGATCATGATCACGAAGGTGGCTGCTGTGGTGGCGAAGGCCATGACCATGCTGAAGAGAAAAAAGACGGCTGCTGCGGCGGCGGTAGCTGTGGTTCTCACTAATATCGAATTAACGGTTTAGTTTAAGAATATTGAAAGCCTCCCTTGTGGAGGTTTTTTTCGTTTAGGGTGCTAGCTTTTTGAGTTGGCTTTTCGTCTACCAAACTAAATGTCAGTAAATCTTAGTGTCCGCAAATCTAAGCGTTCGTAAATAGTTTGGTTTTCGCTATCAGACATCAAACCATGGATGTGGTATTGATAGCACAACATTATAAGACGACGTCAGTGGAGAGTTCGCATGTCACAGCCTTTTTCAATTGCCATTCATGGTGGTGCAGGCACCATCTTACGAGAGCAAATGAGCGATGAATTAAAAACGGGTATTACCGAGGCTTTGGAAAAGTCTGTTTTAGCCGGCTATCAAGTGTTGCAATCGGGTGGTGACGCTCTGGATGCAGTGGTTGCATCGGTTAAAGTGATGGAAGACAGTCCGCATTTTAATGCAGGTAAAGGTTCGGTTCTGACTCATGATGAATTTGTTGAGATGGATGCTTCTGTGATGCACGGTCGTGAAATGGATGCGGGTGCTATTGCCGGTGTTCGTCATATCAAAAACCCGGTAGAGCTGGCTCGTGATGTGATGCTTAAAAGCGACCACGTACTGCTGATTGGTGAAGGCGCAGAGAGGTTTGCGTTTGAGCATGAGTATACCTTCACCGAGCAAGACTACTTCTTTACTGAGCGTCGTTATGATCAACTTCAGTCGATGAAAGAGAAAGGCATCTTTGCTTTGTCTGAAGCAAAATACGATGAAGAGCAAGCTCAAAAATACCCCGACGATAAAAAGTACGGCACAGTTGGTGCGGTGGCGTTAGATCAAGCAGGTAATTTGGCTGCCGCAACCAGCACTGGTGGCGTAACCAATAAAAAATACGGTCGTGTGGGAGATTCTCCAATCATCGGTGCAGGCACTGTTGCTGAGAATGGCAACGTGGCCGTTTCAACAACAGGCATGGGTGAATTCTTCCTTAGAAAGATGGTCGCCAGCGATGTGGCGGCAAGAATGCGTTATCTCAAGGAAGATGTGCATACGGCTTGTGAACACATCATTCAAGGTGAACTGAAAACCATCGGTGGCGAAGGCGGCTTGATTGCTATCGATAGCCAAGGTGATATTCACTTCGCCATGAACAGTTCAGGAATGTATCGCGCGAGTGTTGATACGAAAGGCTGCGTGGAAGTGAAGATTTATGCCGATGACTAAGCTTGTATTGGCTTAACTGGCTTTGGTTAAATTAGCGCAGATTAAACAAACAAAAAGGGCGACAGATAAGCATCTGTCGCCCTTTTAGTTTTCTATGTCCCGTCCTGAAATGTGTTTACACATTGAGGACGAGAAACTAACGATATGCGTCGCTAGAATTAATTCGTTATCTTTAAACCGCACTTAATAGTGTGGGGGTGGCGTCTCTTCTGATGCGTCAGCGAGGTTTGAGCCATCCATATTTTTTACTTTGCCAACCACGAACTTCATCTGGTCTTGCATTCTCGTGATCAACATCTGTTGTTGGCTAAGCGCTTCATTAAGTTCTTCAATGGTTTGCTCTTGGAAAGCCAACTGACATTCTAGGTCATTCACGCGGCTTTCTAATTGTTCAACTCGCTTTTCTGTCATCGTTCTTAATCCACATTCCAAGCTTGGGCAATGCCCGCAGAGGTGCCCGATATCACACGGTTCTTATCATCAAAGGCTGCATCATACACTACCGCACGAGGAGGGCGAGCATCTTTTAATGGCTCGGCGTCGTGGCGAGAAATGCGTTTACCATCTTGAGTATTCCACACGCTCACTTGGCTAGATGGCGTACCTGTTACCAACATACTGCCGTCATCAGAAAAGCGAGCACTGGAGAAAATTAGCTGTCGAGACCAGCTCTGCAATTGAGCTTGAGGTTCACCTGTCTCAAGATCCCAGATCATCGCTTGATTCCCTCCATCGGAGGTAAAAGCTAGCTCTCCATCTCGTTGTAAGGCAACTCGTACGACTCTTTGTTCATGCTCGAATGTACGCAATACCAAGCCTGATTCGGTATCCCAAAGGTAAGCTTTATAGTCGTTACCGCCTGATAATGCGTAGCGCCCATTCGAAGATAGGGAGACGGAATTAACTTTTTCTCGGTGAGCGAGGAACTCCAGACGGCGTCCGGTGACTAAGTCCACATAGATAGCTTTGCCATTAGATAGGCCCAGCAGGACTTTTTCACCGTTGCTAGAGATATCAACATCGCGAATTAAGCCATCGGAAATCGACCATAGCCCTTCAGCTTGTGTCCAAGATAAGTCCCAAACGGCGAAATTCATCTGACTGGCGGTAATGGCAAAGCGACCATTGTCAGAGATGCGAATACGCGATACTTGATTTTCGGATTGATCTTGTGGACCAAGTTGAGCCAGTTCTTTGTTTTGGGCAAGATCCCAAAGGAGCAGCTGTTTTTGCTGCGAGTAGAGCAGCGCGAAGCGACCATCTCTACTTAGGGCAAAGCTGGTGGCGCCGTTGGGTTCAATTTCCCAGCGTTGGTCATCATCTTGGAAGAAAAAGCAGCCATTTAACAAGGTGATGACAATCGTACATAGCAATGAGTGGAAAAATATTCGCATCACATCCAATAATCCGGTTTGTGTCGAAAGACATATGACTAGTATATTGTTATAACTAACGTATTCACACCAATCTAATCATTAGATTTGTGCACAATAACCAATGGCTTGGCCATTAATTGGAGAATTCAATGAAATCAGTTTTAAAAGTATCACTGCTTGCCGCAACGGTTATGCTAGCAGTTGGTTGTCAGAAAGAAGAACCAAAGGCAGAAGCTCCACAGGTAGAAGAAGTTAAAGTTGCAGCAGTAAACTTTAAAACAGAAGATGACAAAGCGGCATACGCAATCGGTGTATCTTTCGCTAACTACTTAAGCACAAGCATTGATAAGCCAAGCGAGCTAGGTATTAACCTAGACAAAGCGATGGTTCTTCAAGGTATCGAAGACGTATTCGCAGAGAAGACGGCACTTAACGAAGAAGAGACTCGTGCAGCTCTTGAAGCTCTAGACAAGCGTGTTGCTGAAACGATGCAAGCACAAGCGGCAGAAAAGTCTGCAGAAGTGAAGAAAGCGGGTGATGACTTCCGCGCTGAGTTCGCTAAAACTGAAGGCGTTAAGCAAACTGAATCTGGTCTACTTTACCAAGTAATGACGGCTGGTGAAGGCGCTTCTCCAAAAGATACTGATACGGTTCAAGTACACTACAAAGGTACGCTAACAGACGGCACTCAGTTCGACAGCTCTTACGATCGTGGCGAACCAGCAACATTCCCACTAAACCGCGTAATCCCAGGCTGGACTGAAGGCGTACAATTGATGCAAGTGGGTTCTAAGTACAAGTTCGTTATCCCGCCAGAGCTAGCATACGGTGAGCAAGATACACCGACTATCCCAGCTAACTCAACGCTAGTATTCGAAGTAGAACTACTAAATATCGATAACGCTGAAGCAGCTCCTGCACAATAATATCGGTTAAAAGCCTCGTACTAAAATACGTTGATTGAATAAAAAGCCTAACTTTAAGTTAGGCTTTTTTTATGACTTGAATATGAGTATTTGATTTTTAAACTTGTTCTAAATCACTAGTTGCAATGTTAGCTAGGTGTGCAATTAAAATTTTCTGATAAACTTACATAAATTTGTTGATTTTTCACACGAAGGTAAGGAATAAGTGACTACTACAGAAACAGTCAATGCGGACATGTTACTCGAAATGGAATCAGTCCATGTCATGCCATTCAGTGAACACGATAAAATTATCTTAAGATCTTACGAGGCCGTAGTTGATGGTATTGCGAGTCTGATCGGTCCGTTTTGTGAAATCGTTTTACACTCTTTAGAAGACCTCAATACTTCAGCGATTAAAATTGCCAATGGTGAAAATACAGGCCGTCAGGTTGGTTCGCCAATCACCGATCTTGCATTGAAGATGCTGAAAGATATTGAAGGTTCTAAGCGTAACTTCTCTCGTTCATATTTTACTCGCGCTAAAGGCGGGGTACTAATGAAGTCGATCACGGTTGCTATCCGCAATGGTGAAGACCGAGTGATTGGCTTATTGTGTATTAACGTGAACTTAGATGCGCCATTCTCACAAGTTCTGCAATCTTTCATGCCTACGCAAGACGCGGACGAAGCAGCGTCATCTGTTAACTTTGCTAGTGACGTTGAAGAACTTGTCGACCAAACGGTTGAACGCACGATTGAAGAAATCAATGCAGACAAATCTGTATCGAACAACACCAAAAATCGCCAAATCGTGATGGAGCTATACGACAAAGGTATTTTCGACATCAAAGACGCGATTAACCGCGTTGCTGAGCGATTGAATATCTCTAAGCACACAGTGTACTTGTACATCCGTCAACGTAAAACAGAGGATGAAGAGGGTTGTTAAGCTATACACTCTTAGTTAATGGACCCGTTTACGGCTCACAATCCGCAAGAAGTGCTTATCAGTTTGCTGTGGCTCTATTGAAACAGGGCCACAAACTTCACAGTGTGTTCTTCTATCAAGACGGCGTCAGTAATGGCTCTGGCATTACTGTGCCTGCTAATGATGAATTTGATTTAGCTGCCGCTTGGCAAAAACTGGCGGACGAGCACAATGTTAGCTTAGAGACATGTGTTGCTGCTGCGCTAAGGCGTGGAGTTATCAGCACGGAAGAAGCGGCGCAACATCAATTAAGTGCATCTAACTTGGCGACAGGGTTTACCCAAGCTGGCTTAGGGAGTTTATCTGAAGCACTTCTGACGCAAGATAGGGTTGTCCAGTTTTGAGCACATTAGCATTTATATTTAACAGCTTTCCTCATACAACGGCTGCAGGTAGGGAAGGGCTAGACGCATTGTTAGCGGCTTCAGCTTACAGTGAAGACATCAGCGTATTCTTTGTCGGTGATGGCGTTACACAGCTTCTCAAAGCGCAACAGCCTGATGAATCCTTATCACGCGACTATATTTCCGCATTCAAGCTTATGGACCTTTACGACATCGAGCAGGTTTACGTGTGTCAACATAGCCTCAATCAGTTTGGTCTCTCGACTGATAGCTTACTGATCGATGTGACTGCGCTAGAAGTGAATGAGTTGACGCAGAAGTTAGCTCAGAGCAAAAAAATACTGACTTTCTAGGGAACGTTATGCTTCATATTGTAAAATCAGTAGACAAACTCAAGCTTGCATTAGCGTACTCGCAACAACAGGATTACATCCTTTTGGTTGAAGATGCGGTGTATGTTTGCCTTCCAAATCATGAGTTATTCAATCAAATCTCAACCGTTAAACATGTGTCGGTATTAAAAACAGATCTTTATAGTCGAGGTCTACAACAACTTGCTTCAAGCTCTCTGGATCAAGTGGACTTCGATGGATTCGTAAAACTGACTGTTTTGAACGACAAATCAGTCACTTGGTAGCGGTATTTTATCAGTGTGGTTAAAAAAAGACCATCCTGAGCTCTAGACGGCTAAAAAAGATCTGTATATTTCTTGACACACATCCCACTGCTGAATAGAATTTTGCGTCCCTATTTACACTATGTGTAATAGGGCTAGATTTTTCATCAAGCTTACTTTCAAGTAAATCAGGAGCTAGTTAATGGCAACTATTAACCAGTTGGTACGTACTCCTCGTGTAAAGCAGGTTGTTAAAAGCAACGTGCCTGCACTAGAAGCGTGCCCACAAAAACGTGGTGTATGTACTCGCGTATATACTACTACTCCAAAAAAACCGAACTCAGCACTACGTAAAGTATGTCGTGTTCGTCTAACTAACGGCTTTGAAGTTACTTCATACATCGGCGGCGAAGGTCATAACCTTCAAGAACACAGTGTTGTTCTTATCCGTGGTGGTCGTGTTAAAGATTTACCAGGTGTGCGTTACCACACTGTTCGCGGTGCACTTGACTGTGCAGGCGTTAACGACCGTAAGAAAGGTCGTTCTAAGTATGGTGTGAAACGTCCTAAGTCTTAATGCGTCTTTTTTTAAAAGAAAGCGTTAAGTAAGGCCAAACACTATTTATTTATTATTCTGAAAAGTTTTGGAAAAAACCTGAAGAAGACAACGGAGAAATTCCATGCCACGTCGTCGCGTAATAGGCCAGCGTAAGATCCTTCCAGATCCTAAGTTCAAATCTGAGCTGCTGGCAAAATTCGTTAACATCCTTATGGTTGACGGAAAAAAATCTACTGCAGAGAAGATTGTTTACACTGCACTAGAAGTTATGGCTGAGAAATCTGGTAAAGATCACTTAGCTGTATTTGAAGAAGCTCTTGAAAATGTTCGTCCAGCGGTAGAAGTTAAATCTCGCCGTGTGGGTGGTTCAACTTACCAAGTACCTGTAGAAGTTCGTCCGGTTCGCCGTAACGCTCTTGCTATGCGTTGGGTAGTTGAAGCTGCGCGTAAGCGTGGTGAAAAATCTATGGCTCAACGCCTAGCTGCTGAAATGCTAGACGCGTCTGAGAACAAAGGTACTTCGGTTAAGAAACGTGAAGACGTTCACCGTATGGCTGACGCAAACAAAGCGTTCGCACATTACCGCTGGTAATACCTTTTTAGTGCTGCAAGTTTCCTTGCAGCACTTCTTTAGTTCCTATGCTTATGCTAGGAACTATTGCTATTTCTAGGGCAAGCACTTTTTAGCGAAGTATCGCTTTTAACGCATAATCTAGACATAGCAATAGTCCCTAAGTCTCTAATAAGAGGATTCAACCGTGGCTCGTAAAACTCCTATTGAGCAATACCGTAATATCGGTATCGTTGCTCACGTAGATGCAGGTAAAACAACCACAAGTGAACGTATTCTGTTCTATACCGGTCTTTCTCACAAAATCGGCGAAGTTCACGATGGTGCAGCAACCATGGATTGGATGGAGCAAGAGCAAGAGCGCGGTATTACGATCACTTCAGCAGCAACTACTACGTTTTGGCGTGGTATGGAAGCTCAGTACTCTGACCACCGTATTAATATCATCGACACTCCGGGGCACGTTGACTTCACAATCGAAGTAGAACGTTCTCTGCGTGTGCTTGATGGTGCAGTTGTTGTGTTCTGTGGCTCATCTGGTGTTGAACCTCAGTCAGAGACTGTATGGCGTCAAGCTGATAAGTACCAAGTTCCACGTATGGTTTTCGTTAATAAAATGGACCGTACAGGCGCAGACTTCTTGCGTGTAGTTGAACAGATCAAGGATCGCCTAGGCGCAACTCCTGTTCCAATTCAACTGAACATTGGTGCTGAAGAAAACTTCCAAGGCGTTGTCGATCTTATCAAGATGAAGGCGATTAACTGGAACGAAGCTGACCAAGGCATGACTTTCACGTACGAAGATATTCCTGCAGACATGCAAGAAATGGCTGAAGAATATCGTACAGAACTTGTTGAAGCTGCTGCAGAAGCAAATGAAGAGCTGATGGATAAGTACCTTGAAGAAGGTGAACTAACAGAAGCTGAAATCAAACAAGGTCTTCGTACTCGTACCCTTAATAATGAAATCGTACTTGCTACATGTGGTAGTGCATTCAAAAACAAAGGTGTACAAGCTGTTCTAGATGCAGTTGTTGACTTCCTTCCTTCTCCTGTCGATGTACCTGCAATTAAAGGTATCGATGAAGACGAGAACGAAGCAGAGCGTCATGCAGACGACAAAGAACCGTTCTCAGCGCTAGCATTTAAAATTGCAACAGACCCATTTGTTGGTACTTTAACTTTCATCCGTGTTTACTCTGGTGTTGTTGAAAGCGGTAAAACAGCTTACAACTCTGTGAAGAAACAACGTGAACGTTTAGGGCGCATTGTTCAAATGCACTCAAACAAGCGTGAAGAAGTAAAAGAAGTACGAGCAGGTGACATCGCAGCCATTATCGGCCTTAAAGATGTTACTACTGGTGAAACTCTATGTGATCAGAACCATAAAATTGTTCTTGAACGTATGGAATTCCCAGATCCAGTTATTCAGATCGTTGTAGAGCCTCGCTCTCAAGCTGATCAAGATAAAATGACTATCGCGTTAGGTAAGCTAGCGGCAGAAGATCCATCGTTCCGTGTTGAAACGGATGACGAGACTGGCCAGACACTAATCTCTGGTATGGGTGAACTGCACTTAGATATCATCGTTGACCGCATGAAGCGTGAATTCAGCGTGAACTGCAACGTTGGTAATCCGCAAGTTGCTTATCGTGAAACCATTCGTGGTACAGCGAAAGCTGAAGGTAAATTTATCCGCGAACATGGTGGTAAAGGACAGTACGGTCACGTGTGGCTGAAACTGGAACCATCAGAAGCCGGTGAAGGCTTTGTCTTCGTAGATGAAATTGCCAATGGTATCGTACCAAAAGAGTTCATTACCTCTGTCGCTAAAGGCGTTGAAGAGCAAATGAACAATGGTGTATTAGCGGGCTATCCAGTTTTGGATATCAAAGCTACACTATATGATGGTTCTTACCATGAAGTAGATTCAAGTGAGATGGCGTTTACAATCGCTGCCTCTATGGCTTTCAGAACGGGTGCACTAGAAGCGCAACCAGTTTTGCTTGAGCCTATGATGAAAGTTGAAGTAACTACTCCAGAAGACTGGATGGGTGACGTTGTTGGCGATATTAACCGTCGTCGCGGCATCATCGAAGGTATGGACGAGGGGACAGCTGGCCTGAAGATAATTCGTGCACAAGTTCCGTTGTCTGTCATGTTCGGTTACGCAACTGATTTACGTTCTGCGACACAAGGTCGTGCTTCTTACTCTATGGAGTTTAGTGAGTACGCTGAAGTGCCAAAAAATGTTGCTAATGCAATCATTGCAGAGCGTGGTTAAACAAAAGGGACGCATTTTTTTCATTTTTTGAAAGAACAATGCGTCCAAATATTGCGCTAACGAGAGTTGGCGCATAAAATAGCAATTTCTGGCGCGTCTCGCTCAATAATGAACGTGGCGAATCATAACTAGGAAGGAACACGATTGTGTCTAAAGAAAAATTTGAACGTACGAAACCGCACGTAAACGTTGGTACTATCGGCCACGTTGACCACGGTAAAACAACTCTAACTGCTGCTATCTGTACTACACTTGCAAAAGTGTACGGCGGTGTTGCTAAAGATTTCGCATCTATCGATAACGCTCCAGAAGAGCGCGAGCGCGGTATCACAATCGCAACTTCTCACGTTGAGTACGATACTCCTGAACGTCACTACGCACACGTAGACTGTCCTGGACACGCCGATTATGTTAAAAACATGATCACTGGTGCTGCTCAAATGGACGGCGGTATCCTAGTTGTTGCTGCTACAGATGGCCCTATGCCACAAACTCGTGAGCACATCCTACTTGGTCGTCAAGTTGGTATCCCTTACATCATCGTATTCATGAACAAATGTGACATGGTTGATGACGAAGAGCTACTTGAGCTAGTAGAAATGGAAGTTCGTGAACTTCTTTCTGAGTACGAGTACCCAGGAGACGACCTACCAGTAATTCAAGGTTCTGCACTTGGCGCTCTAAACGGCGAAAAGCAGTGGGAAGACAAGATCGTTGAGCTTGCAGAAGCACTAGATTCTTACATTCCACTTCCAGAGCGTGCTGTTGATCTACCGTTCCTACTTCCTATTGAAGATGTATTCTCAATCCAAGGTCGTGGTACTGTAGTTACTGGTCGTATCGAGCGCGGTATCCTACGTGTAGGTGACGAAGTAGAAATCGTTGGTATCAAAGAGACTACTCTTACTACTTGTACTGGTGTTGAAATGTTCCGTAAACTGCTTGACGAAGGTCGTGCAGGTGAGAACGTTGGTGCACTTCTACGTGGTACTAAGCGTGATGACGTTGAACGTGGCCAAGTACTTTCTGCTAAAGGTTCAATCAACCCACACACTAAGTTTGAGTCTGAAGTATACGTACTTTCTAAAGACGAAGGCGGCCGTCACACTCCTTTCTTCAAGGGTTACCGTCCACAGTTCTACTTCCGTACAACTGACGTAACAGGCGATATCACTCTACCTGAAGGCGTAGAAATGGTAATGCCAGGTGACAACGTTCAAATGACTGTTGAGCTAATCGCTCCAATCGCAATGGACGAAGGTCTACGTTTCGCAATCCGCGAAGGTGGCCGTACAGTTGGTGCTGGTGTTGTAGCTAAAATCTTCGCTTAATAGCATTTAGATTTTTGCACACTCTTCATTAGAAGAACTGCATAAGAAAAGGGAGGCTTCGGCTTCCCTTTTATTTTTCCACTTTCCCACCACTTCTTTTTGCTTTCCCTTAGTATCATCCCCGTTCCTTGTCGTTCTACTTTTGTCACACACTTTTCTTCGAATGCTCTGCACAAATATATTCCGATTATTTTTCCAACACCACTTGCATACTAAAACGTGATCTGTATAATGCATCGCACTGGCTAACGCCGGTTTGTGAACCAATGAGCACTGAGGAGTAGGTCTTACCTAGTAATGTATACTCAGCTTATGTTCGCGGTTAATAAAAATAGTAAACCTTGTGTTTACTTCAAAAGTTAACTGACAATGCGTCCTAATCTTGGATGCTACGGTTTCACATAAATCAATCGGCATTCTCTCGTTCTTTCGAGCTTGAGTGGCGATATTGTTTGTGTAATTTTTAATAATTGGAGCTCTGTCTCATGCAGAACCAACGTATTCGTATCCGCCTTAAAGCGTTTGATTACAAGCTAATCGATGCTTCAACTGCGGAAATCGTTGAAACAGCAAAACGTACTGGCGCACAGGTTCGTGGTCCTATTCCACTTCCTACTCGTAAAGAGCGTTTCACTGTTCTTACCTCTCCACACGTCAACAAAGATGCACGTGATCAGTACGAAATTCGTACTCACAAGCGTTTGATCGACATCGTTGAGCCAACAGATAAAACTGTTGATGCTCTAATGCGTCTTGATCTTGCAGCTGGCGTTGATGTTCAAATCAGCCTAGGTTAAGGGAGATAAGAATAATGATTGGTCTAGTCGGACGTAAAGTGGGTATGACCCGCGTATTTACTGAAGAAGGCGTTTCTATCCCAGTAACTGTTGTTGAGGTTGAAGCGAACCGTATTTCTCAAGTTAAAACTCTTGAGACAGACGGCTACGCAGCAATCCAAGTAACTACTGGTGCTAAGAAAGCTAACCGTGTAACTAAACCTGAAGCTGGTCACTTCGCGAAAGCGGGTGTTGAAGCAGGTCGCGGTCTTTGGGAATTCCGTTTAGAAAACGGCGAAGAGTTTGAAGTTGGCGCTGAGCTAAACGTAGAACTTTTCAACGAAATTAAAAAAGTAGACGTTACTGGTACATCTAAAGGTAAAGGCTTCCAAGGCGCTATCAAGCGTTGGAACTTCTCTACTCAAGATATGACTCACGGTAACTCTTTGTCTCACCGCGCACCGGGTTCAATTGGCCAATGTCAAACTCCAGGCCGCGTGTTTAAAGGCAAGAAAATGGCAGGTCACATGGGTGCTGAGCGTGTAACGACTCAAAACCTAGAGATCGTACGTGTTGACGCTGAGCGCAATCTACTCCTTATTAAAGGTGCAGTACCAGGCTCAACAGGCGGTAACGTGATCGTAAAACCTGCTGTTAAAGCATAACGTCTAGGAGTAAGTAATGGAATTGATGGTTAAAGGTGCTGATGCACTAACTGTTTCCGAGACTACTTTCGGACGTGACTTTAACGAAGCTCTAGTACACCAAGTAGTTGTTGCGTATGCAGCAGGTGCTCGTCAAGGTACTCGTGCTCAAAAGACTCGTTCTGAAGTATCAGGCGGCGGTGCTAAGCCATGGCGCCAAAAAGGTACTGGCCGTGCACGTGCTGGTACAATTCGTAGCCCAATCTGGCGTACAGGTGGTGTTACTTTTGCTGCGAAACCACAAGATCACAGCCAAAAAGTTAACAAGAAAATGTACCGCGGTGCTATGAAAAGCATTCTTTCTGAGTTGATTCGTCAAGAGCGTCTAATCGTTGTTGATAACTTCTCTGTAGAAGCACCAAAAACAAAAGAACTTGTAGCTAAGCTTAAAGAGCTTGAGCTAAACGACGTTCTGATTGTGACTGGCGAAGTAGATGAAAATCTATTCTTAGCTGCTCGTAACCTATACAAAGTAGATGCACGTGATGTTGCTGGTGTTGATCCAGTATCACTAATCGCTTTCGACAAGGTTCTGATGACTGCTGACGCAGTTAAGCAAGTTGAGGAGATGCTAGCATGATCACTGAAGAGCGTATCTTAAAAGTTCTACGTGCTCCGCACATCTCTGAAAAAGCAACTATGGCAGCTGAGAAAGCGAACACTATCGTTTTCAAAGTAGCTAAAGATGCAACTAAGAAAGAGATCAAAGCAGCTGTAGAAAAGCTATTTGAAGTTGAAGTTAAGTCTGTAAATACTCTTGTATTAAAGGGTAAGACCAAACGTCAAGGTATGCGTGAAGGCCGTCGTTCAGACGTTAAGAAAGCCTACGTTACTTTGAAAGAAGGTCAAGATCTTGACTTCGTTGGCGGCGCGGAATAACAGGAGTAGTAAAAATGGCTATTGTTAAATGTAAGCCGACTTCCCCTGGTCGTCGTCACGTCGTTAAAGTTGTTAACGCTGACCTGCACAAGGGTAAGCCATACGCACCACTTCTAGAGAAAAACTCTAAGAACGGTGGTCGTAACAACAACGGTCGTATTACAGTACGTCACATCGGTGGTGGTCATAAACACCATTACCGTCTGGTTGACTTCAAACGTACTAAAGATGGCATCCCAGCGAAAGTTGAGCGTCTAGAATACGATCCAAACCGTAGTGCTAACATCGCTCTAGTTCTGTACGCAGACGGTGAGCGTCGTTACATCATTGCACCTAAAGGTGTTAACGCAGGCGACCAGATTCAATCTGGCGTAGATGCTGCAATCAAAGCAGGTAACACTCTGCCGATGCGCAACATCCCAGTAGGTTCTACTGTACACTGTGTTGAACTTAAGCCTGGTAAAGGTGCTCAACTAGCTCGTTCGGCTGGTGCTTATGCTCAAATCATCGCTCGCGATGGTGCATACGTAACTATCCGTCTACGTTCTGGTGAAATGCGCAAAGTTCTTTCTGAAGGTCGTGCAACGATCGGTGAAGTTGGTAACTCTGAGCATATGCTACGTGAACTTGGTAAAGCTGGTGCTTCACGCTGGCGCGGCGTACGTCCAACCGTACGTGGTGTAGTAATGAACCCGGTGGATCACCCACATGGTGGTGGTGAAGGCCGCACATCTGGTGGTCGTCACCCAGTATCTCCTTGGGGCGTTCCTACTAAGGGCTTCAAGACTCGTAAGAATAAGCGCACTGACAAGTACATCGTACGTCGTCGCACTAAATAATTTATAAAGAGGAATCGCCATGCCACGTTCTCTCAAGAAAGGTCCTTTTATTGACCTACACTTGCTGAAGAAGGTAGAGAAAGCGGTGGAAAGCGGAGACAAAAAGCCTATTAAGACTTGGTCCCGTCGCTCAATGATCATCCCAACAATGATTGGTTTGACCATCGCTGTCCATAATGGTCGTCAGCACGTCCCAGTTTTCGTTACCGAAGAAATGATCGGTCACAAACTAGGCGAATTTGCACCAACTCGTACTTATCGCGGTCATGCTGCAGATAAGAAAGCTAAGAAGAAATAAGGAGTAGATGATGGAAGCTTTAGCTAAACATAACTTTGCTCGTATTTCTCCACAGAAAGCTCGCTTAGTTGCAGACCAAATTCGCGGTAAGTCGGTAGACCAGGCTCTAGAAATTCTAACTTTCAGCAACAAAAAAGCTGCTGTTTTAGTTAAGAAAGTTCTTGAGTCAGCTATCGCTAACGCGGAACATAACGAAGGTGCAGATATCGACGATCTAAATGTCGCTAAAATCTTCGTAGATGAGGGCCCTATCATGAAGCGTATTATGCCTCGTGCTAAAGGTCGTGCGGATCGTATCTTGAAGCGTTCAAGCCACATCACTATTGTTGTAGCAGATCGCTAAAGACTAGGAGAGTAAGCAATGGGTCAGAAAGTACATCCTAATGGTATTCGTCTTGGCATCGTCAAGCCTTGGAATGCTACATGGTTTGCTAATACCAACGAATTCGCTGACAACCTAGACGGCGACTTCAAGGTACGTCAGTTCCTTACCAAGGAACTACAAAAAGCATCATTATCTCGTATCGTTATCGAGCGTCCAGCGAAGAGCATCCGTGTGACTATTCACACAGCTCGTCCTGGCGTTGTTATCGGTAAGAAAGGTGAAGACGTAGAGAAGCTACGCGCAGCTGTAGCTAAAATCGCAGGTGTACCAGCGCAAATTAACATCGCTGAAGTACGTAAGCCTGAGCTAGATGGTCAGCTTGTAGCTGATAGCATCGCGTCTCAACTAGAGCGTCGTGTTATGTTCCGTCGTGCAATGAAGCGTGCGGTACAAAATGCTATGCGTCTAGGCGCTAAAGGCATCAAAGTACAAGTAGGCGGCCGTCTTGGCGGTGCTGAAATCGCACGTTCAGAGTGGTACCGTGAAGGCCGAGTGCCTCTACACACTCTACGTGCAGACATTGATTACGCAACTTCTTCGGCTCACACTCAATACGGTGTGATCGGCATTAAAGTTTGGATCTTCAAAGGTGAGATTCTAGGCGGTATGCCAGCTGCTAACGCAGTAGAGCCAAAAGGCGATAAGCCTAAGAAGCAGCGTAAAGGCCGTAAGTAAGGAGTCGAACGATGCTACAACCAAAACGTACTAAGTTCCGCAAGGTTATGACTGGTCGTAACCGTGGTCTAGCTAAAGGTACTGAAGTAAGCTTCGGCGAATTCGGTCTTAAAGCTGTTGGCCGTGGTCGCCTGACTGCACGTCAAATCGAAGCGGCACGTCGTGCTATGACACGTCACATTAAGCGTCAAGGTCAAATCTGGATCCGTGTGTTCCCAGACAAACCTATTACTGAAAAGCCTCTTGAAGTTCGTCAAGGTAAAGGTAAAGGTTCAGTTGCGTACTGGGTTGCTCAAATCCAACCAGGCAAAGTTATGTACGAGATGAATGGCGTACCTGAAGAGTTGGCACGTGAAGCGTTCCGCCTAGCGGCACGTAAACTGCCTGTTAAAACTACTTTTGTAACTAAGCAGGTGATGTGATGAAAGCACAAGATCTACGCGAAAAGAACGTTGAAGAGCTTAACGCTGAGCTATTGAATTTGCTACGTGAACAGTTCAACTTGCGCATGCAAGCTGCAACTGGTCAACTACAGCAAACTCATACTCTAAAAGCTGTACGCCGTGACATCGCACGTGTGAAAACTGTTTTGACTGAAAAGGCAGGCGCATAATGAGCGAAACTAACCGCATCCAGCAAGGCCGTGTAGTAAGTGACAAGATGGACAAGTCTATCGTTGTTGCTATTGAGCGTACTGTAAAACACCCGATTTACGGTAAGTTCATCAAACGCACGACTAAAGTACACGCACACGACGAAGACAACACTTGTGGCCTAGGCGACAAAGTTGAAATCGCTGAGTGTCGTCCTCTGTCTAAGACTAAGTCTTGGACATTGGTTAAAGTTCTAGAAAAAGCGAAGATTTAATCTTTGTAATTCTATAACTTATAAGCGGCTCCAAATAATTTTTTGGAGCCGCTTGTTTTTTGTCTACCCAATTTAAAAAAAGGGTGGTACAATTCGCGTCCCTTTTAAAGAGGCAGCCCGACCCGAGAGGGTCTAGTTTTAATATTTAGCGGAGCACTAACAATGATCCAGATGCAAAGTACACTTGACGCAGCAGATAACTCTGGCGCGCGCAAGGTAATGTGTATTAAGGTTCTGGGTGGCTCTCACCGCCGTTATGCACATATCGGTGACGTCATCAAGGTTACAGTGAAGGAAGCGATTCCTCGCGGTAAAGTAAAGAAAGGTGATGTTCTGAAGGCGGTAGTAGTGCGCACCCGTAAAGGCGTTCGTCGCCCAGACGGTTCTGTCATTCGCTTCGACAGTAATGCTTGTGTATTGTTAAATGACACTACTGAGCAACCAGTCGGCACACGTATCTTTGGTCCTGTGACTCGTGAACTTCGTAACGCGAAATTCATGAAGATTGTATCACTTGCACCTGAAGTTCTGTAAGGAGCGGCAACATGGCAGCTAAAATCCGTCGTAATGACGAAGTAATCATTCTTGCTGGTAAAGATAAAGGCAAGAAAGGTAAAGTAACTAAGGTTCTGACAACTGGTAAAGTTGTTGTTGAAGGCATCAATCTTGTTAAAAAACACCAAAAGCCGGTTCCGGCTCTAGGTCAACAAGGTGGCATCGTTGAACAAGAAGCAGCTATTGATGCTTCTAACGTTGCAGTCTTTAACGCGGCTACTGGTAAAGCAGACCGTATCGGTTTCCGTATCGAAGATGGCAAGAAAGTTCGTTTCTTCAAATCTAACGGCGAAACTGTTTCTAACTAATTAGAAGTAATTTGGAGTTCTACTATGGCGAAACTGCATGATTACTACAAGTCGTCTGTAGTCGCTGAGCTTACCAAAGAGTTCAGCTACACAAGCGTCATGCAAGTCCCTAGGATTGAGAAAATCACCCTAAACATGGGCGTTGGTGAAGCAATCAACGATAAGAAACTGCTAGAAAACGCAGCATCTGATATGGCAACGATCTCTGGTCAAAAGCCTCTTATCACGAAAGCGCGTAAATCTGTAGCTGGTTTCAAAATTCGTGAAGGCTACCCAATTGGTTGTAAAGTAACCTTGCGTGGTGAGCGCATGTGGGAATTTTTAGAGCGTTTAATCTCTATCGCACTTCCACGTGTACGTGATTTCCGTGGTGTTAGCGCTAAGTCTTTTGACGGACGCGGTAACTACAGCATGGGCGTTCGCGAGCAAATCATCTTTCCGGAAATCGACTACGATAAAGTCGATCGTGTCCGCGGTCTTGATATTACTATCACGACATCTGCGGGATCCGATGAGGAAGGCCGAGCTCTGCTGGCTGCCTTTAACTTCCCATTCCGTAAGTAAGGGTAGGGTTACTGTTATGGCTAAACAATCAATGAAAGCACGTGAAGCTAAACGTGCAAAACTAGTAGTTAAGTTCGCTGAAAAGCGTTCTGCGCTAAAAGTTATCATTAGCGATGTAAACGCATCTGAAGAAGATCGTTGGAATGCGGTTCTTAAACTGCAATCTCTTCCACGTGATTCAAGTGCATCACGTCAGCGCAACCGTTGCAACCAAACTGGTCGTCCACACGGTTACCTACGTAAATTCGGTCTAAGCCGTATTAAGGTTCGCGAAGCTTGCATGAAAGGCGAGATTCCGGGTCTTCGTAAGGCTAGCTGGTAATTGCCACTTAATCATTTGGAGTAAATCTTATGAGCATGCAAGATCCGATTTCGGATATGCTGACCCGCGTTCGTAACGGTCAGGCAGCAAATAAAGTTGCTGTAAAAATGCCTTCTTCAAAGCTTAAAGTTGCAATTGCTGCATTACTTAAAGCTGAAGGTTACATCGTAGACTTCGCTGTTGACAGCGAAGCAAAACCTGAGCTAGAAGTTACTCTTAAGTACTTCCAAGCTAAACCTGTAATCGAGCAAATCAAGCGCGTATCACGTCCTGGTCTAAGAGTTTATAAAAATAAAGACTCTTTACCTACAGTGATGGGTGGTCTTGGTATTGCAGTTGTTTCTACTTCCAAGGGTCTGATGTCTGACCGTGCTGCTCGTAAAGCAGGTCTTGGCGGTGAAATCATCTGTTACGTAGCTTAAGGAGTAGATTATGTCTCGTGTTGCTAAAGCACCTGTCGCTATTCCAGCTGGCGTAGAGGTGAAACTAAACGGCCAAGAAGTTACTGTAAAAGGTAGCAAAGGTGAGCTTACTCGCGTTCTTAACAGCGCCGTAGTTATTGCACAGGAAGAAAACAACCTAACTTTCGGTCCGAAAGAAGGTGTTACTAACGCATGGGCACAAGCTGGTACAGCTCGCGCTCTAGTTAATAACATGGTTGTGGGTGTTACTGAGGGCTTCACTAAGAAGCTAACTCTTAAGGGTGTTGGTTACCGTGCTGCTATGAAAGGCAACGCTGTAGGTCTAACTCTTGGTTTTTCTCACCCAGTAGAGCACGCTCTACCTGAAGGTATTAAAGCTGAGTGCCCTAGCCAAACTGAGATCGTTATTACTGGTTGCGATAAGCAAGTAGTAGGTCAAGTTGCGGCTGACATTCGTTCTTACCGTGCTCCTGAGCCTTACAAAGGCAAAGGTGTTCGTTACGCAGATGAAAATGTGCGTACTAAAGAAGCTAAGAAGAAGTAAGGTATCACTATGGATAAGAAAGCATCTCGCATCCGTCGTGCTACACGTGCACGTCGTAAGATTGCAGAACTTGGTGCAACTCGCCTGGTAGTACATCGTACTCCTCGCCATGTTTACGCTCAAGTTATCTCGGCAAACGGCTCTGAGGTTATCGCAGCTGCTTCTACTGTAGAAAAAGCGATCCGTGAGCAAGTTAAGAACACTGGTAACGTCGATGCAGCTAAAGCAGTTGGTAAAGCTGTTGCTGAGCGCGCTCTTGAAAAAGGCGTAGCTTCAGTTGCATTTGACCGTTCTGGTTTCCAATACCACGGTCGAGTAGCGGCGCTAGCAGAATCTGCTCGCGAAGCTGGTCTGAAATTCTAAGGTAGGGTTGGAAGATGGCTAAAGAACAACAACAAGCTAATGATTTGCAAGAAAAGCTGATCGCTGTTAACCGTGTATCTAAGACGGTTAAAGGTGGTCGAATCATGAGCTTCACTGCACTAACAGTAGTTGGTGACGGTAATGGTCGCGTAGGTTTCGGTTACGGCAAAGCTCGTGAAGTACCTGCAGCGATTCAAAAAGCAATGGAAAAAGCGCGTCGTAACATGGTTACTGTTGCGCTTAACGAAGGCACTCTTCACCACCCGGTGAAAGGTCGTCATTCGGGCTCTAAAGTTTACATGCAGCCAGCTGCTGAAGGTACAGGTGTTATTGCCGGTGGTGCAATGCGTGCCGTACTTGAAGTTGCAGGCGTACATAACGTTCTTTCTAAAGCATACGGTTCAACGAACCCAATCAACGTTGTTCGCGCAACGATTGGTGCTCTAGTAGACGTTAAGTCACCAGAAATGGTTGCTGCTAAACGTGGTCTAACTGTTGAATCTATTTCGGAGTAAGCACACGATGGCAACTATTAAAGTAACTCAAACTAAAAGCTCAATTGGTCGCCTACCTAAGCACAAAGCGTGTCTTAAAGGTCTAGGTCTTCGTCGCATCAACCATACAGTAGAACTTGAAGATACTCCGTGCGTACGCGGTATGATCAACAAGGTTTACTACATGGTTAAGATTGAGGAGTAATCAGAATGCGTTTGAATACTCTATCACCGGCTGCTGGCTCTAAACCTTCTAAGAAGCGTGTAGGTCGTGGTATCGGTTCTGGCCTTGGTAAAACAGGTGGCCGCGGTCACAAAGGTCAAAAGTCACGTTCTGGCGGCTCTGTTCGTCCAGGTTTTGAAGGCGGTCAAATGCCTCTAAAACAACGTCTACCTAAATTCGGTTTCACTTCTCGTAAGAGCCTAGTGTCTGCTGAAGTTCGTCTAGCTGAGCTAGCGAAAGTAACAGGTGACGTAGTTGATCTTAACAGCCTTAAAGCTGCTAACGTTATCACTAAGAACATCGAGTTTGTTAAGATCGTTCTTTCTGGTGACCTAAGCAAAGCTGTGACTGTTAAAGGTCTACGCGTGACTAAAGGCGCTAAAGCTGCAATCGAAGCTGCAGGCGGTAAAATCGAGGAATAATCTCGAGGAACGAGGTACAGATGGCTAAGAAACCAGGAAAAGATTTTCGTAGTGCTCAGAGCGGCTTAAGTGAACTAAAGTCGCGCTTATTATTCGTAATTGGTGCACTTTTAGTATTCCGAGCCGGCTCTTTTGTGCCGATCCCTGGTATTGACGCAGCTGTACTTGCCGATTTGTTCGATCAGCAAAAAGGTACCATCGTAGAAATGTTTAACATGTTCTCCGGTGGTGCTCTTGAGCGTGCATCTATATTAGCATTGGGTATCATGCCGTACATTTCGGCATCGATCGTAGTCCAATTGCTAACTGTAGTTCATCCAGCGTTAGCGGAACTCAAAAAAGAGGGTGAAGCAGGCCGTCGTAAGATAAGCCAATATACACGCTACGGCACGCTTGTACTTGCAACATTCCAAGCTATTGGTATCGCAACAGGCTTACCAAACATGGTCGACAATCTGGTTGTTATCAACCAAACCATGTTTACGCTTATTGCTACCGTGAGTTTAGTAACTGGTACCATGTTTTTGATGTGGTTAGGTGAACAAATCACTGAGCGAGGAATCGGTAATGGTATTTCCATTCTGATTTTTGCAGGTATTGTTGCTGGATTGCCTTCTGCAATCGGTCAAACAATCGAGCAAGCGCGTCAAGGTGAATTGCATGTGCTTCTTCTGTTGTTTATCGCGGTATTGTCTTTTGCTGTAATTTACTTCGTAGTTTTCATGGAACGTGGTCAACGTCGTATCGTCGTTAACTATGCGAAGCGTCAACAAGGTCGTAAAGTTTTTGCAGCTCAAAGCTCTCACTTGCCTCTTAAGATTAATATGGCAGGTGTTATTCCAGCGATTTTTGCATCAAGTATTATTTTGTTCCCAGGAACATTAGCACAATGGTTTGGTCAAAATGGTGAAAGCAGCGCGTTCGGTTGGTTAACTGACGTGTCATTAGCTCTTAGCCCTGGTCAACCTTTGTATGTAATGCTTTATGCAGCAGCTATAATCTTCTTCTGTTTCTTCTATACAGCGTTGGTGTTTAACCCGCGTGAAACAGCTGATAATTTGAAGAAGTCTGGTGCATTCGTACCCGGTATCCGCCCAGGTGAGCAGACAGCGAAATATATCGATAAAGTGATGACTAGACTAACCCTTGCGGGCGCTCTATACATTACTTTTATATGTCTGATTCCTGAATTCATGATGGTCGCGTGGAACGTTCGTTTCTACTTCGGCGGCACATCACTACTAATCGTAGTGGTAGTTATCATGGATTTCATGGCACAGGTACAGACTCATCTGATGTCACAACAGTATGATTCTGTGTTAAAGAAAGCGAATCTGAAAGGTTACGGCCGTTAATTCGGTAGTAATTATTTCGATTCCATTTACGGAGTTTAGCAATGAAAGTTCGTGCTTCCGTTAAAAAAATCTGCCGTAACTGTAAAGTTATCAAGCGTAACGGTGTCGTTCGCGTGATTTGCAGTGAGCCAAAGCATAAGCAACGCCAAGGCTAATCAGCAGAAATTTTTACTTGAAATACTAGGTAGAGTCGAGTATATTCCTCGGCCTACCTTTTGCGTGCAAAAGAAGTAGTATGCCGCAGCGTATCCATAACGGGCTTTGCTGCGGATAATTCTTTTATGAACCCCCTTAGGAGTGAATAATGGCCCGTATAGCCGGCATTAACATTCCTGATCATAAGCATTCTGTAATTGCACTTACTGCAATCTACGGTATTGGCAAAACTCGCTCTCAAGCTATTCTAGCTGAAGTGGGTATTGCTGAAGATGCTAAGATCAGTGAACTAACTGAAGAGCAGATCGATCAACTGCGTGATGGTGTAGCTAAATACACTGTAGAAGGTGATCTACGTCGTGAAGTATCGATGAACATCAAGCGTCTTATGGACCTTGGCTGTTACCGCGGTCTTCGTCATCGTCGCAGTCTACCACTACGTGGACAGCGTACTAAAACCAACGCTCGCACCCGTAAGGGTCCGCGCAAGCCGATCAAGAAATAGTCGGATAAGGTAGAGTACAATGGCAAAACAACCAACTCGCGCGCGTAAGCGCGTACGCAAGCAAGTAGCTGATGGCGTAGCGCACATTCATGCTTCTTTCAACAACACAATCGTAACTATCACTGACCGTCAAGGCAACGCTCTTGCATGGGCTACAGCAGGTGGTTCAGGTTTCCGTGGTTCTCGTAAATCTACTCCGTTCGCAGCACAAGTTGCAGCTGAGCGTTGTGGTGAAATGGCTAAAGAATATGGCCTAAAGAACTTGGAAGTTATGGTTAAGGGTCCAGGTCCAGGTCGCGAATCTACTGTTCGTGCACTGAACGCTGCTGGTTTCCGTATCACTAACATTGTTGATGCGACACCAATCCCTCATAACGGTTGTCGTCCACCTAAGAAACGTCGCGTTTAAGTTTCGTTTCTAGGAATATTGGAGAAAGATCATGGCAAGATATTTGGGTCCTAAGCTGAAGCTTAGCCGTCGCGAAGGTACTGACTTATTCCTTAAGTCTGGTGTCCGTGCGATCGATACCAAGTGTAAAATTGATAACGCACCAGGTGTACACGGCGCTCGTCGCGGTCGTCTATCTGAGTATGGCGTTCAGCTTCGTGAGAAGCAAAAAGTTCGTCGTATTTACGGCGTTCTAGAAAAACAATTCCGCAACTACTACAAAGAAGCTGCACGTCTTAAAGGCAACACAGGTGCAAACCTGCTTCAGCTTCTTGAAGGTCGTCTTGATAACGTAGTTTACCGTATGGGCTTTGGCGCTACTCGTGCTGAATCTCGTCAACTAGTTAGCCACAAGTCTATTCTAGTTAACGGTAAAGTTGTAAACGTTCCTTCTTTCAAAGTAGCGGCAAACGACGTTGTTTCTATCCGCGAGAAAGCTAAACAGCAATCTCGTATTAAAGCGGCTCTAGAAGTTGCTGAACAACGTGAAAAGCCAACTTGGATTGAAGTAGATGCTGGCAAAATGGAAGGTACATTCAAGCGTATGCCTGAGCGTTCTGACCTATCAGCTGACATCAATGAACACTTGATCGTCGAACTTTACTCTAAGTAAGGTTAAAAAAAGAGAGGACACAATGCAGGGTTCTGTAACAGAATTTCTTAAGCCGCGTCTTGTTGACATTGAACAGATCAATACGACACACGCGAAAGTAACTCTTGAGCCATTAGAGCGCGGTTTCGGCCATACTCTAGGTAATGCTCTTCGCCGCATTCTTCTATCTTCTATGCCGGGTTGTGCCGTAACAGAAGTTGAAATCGAAGGTGTGCTACACGAATACAGCACTAAAGAAGGCGTTCAGGAAGATATCCTGGAAATCCTTCTAAACCTTAAAGGTTTAGCTGTACGCGTTGCTGAAGGCAAAGATGAAGTGTTTATTACACTGAACAAATCAGGCTCAGGCCCTGTTGTTGCAGGTGACATCACCCACGATGGTGATGTAGAGATCGCTAACCCTGAGCACGTAATTTGTCACCTAACGGATGACAACGCTGAGATCGCTATGCGTATCAAAGTAGAACGTGGTCGTGGTTACGTTCCAGCTTCAGCTCGTATCCATACTGAAGAAGATGAGCGTCCAATCGGTCGTCTACTTGTTGACGCTACTTACAGCCCGGTCGATAAAATCGCCTATGCTGTTGAAGCGGCACGTGTAGAACAACGTACTGACTTAGACAAGCTTGTTATCGATATGGAAACGAACGGTACTCTAGAACCTGAGGAAGCAATCCGTCGTGCAGCTACTATTTTAGCTGAACAACTGGATGCGTTCGTAGATCTTCGTGATGTACGTGTACCTGAGGAGAAGGAAGAGAAGCCAGAATTCGATCCTATCCTACTACGTCCTGTAGACGATCTTGAACTAACAGTTCGCTCTGCTAACTGTTTGAAAGCAGAAGCGATTCACTACATCGGTGATCTTGTACAGCGCACTGAGGTTGAGCTACTTAAAACGCCAAACCTTGGTAAGAAATCTCTTACAGAGATTAAAGATGTGCTTGCTTCACGTGGTCTTTCTCTAGGCATGCGCCTAGAAAACTGGCCACCAGCGTCAATCGCTGAAGATTAATCGAAAAGTTAGAAGGATTAGGTCATGCGCCATCGTAAAAGTGGTCGTCAACTCAACCGCAACAGCAGTCATCGCAAAGCGATGTTCAGCAACATGGCTAGCTCTCTTGTTCGTCACGAAGTTATTAAAACTACCGTGCCTAAAGCAAAAGAACTACGTCGCGTAATTGAGCCATTGATTACCCTAGCTAAGACAGACAGTGTTGCTAACCGTCGTCTTGCATTTGCTCGCACTCGTGATAACGAAGTTGTGGCAAAACTATTTAATGAACTAGGCCCGCGTTTCGCGGCTCGCCAAGGTGGTTACACTCGCATTCTTAAATGTGGTTTCCGTACTGGTGATAAAGCTCCAATGGCTTACATTGAGCTTGTAGACCGCCCAGCTGCTGAAGAAGCTGCTGAGTAATCTATACTAGATTCTTAATACAAAAGCCGAGCATTAGCTCGGCTTTTTTGTATCTGTAGAGTTAGGAGACCGACATAAGAATTGCACCACGATATTTGGCACTTTTCTTTACCTTCTCTGCTCCATTTCTCAATAATATCTCGTATCTCGTATCTCGTATCTCGTATCTCGTATCTCGTATCTCGTATCTCTTTTGTTCAGCGCACAAAAAAGAGCACCGAAGCGCCCTTTAAGTATTTTAAATCAATTATTAATCACTGGTTATTACAACCAAATAGCTTCGAGTGAATCAACGAGACCGCTTGTTGCGCCTTGTGACTCTAGCCCTTGAATAATGATTGGTGCAAACGCCGCAACCATTGATGAATCCATACCTAATCCTGAAAATGCATTTTCAACAGATGTTTTTGAGTCCAATACTGACGTTAAACCGGTAGAATCAAGCGTCGACATTCCAGGGAAAAGCATTTCGAGCTCTTGGTTGTCAAAGTTATCAAGGGTATTTTGGGCAAGAGCTAGCATGGAGCCTACTCCACCTATAGCTTGCTCATTTGTTACAGATGCTTTGTCACTTAGGGAATTAGCAAGGGTGCTCGTAAATGGTGTTGCTTCATTTTTTTGAGACCACATGTCTACAGCGGTCATAAGGGCTGTTTGTGATAGTTGGGAATAGTTAATATCAGAAGTTGAACTAACTTGTTCTGACTCGCTAGTACTAGCGCAAGATACCACAGCAAGGCTGCTTAAAACGGTGATGAGTACTTTCTTCATTATTCGTCCTTAAGTAATAAAGTAATTTACTCTTTCACTATAAACGAAAAACGGCGATGTAGTCACATCGCCGTTGAGCTAATTCAGTCTAATTTACCTATAGTTTTTTGTTTTACTAAGGTTTTTATAGAAATTAAAGAATTGCTAGAAGTTCTACTTCGAATACTAGAGCAGCAAATGGTGGGATTGCAGCACCTGCGCCACGCTCACCGTATGCTAGATCTTGAGGGATGTATAGCTTCCACTTAGAGCCAACAGGCATCATTTGTAGAGCTTGTACCCAACCTTGAATTACGCCAGTTACTGGGAATTCAGCAGGTTGACCGCGAGATACAGAGCTATCGAAAACTGTACCGTCAGTTAGCTCGCCGTGGTAGTGAACGCGTACTTGCTTGTCTGCAGTTGGGATTTCACCAGTACCTTCAGTTAGTACTTCGTACTGAAGACCAGACTCAAGAACTGTAACTTCTGAACGAAGAGCGTTGTCAGCTAGGAAAGCTTCGCCGTCAGCAGCAGCAGCTTTAGCTAGTTCTTGACGTGCAGCTTCACCACGAGTGTGTAGCTCTTGTAGTGCGTTGTTGATTTCGTCAACTTCGATAGCTGGCATGTCGCCAACTAGAGCTGTTGCGATACCAGCAGCGATTGCATCAACGTTTAGGCCTTCAAGACCAGAACCAGCAAGTTGTTGGCCCATTTGTAGACCGATACCGTAGCTAGCTTTTTGCTCTACAGTTTCAAATTTTACTTCAGACATGAAAAGTCACTCTTTTTGTCAGTACGAAAAGGGTAAGAATACCAGTATTAGCAGCCTGAATAAACGGCTAGCCTCTGATCACTTACGCTTTACCGTGTCCAAATCACAGCTATGTCAATTTTCTTGCTTTGCTCTCTGTTGTCGCGGAAAGATCTATACTGTTGGTACTTTGGTTTTTATACTGTAGTTATTCAATGTATAGGACGCAGTGGCATGAATCGTCGTCAAAAGAAAAAACAGAAAGTAGACCACTTAGCAGAGTTCAAGGACCGACTGAATCAGGTCAAAGAGAAACTAAGCTCGATCGATCTAAAGAAAATGAAAACCTCATCAGTGCAAACTTGGGGATCATTGCCGAAATTACACCAGAAATTATTGATGGTGATTTCGCCGATCATATTAATCTTATTGTTTGCACCGCTACCAGAGCCTAAAGTAGACAACGCACCAGCAACATCTCGTGTTGAGCTTGAGATAAATACTGTTGGCTTAAGCGAGCAGAAAAATGCTAAAAGTAATTCTTCTGAGCCAACCAGTTGGCAAGAGTATCTTGTTAAGCAAGGAGATACGTTAGCTCAAGTGTTCCGAAATAATGATCTACCGCTGTCTGATCTTAACGCTTTGGTTCGTATTGAAGGTGCAGACAAGCCGCTTAGCCAGATTCGTAAAGGCCAACTGGTTCGATTCAAACTAGCCGAGACAGGGCAACTAGATATTCTTCAGCTTGAGAAAGGCAATACTTCGGTGATGTTTTTCCGTTTATCAGATGGTGGCTTTGGTCGCAGTAAATAGATGAATAGTGAACCTGAGTCAAAGCACTTCACCAGACACATATAAACGATAGAAAAGAGCTAAGCATTAGCTCTTTTTTTTGGTCGCTTGAAAGGGGCGAGTGGCAAGATGATGAGCATAATACCGATAAAGGTTAACGTATCTGGTATCTCATCAAACCATATTGCACCTATTAACGCGACAAACACCAGTCCTGAATACTCAGCCAAGGCAATTTGGCTAGAGTGTGCTTTTTGGTAGGCAGTAACCGCAAAGCCGTTATAGCTCAAGATGAGTGTTGCGCTGAGTGCTATGTATCCTAAGTGCTCGATAGATACCGGTTGCCAGTATAGGAAGCACAATATCAATGAAGCCGGAATTGAGAATAACGTTGTCCACCACAGTGTAGTGACCACCGATTGCTCACTAGGGAGCTTTCGCACCAAAACATTGAACAATGCGAGCGTCAGCGCCGTGCCTAATGCAAACAATGCAGCCCAATGGAATTGTGATGGCCTCAAGACAATCAGTACGCCAATGAAGCCGATGGTTGTTGCAATCACCTTACCCAGTGCGGGTTGCTCTTTGAGTAGAAACATAGATAGAGGTAACATCAACAGGGGTGCTACGTAAAATACAGCGTTAGCGGTGGCCAAAGATAGATGGGTAATTGCGACGACCATACATCCACTGCCAATTAATATCAGCTGTCCGCGTATGATGGTCACTTTGGCTTGCTGTAAGCGTCGTTGTTCCTTTTTCTGCTGTAGCCACAAAGGGGTGATGATGAGTAGAGATATCAACTGTCGGAAAAAAATATACTGAAGAGGTGGCACTTCGCCATTCAACAGTTTTACCGCTACGTCGGAAAGCGAGGCAAACAAGTTACCTGCAATCAACAATAGGATACCGACAGTGATATTCGACATTACTTCTCTAATCTCATATCGACGTGCGGAATATCGTCTTCCAAGTACATCTCAGAGATCGTTTTGAAGCCGTGGCTCGCATAGAAGTTTTCTAGGTGTTGTTGCGCACCAATATCGATAGTTGTGCTCGGCCAAAGAGCCTCACAGCATGTTAACGCTTCTGTTATCAATTGATGGCCTAAACCATCACCTCTTGCCGATTGCTTAGTCGCCACTCGGCCGATGCTTGTGTTGTCGTAAGAAGTTCCTGGTGGTAACAAGCGTGCACACGCTACTAACTCTTCATCAGCATAGCCAAGCAAGTGTTCAACACCTGCGAGTGTATCTTTACCATCGAGCTCTGGATAAGGGCAATTTTGCTCAACGACGAACACATCTACTCGTAATTTAAGTAGTTGATAAAGCTGTTGTGTTGAAAGTTCAGAGAAGGGGATTGAGTGCCAAGTGATCATGTTTACATCCAGAGGTTATCGATGCCCTGAATGTACTATGTGCGATGATTGTTGGCATTAACTATTGTTAATTCGACCTTTAATTCTGCTCAGACTGATCGCGGTTATTCCTAGGTAAGCGGCAATCTGGTTGTCGTTCAAGCGCTGCTCAAGGTCGGGATAATGTTCGCAGAAAAGTTGATAGCGTTGCTCTGGAGTATAGAGCAACATAAAGCGTTCTTTGTTTTCTTTATGCATTAGCTGAGTTTCTAACAACTTTAAATACAAAGGGTTGTTTGATGCGCGCCACTCGATAACCGCGTTCATAGGCAGTTCTAACATTGTGATGGGTGTGAGTGTTTCTAACAGGTAAGGGGACGCTTGGCTTTTTATCAAACTCTCAAAGCCGATGATCCAATCTTGTTCCCAGTAGAACTCTTTGCTGTATTGCTTACCGTCATTAGTGAGATAACAAGCGTGGCACAAGCCTTCAAGTACAAAATAGATTGAACTCGCCATCTCACCTTGATTGATCAGGATGTGTCTGGTTGGTAGCTCAAGCGGTTTCGCGACGGCTAATAGAGATTCAATCTGACTTTCAGAGAAGTCGAAGCTTTGTAGTTGTTCGATAAAAGAGGTGTGCATGGAAATAACCTAACCCAAATAAGTGTCGAAATCATCGCACTTATTTGAGTATAGGTACAGAGCAGGCTAAATCAGCGTCGAGCGTGCTGTTCTAGATAATCTTGAGCAAGTTCTCTACCCATGTATTTACCAAGAGTTTTCAGTGGTACTTTCTTAAGGTTAACCACAATCAAGCCATCCAGAGCATCATTAAATGATGGGTCGACGTTAAAGCACACCAACTTACCGTTCATCCCTAGATACTGGCGCAGTAGTACTGGTAGGCCTTTTCCTTGCTCCATACGTGCTAACACTTTAGAGAGCAGAGGAACACTCGCCAATGACGATAACAGGTGGTTTTGCCAGAACACGTGATTACTGGTATTGAGTGGTGACGAAGGAGAAACTAGATTCGCCTTTTCCTCATCGTAGTGGTGAATCGATAAGGTTGTCGCAATCAACAGGCGCGCATTATGGCTGTAATCATTACTGATACTGACTGGGCCGAATAGGTGGGTGTATTTAGGGTGACGATACACGAAGGCCGCGATACCTTTCCACAATAGTAATAGTGAGTTAAGGCTCTTTTGATAAGGTTTACTCACTACAGAACGCCCAAGCTCGATACTGTTGTCTAAGGTATCGATGAATTCTTGATTGTAGTTAAACAGACTGCGGGAATAGAGTTGATCAAGCCCGTGCTCAGCGATTAACTTGTCGACCATACCAAGTCTGTATGCACCCACTAATTCAGCCTTGGTTTTATTCCAAACAAACAGTTGGTGGTAGTAAAGGTCATACTCATCTAAATCACAGGCAAGCCCGCAGCCTTCTCCGACTTCTCGGAAACTCTCTTCTCTAACTCGACCAATTTCGCGCATTAAGTTAGGAATAGATTGGCTTGGCGTACAGTAGACCTCGAAGTCCCCTTGCTCAAGTAACTTCATCTCTTCAGGAAGAGAATCGACCTCTATTGCCAACACTTCTGGTGGAATAGGCGCAATCACTTGAGTGTCAAAAGAGGGCGCGTGGATTGGCGTATTCGGGCTATCTTGTTGACTCATTAGGTAGGTATTGAGTCGTAGGTAGTTGACGATATCCATCTCTTTTTCAAACGATTTGATCTCTGAATACGGAATCGAAGAGCCAATCGAGATAGAGATAGTCGTCGCCTGTTTATTAAGAAGTTCACGGCCAAGTAAAGCCGTTCTCAGTAGTGGGTGAACACGGCCAGCTTGATAGAAAAGCTCGCTGTTTTTACCATTGATGAAGATAGGAACCGTAGTGGCTTGATGACGTTTGACGAACTTGGCAACCGATTTGCTCCATTCGATGTCTGTCAGTGTTTTTGCCCCTTTACGGTAACTCGATACTTCGCCAGCAGGGAACACAATCAAGAGTCCACCGTCTGCTAAATGACGATTAGCATCTCGAATGGCTTTGGCGTTGGTGCGTTTCGATTCTTTACTGTTAAAGACATCGACGCCGATGAAAAGATCGTCCAGTTCAGGCAGTCGCTTGAGCAGTTCATTAGCTAACACCTTTACATCCTTCCTTACCGATCCTACGAGATCAGCAAGGATCACACCTTCAATCGCGCCAAGCGGGTGGTTAGCTACAATGACTACGGGTCCTTCCTCAGGAATATTATCAGTGGCGCCTGCGGAAACAGAATAGTCGATATTCAAAGCCGATAGGGTGTGATGCATGAATTCGAAACTAGACAACTCATCAGGTCTATCTTGATAGAGTTTATCTAGCTTAGATAGCCCAGTTGCCCACTCGACAACAGACTCACCTAAACCAAAAGGCGTGTAACGTGGTAAACGAAAAGGACTATCAATCATAATGAAGCTACCTTATTGACTAAAGTTGTTTAGGAAACCGTCTTGATTCTTGAAATCTTTCACACTTAAAAATGCACCGCACAGCCACACTAGGCATGCCATACCAAACAGTAATCCACCGTCATAACCAGCAATTTCACCCGCTGCATTAAACTCAGGCATTTGAATACCGAGCGGCGTAAACAGATGGAAGAAAATCGCGCCACTCATGATCCCTACGCTCATGATGGCACCCAGGCCATGCCAACGAGTAAACAGCAAAATGGCAGCAATCAATTCAGCAAACCCAATCAAGTAGCCGCCAAATGAACCGAACCAACTCAAGCCAGACCATGTCGCCAAGGTGCCAAAGATATGCTCAGTTTCGTATGAGCCGGTGAACTTGAAAAACAGCGACTGAATGAACACAAACGCGATAAATGCCGCAGGGATATGTTTAGCTGGAGTGAATGTCATGGTTATTCCCTTATTTGATCAGTTGCGGCCAAATGGTGTCGGCTTTTTGAATATGTTGTGCTCGGTCTTGTTCCCAACGCTGTTTAATCTCTTGGTCGTAGTTGAGGTAAAGCTTGTTATCAACAATCGTCCATTGATTCGGGTCTCCGGGTGCAAAATCACTTTTTGCTGAAACAGCCCAAGCGCAATAACCACCATATTGAGGGGCGTATTTTTCAGGATTATTAACAAATAAAGTCAGATTCTTTTCAGAAGAGAAATACCAGTCCGCGCCTTTGTACTCGGTGCTGAATTTTTTACTGCCTTCAATAGGTTTACCTGAAGTGAAATAAGCCACAGTGTCGTAGCCATCGAGCGCCTTACTGCTAAAGAACCCTGTGTAGATTTCATCGGCGGCAAATACATATGGGCTAACAAGTAGCATGACCATGGTTAATAGTTTTCTCATGATGGACTCCATCTATAGATTGATTGCTGGTGATAAATCGAAGGTAAAACGCTGTTGATTTATCTGGCATGGTTTAATGGGCTCACAAGGCGAGCCGGGTGCGTAAAACATCGAGGCTTGGCCGTGTAGATTGCGTAAATGTGTAAAGCTCACGGTGTGCGCGTCTTCACGATGCATACAGGTCGCTAAATGAGGCTGTTCGCTATGATGGTGAGAGTGAAACCTAAGCAAGTTCTGCTGATTCTTACCTGTCTCCATAAGCTGGTCGTACTTAGCTTGTCGGTAGGCTTGCACTCGCAATAGTTCAACACCGGATGAGAATAACGGTGAATCGGTGTCGACTATTTTTTGTTGAATACCATCCCACATGTAGGCGATAACCAAACCATTGTTCTGAGTTAAATTCGGCGCGAAAGCCAACAAGGTAAATGGAGCAAAAGAGTGCAGGTCGAGCTGATGAAATGCTTCAGAGAGCTGACTGATGTTACGACTCGATGATAGATTCTTGAGTAACAAACCACGGCTGACTAAAGGTCCAACAGGTACTATGCCTTGATAGTTATTGAGTAGGCATAGTGAAAGCCCGAACTCATTGATACTGATCCAGCTACCACCGCCAGTTGGGTCGAGTGGCATTATGATATCGACGCCGTTAACTCGATACTGTTTAGGCGGCATTGCTAGTGCTCGCGTCTTTTGTTCGTCACGGTTAAAAAAGACCTGATAACCATTTTCTTCAAGCAGCCAAGATACTGAACACATGATTATTGCTCCCTCAGATAGCTGCTGGTGGTTGGGGCATAACCAAAGGTATTGCATGTTTCGACATCAAGAAAGGTCGTGATCACCTTGATCATCGCATAGTGATGATTGGCATGCAGAGCAGCAAAGGTGACCTCTCTTTCTAACGTAGAAGGCAGGCTGGCGAATACTTGTGTATCCATTGAAACTTCGGTTTGGATCATGATAGGCGCTTCGAGATCTCTGCGGTCTAGTCGTTCAAGCCAGTTGATCACATAATGGATCTCTTTTACTGCCATTGAGCGGTCGTATTCGACGGGATGACCACGACGGCGAGTGTTGTAATCAACGGTCGCATTCTCTTTTAAAATTAAAGCGTGAAAAAGATCGAGCGTGTGACGAGTATGCTCACCAATAGAGCTTGTGACGTGCGGCTTTGCTCGTGTCAGATAGTCGCTGTCAGATATCGCTAACAAAAACTCTAGACCCTGATTCAATATCTCTACCGCTCCTTTGATACTAGGAGAGAAAGAAGTGAGGGCGCTCGGTTGGGCTATGGGGTTCATTCATGGTCCTCGTACAAAGTTAGTCAGTGGTCGGATATTGTTGAACAAGACGTCGCTCTTCTTGCCACGCAGCGAATAAGCTCTTGAAAGAGGGAGTCTTATGGCCTCGTTGTTTTTGCTGAGCGCCAATATCAAAAAGAATGCGGTATTGCAGGAGTAGCGTAGAAAATATCTCTCGCAGCGGTGTGTTGCGATCCCAGATATGCCCAGCCTCACTGCTTGCGCCATTGACCTCAAGGATCGTGAAACCCTCGCCGTTCATTAGGCTGTGCATGTCTTTAAACTTGACGTCGAGTCGGCCAAAATGAAAACCATCGAAGTCATCGAATATCTCGTCTAAACGTTCAGTTAAAGTCTGAGTAATGTATTGATTGCCATCGCGGAAGATGCAGCCACGGCTATGGCTACCTGCGAACGCGAGTTGGAACTCTTCGCCCTCTGCGAGCACGTGATCCAATTTATCTTCATGCCTTGGTAGATACAGGTGGCTGAGTTGCCCAGCACGCGGGCTATTTTCAATTAACTGCTTGAGTGTCGACTTGCCATCACCCATCACCATTGGCGCATATTTGAGTGTGATCGAGATGATCTTGCCTTGCTTTTTGTTTGGGTAACGAACATAGAAAACGCCAGCTTCTGCCTGATAAGGCGCCTTTTCTTGCAGTAGAAAGCGAGCGTTATTTGGGAAAGATTCAACATATTGCTCAAGTTGATCTTGTGTGTTGATCAGCTTGACGCCTACGCCTCGACAGCCAAGATCTGGTTTAGCGACAATCGGGAAATCAAGATCGGATTGTATGAGTGCGCTGCGTGCATCTTCAGCTTGTTTCTTACCGCTGAGATCCGTTTTGGTGAGGGTGATAAACGGAGAGATCCAACGCTGACTTGAAGATCCGGCAAGGCTTAATATCTCGTGTTTTGATTCGCCTACCATTCCGCTTAACTTGATGCTTGGGTTGGCGATGAGCGGCAGCGCCCAGTCAAAGTGCCGTAACCCTTGCATCAGGCTTTGAATCACCACTGGCGTGTAGAAGAACCAAGTTGGAAGAAACTCATAAGGAGAGACACTGCGCACGGTATCTTTTTCAAGCAAGGGCATGCCTGCATTGATTTGATGTGCTGGAATGATGCGAATATCTTGCGGTGAACTCATGATAATCCTCTAGAGTAGGTTTTATTCATTAATCGATTGCCGATAAACAGCAAAGCGATGGCACACGGGATGATGATCCATTGATATTCAGAGGCTTGCAGCCACGCTGATGTCCCTAAATAGTAGATGGCAGAGAAGACAATGCCAGTCCAGAGCGCAGTGGCACTAATAACGGCAAACAAGAAAGTAGGCAGTGGGATTGTGAAAAAGCCACTTAAGATAAAACCGACGGTACGAAGCCCGGGAATAAAGCGGATGACAAAAAGACTGCTGAAAGCGTTTTGACGTAATTTAGTGCGAAGTGCACGAAAGTATCGGTTGGTGAGGGCTTTGTAACGAACGCCTCGGAAATAACGTCCTGATTTACCTAGGTAGTAGAGGCCGATATCTCCTGTGGCAATGCCGATGAAAATGGCAAGCAACGCATATTGAGGAAGCATGAGTCCTTGAGTTGCTAAACCTGCCGCTGTAACAATCGCCAGATCTTCAAGCAAGTAAGAAAGCGCGATAATGCCAAGCATCAGCCATAGCAGCGATTCCTCTCCCGTATTTAACCATGCTTGAATGCTCTCGACGGTGCTCATCAAATGTCCTTATCTATCCCATAGATGAATGGCTTAATGACCATTCATTGAGTGTAGTAAATTAAATAGACAGGAGGAGCGGAGAAAAACTTACAGGCGATTGCTGCTTTTTTATATTTGATTGATTTTATTGGCGGTTTGAGTCGCGCTGTTTGGTTATTGAATTAGCGGGCGTTTACGGTGAGAAAAGTAGGGCAGTGGATTTGGTTTATAAATAACAAAAGAAAAAGGCTGAGTCGTTAAACTCAGCCTTTCAGAACGTTAACTATGGATTACAGGGTAATCTATTTAGTTAGGTCAATCTGGTAAACAGCAAAACCAACATCGTCAGTCGCAACACGTTTCATCGGGTATTGACCCTTTTCTTTGATGAACTCTGCCGCTTTGTCGCTTGGAGATGTTTCAAAGCGGATATCTAGCTTTTTATCCGTTTTGATTGGCGCAAATGACCAGTTGTTATCAGCCGTTGGGCTCACTTGACCTTGCTCTTTGCTCACTCGAGAGATGTAGTTCGCTAGAACAGTACGGTTCTCATCTGGTGCATCAAATGCGATGAAGTCTTCACCCGTACCTGGGAACTTATTGCTGTATGCTCGGTAGTTGTTGGTTGCGATCAGGAAGTCTTGCTTCACGTCGATTGGCTTACCTTGGTAAGTTAGACCTACGATACGCTCAGAGCCTTCATTAATAACTTTACAGTTACCATCGTATTTTGCTGGTTGTGTAACATCGATTTGGTACTCAACGCCATCGATGACATCAAAGTTGTAAGTGCGGAAGCCGTCCCATTCAACCAACTGCTGTGGTGCGGTCGAATTAACATCTATTTGTTGGAATTGACCAGCAGAACACTCAAGCCACTCTTTTACTTCGTGGCCTGTTACCTTCATTGCAACTAGCGTGTTCGGGTAAAGGTATAAGTCAGCCGCGTTACGGAATGTCAGTTGACCAGATTCAACTTCAGTGAAGTTCGCTGGGTCATTCTTACGGCCGCCGGCCTTGAATGGTGCAGCCGCTGAAAGTACTGGCGTACCATCTAGGTCTGGGTCACCTTGGATGAACTGTTCAACGTAATCTTTCTGTGCAAGGTTAACGATTTGAACTGTTGGATCGTCTTGTACTAGAGACAAGAAGCTGTACATCACATCGTCTGCTTTACCAATCGGTTGGTTAACAAACTCACGAGTACCTGCGTGGTCTTTTTCTAGTGCAGAAACGATGCCTTCATCAGCAGCAGCAAGAGATTTCTTTTCTACCTTGTCGTAGATTGGGCGTGCTTCTGATTGGCCTTTAACGACTTCCCACTTACCGTCTTTTTGTGCAAGTGTTAGATCCATAACACCAACGTGGCTACCCCAGCGGCCTGGCATTACTGCCGCAACGCCGTTCATTGTGCCCGTTTCGTTGTTGATGCCTTGAATGTCATCAAAACCTTTTCCTGGGAATACTGCGTGAGAGTGACCAAATGCGATTGCATCAATGCCGTCTACTTCAGATAGGTAGAACGTTGAGTTCTCTTCGCCATTTTTGTACGGGTCAGTTGATACGCCTGAGTGAGGGATAGCAACGATTACTTCAGCGCCTTCCGCTTTCATTTGAGGCACTAACTCGTTAGCTGTCTCAATGATATCGCGAGCGATCACTTTGCCTTCAAGGTTCTTCTTATCCCACGTCATGATTTGTGGTGGAACAAAACCGATGTAACCCACTTTTACTTCATGTTCTACGCCAGCAGTATCTTCAAACGTGTGCGTCTTGATGATGTAAGGCGTGAAGTAGTGTTCTTTGGTTTCTGCATCGTAAACGTTAGCACTGATGTATGGGAAGTCAGCGTCGTTGATTGACTCTTCTAGGAACTCAAGACCGTAGTTGAATTCGTGGTTACCTAGGTTTGCAGCGTCATAGCTTAGTTGGTTCATTGCTTTGTATGCAGGGTGAACTTCGCCCGCTTCGATGCCTTTGTCTGCCATGTAGTCACCCATCGGGCTACCTTGCAGCAAGTCACCGTTATCAACTAATACGCTGTTGGTTACTTCGCTTTGAGCTTCTTTTACTAGAGTTGCAGTACGTGCTAAGCCGATTTTTTTCGACGGCTTGTCTTTGTAGTAGTCGTAATCCATTAGGTTGGTATGGATATCCGTCGTTTCTACGACACGTAATTTAATCACTTCATCGGTATCTGGTGTTGTTGTGCAGCCTGCTAAAGTCAGACCAAGACCAGCAAGTACAGCCAATGACAAAGGTTTCATTGCAACTTTCATTTTGGAGCTCCAAAGTGGATTAGTAGAAAATTCGTTGCGTAATGTAACAAAATGGAATGAAACAATGATTACAACGAATGTTAATTCGTGACTTAGATCGATTACTTTATAGTGTTCTGCAAGGCGCCTCCCAAAGCTGCTCAATCGATGCGCAACTGATATCGATAATATTAGCCCATTCATTTCACCTATTTATCGATGAATCTCATCCCTTATCAGCTTTTCGAATAAAAAATGAAATTTTAGAATTTCCAGTAATATGAGAGGCTCGTCATAATGCCTATATCAAGGACGTATCAGGCAGATGAATAGCAAGGATAGCTCAAAACGAAGCTTCTGTTTTCTTCTAGTGCCAATACTCCCATTCACTCAAGTGGATGAGTTAAATCCCTTGCTTGGCAAGACCAAGTAATGAATTGCTCGTACTGCGAGCCTTAAAGGAAGCACTGAAATGGACCAAGAACGTTTAACCCACCTAAAACAGCTTGAAGCGGAAAGTATTCATATTATCCGTGAAGTTGCTGCTGAGTTTGATAACCCAGTGATGATGTACTCCATCGGTAAAGATTCTTCTGTGATGCTTCATTTAGCTCGCAAAGCGTTTTATCCAGGCAAGATTCCATTCCCACTATTGCATGTAGATACGGATTGGAAATTCCGCGAGATGATTGAGTTTCGTGATCGTACGGCTAAAAAGTACGGCTTCGACCTTTTAGTACATAAGAACCCAGAAGGTATTGAGATGGGGTGTAGCCCATTCGTACATGGCTCTTCTAAGCACACTGACATCATGAAAACTCAAGGCCTTAAGCAGGCGTTAAACAAGTATGGGTTCGATGCGGCTTTTGGTGGTGCGCGTCGTGATGAAGAAAAATCTCGAGCAAAAGAGCGTGTTTATTCTTTCCGCGATAAGAACCATACATGGGATCCAAAAAACCAGCGTCCAGAGCTTTGGCACACCTACAACGGTCAGGTTAATAAGGGCGAAAGCATTCGTGTCTTCCCGCTCTCTAACTGGACTGAGCTTGATATCTGGCAATACATCTACCTAGAGAGCATCGATATTGTTCCGCTTTACCTATCTGATAAACGTCCTGTGGTTGAGCGTGATGGCATGCTGATCATGGTTGATGATGACCGTATGGAACTGCAAGAAGGTGAAGTGATTGAAGAGAAAAGCGTTCGCTTCCGTACTTTGGGATGTTACCCACTAACCGGAGCCGTTGAATCTGAGGCGAATACGCTAACAGGCATTATTGAAGAGATGCTGGTGGCGACGTCCAGTGAGCGTCAAGGTCGAGCGATTGACCATGATCAGTCGGGCTCTATGGAGCTGAAAAAGCGCCAAGGTTATTTCTAAGAATCTAAGGAAAGAAAAATGAATAGTGCAGTAGAAGCCGAATTGGCTGAACTAGGGATTGAAGGTTATCTAAGTCAGCATCAGCATAAATCTATGCTTAGATTTTTAACTTGTGGCTCGGTAGATGATGGTAAAAGTACCTTAATCGGTCGCTTGCTCCATGATACGAAACAGATTTATGAAGATCAGCTAGCAGCAGTTCACTCGGATAGCCAACGAGTGGGTACTACAGGTGAGAAGCCTGACTTGGCACTGCTTGTTGATGGCTTGCAAGCTGAACGTGAGCAAGGCATCACGATCGATGTGGCTTATCGCTACTTCTCGACTCAAAAGCGTAAATTCATTATTGCTGATACCCCAGGGCATGAGCAGTACACGCGCAACATGGCAACAGGCGCTTCAACGTGTGATCTGGCTGTGATCTTGATTGATGCTCGTAAGGGTGTACTGGATCAAACACGTCGTCACTCGTTTATTTCTAACCTGCTTGGTTTGAAGCATTTCATCGTCGCAGTCAACAAAATGGATCTCGTCGAGTACTCGCAAGATCGTTTTGAGGAGATTCGCGATCAGTACCTAGAGTTTGCTGAAAACCTAGAGGGCGAAACTAATATTCAGATTCTGCCAGTTTCGGCACTTGAAGGCATTAACGTTGCTGCGCCAAGCAAAGAGCTTGCATGGTTCGAAGGTCCGTCTCTATTAGAAGTGTTAGAGAACGTCGACATTGACCAAAAACGTTCTGCGGGCGAATTCCGTTTCCCTGTGCAGTATGTCAATCGTCCTAACTTAGATTTCCGTGGCTTTGCCGGCACCGTGGCTTCTGGTCGTGTCAGCGTCGGTGATGAAATCAAGGCGTTGCCTTCAGGTAAAACCTCTAAGGTGGCAAGCATTGTGACCTTTGATGGTGAACTTGAATCAGCACAAGCGGGTTTGGCGGTAACACTGACTCTTGAAGATGAAATCGATATCAGCCGTGGTGATTTGATTGTGTTGGAAAACGCGCAAATTGAATCCACTAACCACGTATTGGCAGACATCGTGTGGATGACAGAGCAACCACTGCAACCGGGTAAAGCTTACGACATCAAAATCGCAGGCAAGAAAACCGTCGGTCAGGTTGAAACGGTTCGTCACCAATATGACATCAACAACTTGTCGACTTACGCAGTTGATGAGTTACCACTGAATGGTATTGGCTTGTGTGAATGGTCATTGAACGAGACTGTCGCGCTGGATAAATACCGTGAGAGTGCGGACACCGGTGGTTTCATCGTTATCGACCGCCTGACTAACGTGACGGTGGGTGCTGGTTTGATTCGAGACCGTTTGGACTCTGTTGAACAGCAAGTCGGTAACTTCTCTGCATTTGAACTTGAGTTCAACGCATTGGTACGCAAGCACTTCCCTCATTGGGATGCCAAAGACCTAAGCCAATTACTGAAGTCATAAACGACTAAGTAACAGCTTATTGAATCAGGCGGAAACCCTCGTTTCCGCCATAAAGGACGGGTATATGTGGCAACAAGGATTTGTATTAGCGATTTTGCTCGGCATCATTACTTGCCTGCTCGTTACCCGTATTAAGCCAAGCTTTATCTTTGCTGGCGCGGCGTTTATTGCTTTTATGGCTGGCATGATCGATTTGTCGAGCTTAGCCAATAATTTCACTAACTCCTCGTTACTGACTTTAATTCTTCTTATCCTCGCATCAAGTGCGTTGGAGAAAACTCGCTTAATCAGTTGGGTTAGCCGTAATATCTCTGAAGGTAGGCTAGGTACCGTGGTTGCGAAGTTGGGTATCTCCACTGCGTTACTTTCTTCTTTTACTAATAACACGGCGGTTGTTGTTTCTTTGATCGGGGCGATCAAACGTAATCAACAGCATGCGCCATCTAAACTGCTAATCCCTTTGTCATACGCTGCCATCTTAGGTGGAACCCTGACATTGATCGGCACCTCTACCAACTTGATCATCAATAGTTTCGTTGAAGATGCGGGTTTGCCGAGTTTAAACTTTTTTACACCAACTTTGATCGGTTTAGCGGTCTTGGTCGGTGGTGTGTTGATCCTTATCCCTCTGAGTTACTTCCTACCCAGCTACGATGATGGTTCCCAAGATGATTTGCCTTACTTTTTAGAAGCAAGAGTGGAACCTGGCTCACCGTTAGTTGGTCGTAGCGTCAGCGAGAATAACCTCAGAGCATTGAGAAAACTGTTCTTAGCGGAAGTGATTCGAGACGGTAAAACAACCGCGTCTATTGACCCTGACTTCATACTCCAAGCTCGTGATCGACTGCTGTTTTGTGGTGATGTCGAGAGTGTTGCGACACTGCAAGAGATCCAAGGGCTAACTCTGTTTGGCCAGCACCACTTAAACGGCCAGAGCTTTGTTGAGGTTGTAGTGAGTTCGTCTGCAAGCTTCTGTAACAAAACCCTGAAAACCAGCCAGTTTAGAGATCGTTTCGATGCGGTGGTGGTTGCTATTCGTCGTGGCCATGAGCGCCTTGAAGGTGGACTAGGGAATATCACATTGACCGCTGGTGATACCTTGATTTTGGTTCCAGGAAAACGTTTTGAAGAACAGCGTCAACAACACAATAAAGAGTTTGTGTTGATGAATGACTTGGACTCGAGTGCCAAGCTTGATGCCGATAAATCGACGTTTGTATTGCTCGGTTTTGCCAGTGTGATTGGTCTAGCCCTTGCTGAAGTCGTGCCGATTATCAAAGGGCTGGCTGGTTTCTTACTGTTGCTGGTGGCCTTTGGTGTGGTGCAACTGGGTGAACTCCGTCGCCGTTTTCCGGTTGATATTGTGGTGATCGTTGGCTCCGCTCTGTCTATTGCTCAACTGATGATTTCATCTGGGCTGTCTGAGCGTATGGGGCTGATGTTTATGGAAGCCTTTAATGGCTGGGGCGTGTTTGGTGCGTTAGTCGCGACCTATTTTATGACCTTGGTTCTGACAGAACTTGTTACCAATAATGCGGCCGCAGCACTCTCTTTCCCAATCGGCTATAGCATGGCTATCGGCTATGGCGTTGACCCTATGCCATTCATTATGGCGGTTCTATTTGGTGCCAGTGCCAGTTTTATTTCGCCATACGGCTACCAAACTAATTTACTTGTTTATAGCGTAGGTAATTACCATCTCACGGATTATCTACGTATCGGCATCCCAATCTCGATTGTCTATTCGGGCTTGGTGCTGACCCTGATTCCTTACTTTTTCCCATTTTAATGCTGTTTATTTAAAGGACTAATTATGACCGCAGTACTCAAACCAAAAGATGAGAATGTTGTGTGGCATCAACACTCGATTGATAAAACATTTCGTGCGGATCTGAAATCACAGAAACCAGCTGTGCTCTGGTTCACTGGATTATCTGGTTCAGGGAAATCGACAGTTGCTGGAGCATTAGAAAACCGCTTAGCCCAACTTGGTTACCATACTTACTTATTGGATGGCGACAATGTCCGTCATGGGTTATGTAGCGACCTTGGCTTCTCAGAGCAAGACCGTCGAGAGAATATTCGTCGTATTGGTGAGCTCGCTAAATTGATGGCGGATGCGGGTTTGATCGTCTTGTCAGCGTTTATTTCCCCACATCAAGCTGAAAGACAGTTGGTGCGAGACTTATTGCCGGAAGGTGAGTTTCTTGAGGTGTTTGTGAACACACCACTTGAGGTGTGTGAGCAGCGTGACCCGAAAGGTCTGTATAAGAAAGCACGCGCTGGAGAAATCCCGAACTTCACGGGTATTAGCTCAGTGTACGAAGCGCCTCAGAGCCCTGAGATAGCTCTACCCGCGGGCGAAAAGACACTCGATGAACTGGTCGAATTGTGTATTGAGGCTTTAGAGAAGCGTAATATTTTATCCAATTGAGATCGATGGTATGACTAAGGCTACTCTCCTGTTTATCTGCTTAATTCACTGCGGATAAATAGTGCAGCCTTGGTTTTCCGAGACAAGAACCTTATCCTCTAGATTCTCTTCACTCTTATCAATACTCTTCACAGCGTACACCGTCTATTTTTTACAGTATCGATTGTCTAGACGGTGTAGTTCACACTGCTTTTAACTTCTGTTTGAACCGTAAATTTTTGGCTCAATAGCGCAATCAGCTGGTCGTAATACTGCGTGTTAGGCTTGTTGCCAAGTAAGTTGCAAAGCTCATTGCCTGTTGGACTGAATCGGTAGTAAATCAGCTTCACCCCTTTTGATAATGGTGCCAGTGACATGCCCTTACCTTGATAAGTTAAGTGCAGAGCAGGATCGAAATCAATCTCTCCAGATTCTAGTTCTGTGCCCAGAATAATCCCGAGTTCAATCAAGTGGAGCAAGCTAGAGTAGGGCAGGTTGTGTCCACCAAGATTGATGGTGTTGGTGGTGTCCCTTTTACCAAAGCTGAAGATTCCAGCATGGGATTTAAAGCCGAGTAACAGTTTTCTGCTGTTATCACTACCAAAGCTACAACCCAGTGACGCGGCTCTTTGCAGGGTGAGCGCTTCTTTTGGTGTCATGTCTTTTAAGATCTGAAGTGCCTTCATCGACGTCGAGCCTGGGTTGGTGACTTCTCGTTTCAGTACTTGAGCCCATAGCCTCTGCATCGATGTATTGTGGATCTCTTGTGCCATATCGAAGAAACGGTATAGCCAGTCCTGATCAGGGTCTCCAGCTGCTTCATCCTTACATGAAGAGTGTGCCAACTTTAGAATCTGTTCTAGGTTCTTTTGGCGAAGCTCTCTACGTTTTTTCTCTCGTAATAGTGCCCGTTCGATAAGCGTACTCTCAGCTTTATCGTTTGGCTTTGTACTATGACTAATTAAGGAATCGAGGCCGAAGCTTTGTGCGATGTGCAGCATTCTGCTTGCACTGTCGGCAATATGAGGCTTTTTCTCATGCTTTTGCTGTGTATCGCTAGCATGCTCAATGATCACTGGCTGTTTAGTTTCTGACATAAGAGTACCGTAAGGAGACGACCCAACACCAATCGTAGTAATTAATTGCTCGCCCTAGCTTGTTAAAACGCTCGATAACAGCGTTAGAATTTTTGATTGTAGAATAACTACTTATCAAAACTATTTATTGAAAAGAGCTTCCTTGTTCTCAAGCCTTTTTCCTACGCTATTTCTGAACACTTACTTATTGTGATTGGTATAACTGTCTAAAATGTAACTCTTTATCTTATTGGTGGCTAGATTTTGCGTGCAGAGTTGAAGGTTTCAACAAAATTTTACTTTTGCTAATGATAATAAAATGTTAAATTTGTTGTAATTCTCAAGGAGGAGTTATGAATCAAGTCAATGATAACAAGCTGAAGAAGCAGCTTAGTATAGGGTTATTACTCGCTACTTATGTCGCTGTTCTAGCGTACTTATCTAATTACATCGCGTAATTTAGAATAAAATAATCGTTATTAAACTGTTATTGAATGATCTCACTCGTTCAGTGACGGCAGCTCATCCTTGAGCCACCCTTCTAATGACTACATGTCGTCATATTCTTCAATCGCAGTACCTTCAATAAGATAACCGGTTTGCGCCAAGTCATGGCTTATTGACTCAGTTTTCAGCGTACCCACTAAATAGATCACATCCCATAACTGCTGGATTGGTGCACCTTTAGGGAACTTCACGTAGATGATTTGGTTTGGTGGTGGCGGTGGCACGTGGATACATGCGCCAAAGTACGGTACCAGCAGAAACTCAGTGATCATGTTCTCATCGCCTTCCAATGGAATCACAAAGCCAGGAATCTTGACTGTGCTGCCATTCAGCTCTGGGCGAACAGCGCCAAGTGTCGATTGTTGAGGTTTGTCCATACTGTCGTGGTTAACCATCGGCATGCCAAATGAGTCGAGTTGTGCTCGCTCTGACTCTGGAATCAAGTCAATCCAATCGAGTGTTAATACCGATTCGTCAGTCTGAGTGGTTTCAGCGTGAGCTGTGCTGATAAATGGGAACATAAGTAACCCAAGTATCAGTAGGAATTTGCGTTGCATCGTAGGTTCCTATTTTAGATTCGAATAGTCATGCCATCAGACAATGACTGACGGTAAGCTCTGAAAGCGGGAATAAAGCCAATAATGATTCCGGCAACTTGCACCAACATAAGCAGTTTCCACTCATGAGGTGTGATTGCGGATATCGATATGTTGATACCATAACTTTGTTGCACAATAGGAGCAACTGCTGCGATTAGCGCAAACAACACGGCAACACCCAATGTGATACCGAGGAAGGTTAGGGCACTTGCTTCACTGATCAGTAAACCGAACACATGACGAGGCCTTGCTCCCATCGCGCGCAGAATGGCCATCTCTCGACGTCTTTCTTGCAAGCTAGTGAGTAGACTACTCAGCATCCCTAACAGTCCCGCGATTACCACAAACCCTGAAACAATCAGTAGTGCTTGCTCTGCTACGGCCATCATTCCCCACAATTCGTGAAGCGCAATACCTGGCATAATGGCGCTCAACGGTTCTTGGCGGTAGTTATTGATTTCTCGTTGCAGTGCAAAGGTTTGGATCTTCGATTTAAGGCCAACCATCATCGCGGTAATCTGCTTTGGTTGGAAGTCACGTTGCTTTAGCGCTTCAGCATTCGGTGTGTGGCCTAGGTTAGCCCCCGATTCCCAACCAACGTGAATCGCTTCAATGGCCTCTAACGAAACATGCACCGTTTTATCTACTGGTGTGCCGGTTGGCGCGAGTATTCCGACAATGGTGAAGGGCAGGTTGTCGTGGCGACTGAAGGCGACATCACTGATACCGTGCGCCAGAATGATGTGATCACCAATCTTGTAATCTAACTTCTTCGCGACATCGGCACCAATCACGACATCAAATAGCTGATTGAACTCTTTGCCTTGTTGAAAAGTAAGTGGTTGCTTACTTCCATAGCGATAATTATCAAAGTAACTATGGTTAGTGCCCATTACACGAAAGCCTTTATGTGAATCTCCCAATGAGATGGGTATCGCCCACTTTACTGCATTGTGCTGGCTAAATTCTTGATAGCTTTTCCAGTCGATGTTGTTGGTTGCATTACCAATCCTAAATACCGAATAAAGCAGTAGGTTTACCTGACCAGAGCGGCCACCAACAATAAGGTCGGTACCTGAAATCGTATTAGCAAAACTGCTCTTTGCTTCGGTTCTTACACGTTCAACACCGAGTAATAGAATCACTGACACTGCCACGGTGAGAATCGTCAGAATAGCGGTGGCTTTACGGTTGAGTACGCTTTTTAGGGCTAAGTGAGTAATTACTTTCATACGACAACCTTAGCTTGGTTAACGGTTTTTAAATCTATGGTTCGGGTGAACAGCTTTTCTAATGTTGGATCGTGACTGACAAATATCAGAGTAGACCCGGCTTGATTTGCTTGCTCTAGTAACAATTCGATGAAGGCTTCTCGGTTGTCATGATCCAAAGCCGAGGTTGGCTCGTCGGCAATAATGATTTTCGGTTGGCCGATCAAAGCGCGAGCGGCAGCAACACGTTGTTGTTGACCAATGCTCAACTCGGTAACAGGCTTGTCCATTAGAGCTTGAGGTAGCTTTAATCTGAGCAACAACTCTTGAGCGGTTGCTTGCAGGCTGTTCTGACTTTCAGTGACTTGCTGCTTACGAATCTTAGAAAACTGACAAGGAAGCGTCACGTTGTCGATCACTGACAAGTAAGGAAGCAGATTAAATTGTTGGAATATATAGCCAATATGATCGGCTCTGAACTTGTCCCTCTGACGAGGTGTTAGCTGTGTGAGGTCTTGGCCAAGGATAGATACTTCGCCTTGTTCAGCTTGGTTGATTCCGGTCAGTAACCCTAACAATGTTGATTTCCCGCAACCACTAGGCCCTTTGATGAAAAGGTGCTCTTGGGCTTGGATATGCAGTGAGGGGATCTCTAGCGTTGGGGGTAATTCAGGCTTCCAACGAAAGCTGATATTTTCGAGTTTGACCACAAGTGATGAACTGTCAAAAGACATATTAGCTCCAATGATTAAAGCGGTGTATTTACTGGACAGCTATTAGAAAAATAAATTCCCAGAACACACCGATTTGCACAACCAAGTAAGTGGCTACTTACTTGGCTGCGTATCTACGTTTAATTCAATCTAATACGGATTAGAATCGAAAACTAATACGATCTGCGTTAAGCACTTCTTGAATTTGAGCGCTGTCAGTTAGAAGGTTTACCGTCATTGATTTTGTGTTGCTGAACTTAGAGAACCATTGAGTGCTCACGGTATCTAGCTTCGCAATATCTGAACATTGGTAATGGTACTCGACAGTGAATTCGCCGTGCCCACCTTCTGAATGGTCATGGCCTTCATGGTCATCATGATCGTGTTCTGCATGGTCATGGCCTTTGTGGTCATCATGGTCGTGTTCTGCATGGTCATGGCCTTTGTGGTCATCATGGTCGTGTTCTGCGTGATCATGGCCTTTGTGGTCGTCATGATCGTGTTCAGCGTGGTCATGGCCTTTGTGGTCATCATGATCGTGTTCAGCGTGGTCATGGCCTTTGTGGTCATCATGGTCGTGTTCAGCGTGGTCATGGCCTTTGTGGTCGTCATGATCGTGCTCTGCGTGGTCATGGCCTTCATGGTCATCATGATCGCCTTCCAAGGTGTTCGTCACCGACTTGAACTTCAGAGTACAGCTTGCATTTTTGAAACCAAATAGTTCATCTGGCTTGTTTAATTGCGCAATCGCTTGTTCAAATACTTTCTTTTGCTCAGCAGTTTCTGGAGCATGTTCAAAGCCAACCACATCAGCGCCGGGAGCTGTTACTTCAACAAGTAGTTCTTGCCCATCTTGAGCGATGTTCACCTCAACTTTACCGTGCACGTGTGCTTCGTGAGAGCGGAATTCTTCGTTAGCTAGAACATTAGTAGAGACAGTCATACCGATAACAACGGCTAGAATAGTAGGTTTCATGTTTTTTTCCTGAATAAAGGTTAATTAAAAAGTAGTGGTAATTAAGAAATCTTTACAGGAGGTGAACGTGCTAAATAAGCGAAATACAGGCGCTGTAACGAAACGACTGACTCTGTGATTGCGACAGTAAATTCCGAATGGAACTCTGGGATCTGTGGAAGTGAATGCGCCGTTATGAACTGATTTATCGAAAACAGCTCACAGTGATGTGAAGAGTGATGATGTGGGTCGATATCCACAATATGTGTCGCTGCTAACACGCTCAACATGAGCATCAGCCCAAGCAAGAAGCCTGTTTTACGTTTCACATTATTAGGTGTGTTTTTCCACATCAGGATGATTAACCACAGAATTAAAAAAAGGATACTGTTATAATATAACAATATCCTTTGGTCAGGTCTCGAAAAAGACGCGAATATCTTATTAAAGGCTCGCTTTAATCAACTCAATAACTTGAGTGACTTCTGAGTCGTTTAATGCCCCTTCTTTAACAAACAATATTTTACCTTGCTTGTCTTGAACGATAATCGCTGAGCTCTCTTCTTTTAAAGCCCATGATGACGCTACGATTCCGTCTTCATCTAGCACCATAGAAGACCATGGAAATTCTTCTTTGCTACTTTCTGCTGACGATTTAACAAAAGATCCAGTTCCCCAAATCGCATCATCTTGGTTGATGATGGTAGTGGTTTGGTAGCTGTCTTCTGCGAATTTCGATGCTGTAATGGCTGCCATCAGTTGTGCGTTGAGCTCTTTCGAGCTGCTACGGCCAGCAATAGCTTGAACGACGCGAACTTTACCTAGAAGATCATTGGTTGCCCAAGCTTGATATCCAGTATTTCCGTCGTTTAGTACGATTTCACCATAGTTGCTAACATCGACAGCAGGCAGAGTTGCACCGACTGATAGATTATGAGCATTGGCGAAAAGTGGAGAGGCTGCGGCTAAAAAAGCCAGTAGAGTTTTGTTTTTCATTATATTTTTGTTCCGCTTATTGGTTTGCTCTGGAAGTATAATATGAAATTTGAAAAATGCCTCTTTAACTTTTTTATCGTACGGCGTGGAAATAAGTTGCAGGCTTGTTACCAAAAGGTATAATGCATCAATATCGAGATGAACAATAGATTATCTTGCTGTTTGCTAAAGGAATTAGCGATTTAATGTGCTTTGAATACGTTGGTGTTCAGGTACGTGGCTGTAGTACTCAAATGGAATTGAGGTTGTATTATGTTAAGAAAATTTTCTACTTATCGTCCACATCAGGTGGCGCGTTTCGTTAAAGTCCTGTTCAAAGGCCAGTTTGCTATAGAGGGTATCGGAGAGTTTCGCTTCGACCAAGGCAAGGTGCTTCTTCCTGAAGTTTCAGACAAACAAAAGCTCACTATTTTTAAAGAGGTTAACGGCACCATTGCTGCGCTGCCGGTGTAACTGACTATTATAGATTTGCATTGCGTCAAATAGATTTCCATTAAAAAAGGGCTTCCTAGCGGAAGCCCTTTTTTAATGGATGTTGTTCTAGTTTGTATGACTAATACCAATCGTAGTAAATAACTGTTCATCCTAGCTGGTTAAAACACTCGATAACATCGTTAGAAATTTTGATTGTAGAATAACTACTTATCGAAAATTTCTGCCTTGTTCTCAAGCATTTTTCCTGCGCTATTTATGATCACTTACTTACTGTGATTGGTATAACACATTATTGCGGAGGGAAGCACACACCTGTTCCACCCAATCCACAATAACCATTCGGATTTTTAGCTAGGTATTGCTGGTGGTAGGTTTCTGCGAAAAAATATTTTCCAGCTGGCAGAACTTCCGTTGTGATTTCGTTGCCTAATGATTCAGTCATTGCTCGTTGGTATTCACGTTTAGAATGCTCAGCGATAGTCTGTTGTTCTTCGCTGAAGGTGTATATCGCAGAACGGTATTGAGTCCCTAAATCGTTGCCTTGGCGCATCCCTTGAGTTGGGTCATGACGCTCCCAAAAGGTTTCAAGTACTTGAGCGAGAGATGTTTGTTCGCTATCAAAAATGACACGAACGACTTCGGTATGGCCAGTTTGTCCGCTACATACCTGCTCATAAGTGGGGTTGATCGTGTATCCACCAGAGTAGCCAACAGATGTTGAAATAACGCTGTTCAACTGCCAGAACAAACGCTCAGCTCCCCAGAAGCATCCCATACCAAGTAGGACTTCTTGTTGAGAACCCGTAGGAGCATTGAGCAAGTCAGTTTGATTGACGAAATGGCGCTCAGTGATTCGGATTGGGTCAGCATTTCCCGGTAATGCGGTTGCTGCGGAAACCAGTTGTTGTTTGTTTAGCATGTTATATTCCTTTTCGCATACGCTTACCGCGTTAGTTAACATTAGATCTAGGTTTATATTAACTGGAGGCTCATATTAACGGCCGGTTAATATTGATTAAGTCTTTACATTAGACCGTGTTATTGCCGGATTTATTGCAGACTCAATGTCGTTTTAGCGGTATGATTTCTTTTCACTTATTAACGTATTGATAACTTCTTCACCAATTAAACATGATAAGAAAAACTTTACCAGTTCTGATTGGCACTCTACTGTCATCGACGCTCGCTTTTGCTGACGTTTCCCTTGAAACTAAAGGGTTGGACGGCGCGCTTGCAGATAATGTGGATGCTTATCTGAGTGCGATTCCTGAAGAAGAGTATTCGGTTTCATTGAGGTTCCAATCTCGCTTGGAGTCGATGATCAAAGAAGCGTTGAATGCATTAGGCTACTACCAACCTAATATCACATTTACTCATTCTGAAGATGATACCGAATTGACTGTTACGGTTGAGCCGGGAGAGCCAGTTGTTATTTATGCTTCAGATATTGTTCTGACTGGTGAAGCCAAAGATGATCCTGATTTTTTGGCCTTGATAGCTAAGAGCAAGTTGTCTAAAGGTTCGATTTTGAATCATGGTAATTATGACTCTTTAAAATCATCGATCCGCAACCTTGGATTAGCGAAAGGTTACTTCGATGGGGCGTATGATCTTAGCAAACTAGAAGTCGCTCCTGAATTAAACCGCGCTTATGTCCGCCTTCATTATAACAGTGGTATTCGTTATCACTTTGGCTCTACTCAGGTTACTGGTAGCCAAATAGAAGAAGAAAAGGTGCAGTCACTTAAACCATTTGAAGATGGCGAACCTTACTCGATAACCAAAGTTGGCGAATACAACCAAAACCTTTCCAATACGGATTGGTTCTCTTCAGTCTTTGTTGAGCCTGATTTAAGTCAATTGGGTGAAGGTCGAGAAATTCCGATGAAGGTAAGCCTTGCTCCGCAAGCGCGGAACCAAATTGAAACGGGTATCGGTGTATCAACAGACTTGGGTGTAAAAGGTACCCTTAAATGGAAGAAACCTTGGGTTAATGAGAAAGGTCATAGTTTTAATAGTAGTTTATCGATCTCCAAGCCTGAGCAGACGATTACGGCGGCTTATAAAATCCCATTGGATGACGTGCTTAATGACTACTATCAAATTAAGTATGGAATGAAGAATCTGGATAACCGTGATACCAAGAGTTTGGAGTCAAACTTAGCCTTAGAAAGGTACTGGCGTCTAGATAATGGTTGGCAACGCACGGTATTCATTCGATACCTAGTCGAAAACTATAAACAAGGTTTACAAGACGATTTGGCGCAGTTTGTGTTGCCAGGTGTCTCTTTCTCACGCACTCGAACCCGAGGCGGTTCAATGCCGATGTGGGGCGATAAACAAACCATCATGGTTGAAGCGGCTGATGATACCTTGTTATCTGAAACCCAAGTCGTACGTTTTCAAGGGCAAACCGCATGGATTCGAAGCATTGGTAATAACCACCGAGGTTTAACCCGCCTTCAATTCGGCGGAAACTTTGCGGACGAATTTGATAAGTTATCTCCTTCTTTAAGATTTTTTGCGGGTGGTGATAATAGCATCCGTGGTTATGGCTATGAGTCTATCTCTCCTCGAGATGAAAGTGGTGCACTAACGGGTGCGAAATTCATTGCAACCAGTTCGTTTGAATACCAATATCGCTTAGTTGGGAATTGGTGGGGAGCGGCTTTCTACGATATTGGTGATGCATTCAATGACACGCCAGAGTGGAAACATGGTACTGGTGTAGGGATTCGCTGGGCGTCCCCCGTCGGTCCTGTGAGTTTAGATTTTGCTTGGGGTCTAGATGCGAAAAAAGGTGATGAGTTCCAACTGCACTTTAGTTTAGGGCCAGAATTATGATCAAAGTGGTGGGTAAGTGTATAAAGTGGGCGTCGATTTCATTGACGTCGATTTTGCTATTGTTAATCGCCCTACTAGGTTTTGTTTTGTTCACCAATTCGGGGTTGAATACTGTGTTGTGGGGCGCCGAAAAAGCATTGCCACAACTGAAAGTGGAAAGTACTAAAGGCGCTCTTTTCCCAAGCTTTACGCTTAACAATGTTCAGTTTAAAGATGATAGTCTACATATCGATACCAAGGTTGAAAATTTGGCATTGGCTATCAATCCGCGCTGTCTGCTCGACCCTAAAGTTTGTGTTGACCGCTTAGCGATTCAAGGGCTGGACTTTGCACTTACTGAATTGCCTCCAGCTTCTACAGAAGAGGCAGAACCTACTCCGCCCGTAACATCGGTAAAAACACCACTACCAATCGTCATTAATCGAATCGCTTTATCTGATATCAAACTGAATATCTTAGGTCATGAAATTGAATGGGGTTTGTTCTCTACTGCCCTGAGTATGCAGGGGGAAAAGCTGACAGTATCTCCAACCTTATTCAATGATCTTAAGGTTAAACTTGCAGAGTCTACTGAAGACCCACAATCAGAAATCGTCGAGCCAGATACTGCAGCTAAGACAGCTATCGAGTTGCCTGAAGTTTGGATTCCTTTGCAGGTTGTACTTGAGCGTTTTGATCTCAACCGTTTTACCTTAGAACAAGAAACGCCAATTGTGGTGAACCATCTTGGACTCGAAGCGCAAGCTGGTGGGCACTCTGTGAACGTTTCATCTCTCGAGATCGACATGCCACAAGCAAGCGCGAATCTAACGACTAAGGTTGAGCTCAAGGGCGGCTATCCGCTAGAGCTTTCTTTAGATGCATTGGTGAAAGAAACCGACCTTGCTGGTCAGAAACTGTCCCTGAAAGCACAAGGCAGCGTGGCTAAGCTAAGCCTAGATTCCCAGTTTTCTGAATTGATTGAGGCAACGTTGTCCGGGGATATTCAACCCTTAGAACCGACTCTGCCATTTGACCTTCTTTTAGAGGGCGGCCAAGCGCAATGGCCTTTGACAGGTAAAAGCGATTACCAAGCGGCGATTAAAAAGTTCAAAGCAGATGGCTCATTAGATGGCTTTAATGTGCAGCTTAAAGGTGAAGCGGATGGTAAGGAAATTCCTGCGTTAGCCATCGACTTACAGGGAAAAGGTACGACTGAACAAATTGAGCTCGAGCGTCTAAAACTTAAGACATTAGGTGGTGAGCTTAATGGTGTGGTCAAAGCGAATTGGAAGAAGCTTGTTAACTGGCAAGCTGAGGTTTCGATACAAAATATTCAACCGGGACTACAGTGGCCAGAAGCGGAAGGCAATATTAGCGGAAGCATTGTTACCACTGGTGAGCTGACCGAAGCTGGTGGTTGGGCGATTGAACTACCTAAGCTCGATATCGAGGGGATCCTACGAGAATACCCTCTGGATATCAAAGGGCAGTTGTCAGCGTCAGATCGCAGCGCGAGCGGTGAACCTAAACTGAAAACCAGTGGTTTGAGCTTGGCTCACGGTGTTAATTCGATTAAGGCTCAAGGGCAACTGGATAAGCAATGGGGTATGGGCGTTGCGATTAATTTTCCACAGTTAGATAAGAGTGTTCCAGAGCTGACGGGTAAAGTGATGGGTAATATCCAGCTTAGTGGCCCAACGAAAGAGCCAAAGGTCGATCTCGCGCTTAATGTTGATAAGGTCGATTGGAATAACGAAGCAACACTAGAATCCTTATCGCTTAATGGCTCAGTGGTTCCTCTACCATTGCCTGAAGCTCAAGCCGATCTTGTATTAAAAGCTAAGAACTTAACCTATCAAGATCAAAGCGTGGAAAGCATTGGTCTAACAGTGAGTGGTGGCGAGAAGAAACACACTGTGACACTTGATGTGATATCCGACATCGTGTCGACCAGTTTGGCTATCTCTGGTGAATTGATTCAGAAGCCTTCTCTTATTTGGGATGGGTCGTTAGACAGAGTCAAAATTACCACTCAGCAGGGGCCTTGGGTATTAGACAAGCCTGTCGCGATAAAGGCGGATGTCGATAAGCAGTTTGCCGACGTTCAAGCGCACTGTTGGAAACAAGCTAGTTCGAGTGTGTGTCTGGATGAGGATATCCGCGCCGGAAAATCAGGTGAGGCTAAGATTGCAATCAATCAGTTCGATTTCGATCAGATCAAAACCTTTGTTCCTAAAGAGACGGAACTGCAAGGTTTAGTGAATGTTAAAGCTCATGCCAAGTGGTCTGAACAAGGTGAGCCTGAGGTTACGGTAAGCGTTGATATGCCGAAAGGTCAGGTTATTCAACAAGTTGGCGAGCCAATTACACTGGGTTGGGAAAGCGTTGCATTGAATGCCCAGCTAAAAGACAACAAACTGGATGCCGATTTTAAGTTGGATGTTTCCGACAATGGTGATCTGTCTGGAACTGTGTCGCTACCGGATATTCTTGTCGAAGACAAAATGGTCGATGCTGCAATTAAGCTGACCACCTTCCACCTTGATTTCTTACAGCCAATCCTAGGTGAATATAGTTTATTAAAAGCCGACCTTGAGAGTGATCTTCAAGTTAAAGGCTCTTTGATGCACCCTCAAGTCTTTGGTCAATTCTCTGTTGATGGTATTCAAGTCAAAGGTGATGTTACGCCTGTTGATGTGAAAGATGGCCGTATCGCTCTCGACTTTGATGGTTATAGTGCAAAATTGGATGCGAATATTGAAACGCCCGATGGTCACCTTGATATCGAGGGAGGCGGGGATTGGCAAGATCTTAAAGCATGGCACTCTAACGTCAGAGTGTTTGCTGATGAGTTGATGGTTGATATTCCGCCGATGGTCAAGGTGAAGGTCGTGCCTGATATGACCATTGATGTCACCCCAGAATTGGCGAAAATCACCGGTGATATTGCATTACCATGGGGACGAATTGTTGTAGAAGACTTGCCACCGTCAGCGGTTGGTGTCTCTTCTGATCAAGTTATCTTGAATAAAGATCTAGAGCCAGAAAACGAAGATACGATCCCGTTCAATGTGATGACTAATATTAATATTTCTATTGGTGATGACTTTAAATTGTCTGCCTTTGGTCTTGAAGGTGATTTGGTCGGTAAGCTTAACGTGGCTCAAAAAGATCAAGGTCCTTTTATTACAGGCGAAGTAAACATCGTCGATGGTACTTACCAATCATTCGGGCAAGACCTGTTGATCGAAGAAGGTAAGATTCTAATGAACGGACCTCCGGACCAGCCATACGTCGCGATAAATGCGGTACGTAACCCTGATAATACTCAGGACGATGTGACAGCAGGTATTCGAGTGACTGGCCCAGCGACAGAGCCGACGATTGAGATTTATTCTGACCCTGCAATGCCGCAAGCCAATGCGCTGTCTTATATTTTGCGTGGCCAAGATATTGATGGTGAGTCGAATGGTTCGATGACGACGACCTTAATTGGTTTGAGTTTAGCGAAGAGCGGCAAGGTTGTCGGCGAAATTGGTGAAGCTTTTGGCGTACAGGACTTGCAATTGGATACTGCAGGCTCTGGAGATGATTCCCAGGTTACGGTCAGCGGCTACATTCTCCCTGGTTTACAGGTGAAGTATGGCGTAGGTATCTTTAACTCGTTAGGTGAGTTTACTGTTCGTTATCGATTGATGCAGGATCTCTATGTTGAAGCCGTATCGGGGCTAGACAGTGCCGTGGATCTTCTCTATCAATTTGAATTCGAGTAACACTTGAGTCGTGATTGATTAGCGGATGACGAATGCTGAGGAGGGGTTATGCAGCAACTTGTTTTTGTTTATGGAACCTTGAGGCAAGGTCAGTCCAACCACCACTATTTGCAGCAGTGTGAGTGCTTAGGAAGGTTTGACACCCCTGAGGAGTATGCTCTTTTTGATTTAGGTGTCTATCCGGCGATGATTTCTGGAAAGAAAAATGTCGTTGGCGAGGTCTATATCATTAACGATGAAGTTTTGGCTTCGCTCGATCGGCTAGAAGATGTTCCTGTTGAGTATCGTCGCGAACAAATAGAGACTATATTTGGACTAGCATGGGTATATTTGTATCAGCTTGATCTAACGGCTAATAAAGAAATACTTTCGGGTGACTGGTGTAAGCGGGACAACCCGTAACATCTATGTATTCTGAGTTGTCGAACAAAAAGCCAGCATGTAAATGCTGGCTTTTTTAATGGCGTTAATTTGAAAAATAAGCGAGATGATTAGTCTCGGTTAAGTTCAAGGAACTCTTCTACTTTTTTCACCATGTTCTTAGAACCGACAAAGAAAGGCACACGTTGGTGCAGTTCTGTTGGTTTTATATCCATGATTCGTTGGGCGCCATCGGAGGCAATACCGCCAGCTTGCTCCATGATGAAGGCTATTGGGTTGCACTCGTACAGCAGACGCAGTTTACCCTGAGGGTGGCTTTGCGTACTCGGGTATAAGTAGATACCGCCTTTCAGAAGATTACGGTGGAAATCTGATACTAGAGAACCGATGTAACGTGATGTGTAAGGGCGATTGTCGCTTGGCTCATTTTCTTGGCAGTACTTGATGTACTTCTTAACACCCGTAGGGAAGCGAATGTAGTTACCTTCGTTGATGGAATAAATCTTACCTTCATCAGGGATCATCATGTTTTCATGAGACAGACAGAAGGTGCCCAGAGATGGGTCGTAGGTGAAGCCATTTACACCTGCACCAGTTGTGTAAACAAGCATAGTTGAAGAGCCGTAAATTACGTACCCCGCGGCTACTTGCTTGTGTCCTGGCTGTAGGAAGTCTTCTTGTGTTGGTGGGGTACCAACAGGCGATACTCGACGATAGATAGAGAAGATTGTACCAACAGATACATTGACATCGATGTTTGAAGAACCATCAAGTGGGTCCATCAGAACGACGTATTTTGCGTTTTTGTTGAGCTCTTTATTGAAGGCGACAGCTTCGTCTTCTTCTTCACTTGCAACACCACAAACTTGATCACGAGCTTCTAGAGCCGCTTTAAACTTGTCGTTCGCGTAAAGGTCTAGCTTTTGCTGTTCTTCACCTTGAACGTTGTCTGTACCAACAGCGCCAGTGATGTCGACTAGACCAGCCTTGTTGATCTCACGGTTAACAATTTTTGCAGCAAGTCGAATAGACGACAAAAGGGATGATAGATCACCGCTTGCATGGGGGAAGTCACTCTGTTTCTCAACAATGAACTCACCAAGGGTGCGCATCTCAGACATGTTATTTCCTTAAACTTCTCTCAATATTAGGGGGATTTGAGCACTATAGAATTTGCCTCTTACTCGGGCTTTATTCACCTAGACGCCTACTTAAATTCTAAAGGTTAGATCTTTTTAATGGTAATGAACTAAGCGACGCAGATCTCACTTACTATGTCGACTAAATTTGTTTTGCATTGCTACTCGCTTTTAATCGTCATTTAATGATAATGAGTGCAGTAGTTTGATTTAGACATGGCTCATTTAGCCAAGCGTTTGGAAGCAATTTATGCATATTCATATCTTAGGAATTTGTGGCACCTTCATGGGAGGTGCTGCGGTATTGGTTCGTCAATTAGGTCACAAGGTTACCGGTAGTGACGCGAATGTTTACCCACCAATGAGCACTTTGTTGGAGTCTCAAGGGATTGAAATTATTGAAGGGTTTAACCCAAGCCAGTTAGAACCAAGGCCTGACTTAGTGGTCATTGGCAATGCGATGAGTCGTGGTAACCCGTGTGTTGAGTATGTATTGGATAACAACCTTAGATACACTTCTGGGCCGCAGTGGTTGCAAGAGTTCTTGTTGCATGATCGTTGGGTATTAGCGGTATCGGGAACGCATGGCAAGACAACAACATCGAGCATGCTGGCTTGGATCCTTGAAGACTGCGGTTACGCACCGGGTTTTCTTGTCGGTGGTGTGTTGGGTAATTTTGGTATCTCAGCTCGCCTTGGTGAAAGCATGTTCTTCGTGGTTGAAGCTGACGAATACGACAGTGCTTTCTTTGATAAACGATCTAAGTTTGTTCACTACCACCCAAGAACCTTGGTAATGAATAACCTCGAGTTCGATCATGCTGACATCTTCGATGATCTTGAGGCGATTAAGCGTCAGTTCCATCATTTGGTTCGCACAGTGCCAAGTAATGGCCGTATTTTCTCACCGAAGCAAGATACCGCGATCCAAGATGTGTTATCTCGTGGCTGCTGGAGTGAAACTGAGTCGAGTGGTGAACTCGGTGATTGGGATGCCAAGAAGCTGGTTAAAGACGGCTCTAAATTTGAGGTGTACTTCCAAGGCGAATGTGTTGGAACCGTCGACTGGGATTTGGTTGGCGACCATAACGTCAATAATGCTTTGATGGCGATTGCAGCTGCACGACATGTAGGGGTGACACCTGATTTAGCGTGTGAATCGTTGGCGAAGTTCATCAACACCAAACGTCGTCTAGAGTTTAAAGGCGAAGTGGCAGGCGTTTCTGTCTATGACGATTTTGCTCATCACCCAACGGCAATTGAACTTACGCTAGGCGGTTTACGTAATAAGGTCGACACGAAAAAAATAATTGCCGTTTTAGAGCCTCGTTCTGCCACAATGAAACGTGGAGTGCACAAAGAAACGTTGGCTGATTCGTTGAAGCAAGCGGATTCTACTTACTTATTCCAACCCAATAACATTGATTGGTCGGTACAAGACGTCGCCGATGCGTGTCACCAACCCGCGCACGTGTGTGATGACATGGATGCATTCGTTGCTAAAATTGTCTCTGAGGCACAAGCGGGTGACCAAATCTTGGTAATGAGTAATGGTGGCTTTGGTGGTATTCATCAGAAACTGTTGGATGGATTGGCACTAAAAGGCTAACGCATCCACGACCTTATAATTTGAAGTAATTGAGAACATGACAAAACACGATAAAGCGATAACTCTTGCTTTCACTGGCGCATCCGGTGCGCCTTATGGCCTGCGTTTACTTGAATGCCTTTTGGCCGCCGATTATCAGGTCTACTTGCTGATATCATCGGCAGCGCGAGTGGTGTTGGCGACCGAGCATGAACTTAAGTTACCTGCTGGACCAGATGCTGCGAAACAAGCTTTGGTTAAGCATTTAGATTGCGACCCAGAAAAGCTGGTGGTGTGTGGCAAAGATGATTGGTTCTCACCGGTTGCCTCTGGTTCAGCAGCACCGAAGCAGATGGTGGTGTGTCCATGCTCTGCGGGAAGCTTGGCATCGATTGCTCATGGCCTATCAGATAACTTGATCGAGCGTGCAGCAGACGTGGTTATGAAAGAGCGAGGACAGTTGTTGTTGGTGGTTCGTGAGACGCCATTTTCTACGTTGCATTTAGAGAATATGCATAAGCTATCGACCATGGGCGTGACGATTATGCCTGCAGCTCCGGGTTTTTATCATCAACCTAAGTCGATTGAAGACCTAGTCGACTTTATGGTGGCACGCATTCTAGACCATCTTGGTATCGAGCAAGGTTTAGTGCCACGTTGGGGTTACGATCAACGTAATTGATCCAAACTTGATGGCTTATTGTTCAAAATCAAATTACAATCCTGAACACTCATCGGGGAGCGAACCATTCAAATAATGAATGCGAGCTGAGATCAAGCAGACACTTGGGACCCGTAAACCTGAACCAGATAATGCTGGCGTAGGAATTGAGTTAGGAACAACCTCTACCGTTCTCCTCCCTCAAACCTGTGCCGCTCAGACCATGGAGAGCGTCCAGTGAAATTAACATTAACAACTCTTGCTGTTACTACAGCCATCTCTTTTTCTGCCTTCGCAGCAGACAACACTTTAACTGTTTACACTTACGACTCTTTTGCTGCGGATTGGGGCCCTCGTCCTGCCGTTGAAAAAGCATTCGAAGAAAAGTGTGGTTGTGATGTGAATTTTGTCGCGTTAGAAGATGGTGTGTCTATTCTAAACCGCTTACGTCTTGAAGGTGGCAACAGCAAAGCTGACATCATTTTAGGCCTAGATAATAATCTCATGGCTGAAGCGAAATCTACAGGCTTATTGGCTGAGCACAGTGTTGATACATCATCTGTGACGCTTCCTAACGGTTGGAACGACAGTACCTTTGTTCCTTATGATTTTGGTTACTTTGCGTTTATCTATAACAAAGAGAAGCTAGCAAACCCGCCAAAGAGCCTGAAAGAACTGGTTGAGCAACGTGACGATCTTAAGGTTATCTATCAAGATCCACGTACATCAACACCAGGCCAAGGCATGATGCTATGGATGAAGTCGGTTTACGGTGATGAAGCAACTGCAGCATGGAAGAAGCTTGCTCAGAAAACGGTGACTGTGACTAAAGGCTGGTCTGAAGCTTACTCTATGTTCCTAGAAGGCGAGTCTGATTTAGTGTTGTCTTACACAACTTCTCCTGCTTATCACATCATTGCAGAAAGTGATTCTAAGTACGCAGCTGCAAGCTTTGAAGAAGGTCATTACACTCAAGTGGAAGTGGCAGCGAAGGTTAAAGGAAGCAAGAACGAAAAGCTTGCCGATGAGTTTATGGCATTTATCTTAAGTGATGAGTTCCAATCGGCGATGCCTACTGGCAACTGGATGTACCCAGTGACCGATGTTGAGCTACCAAAAGGGTTCGAGCAACTTACGGTTCCTCAGAAAGCGCTAAGCTTCACACCAGAAGAGATCGCCGAGAAGCGTAAGCCTTGGATTCGTGAATGGCAGAGTGCACTTACTTTTTAACTTACTATTTAACTTATTATTTAAGAAAATGAGTTTTCTAACGTACTTTTAAAAAACTAGCTTTCTGTATTTAAAGGTTCATTCGTTATGTTTGGAGTGAACCATTTACGGTAAAAAATCAATTTATGATAAAGAAAACACCTAAGGTCGGGGTTTGGGTTGCGATACTCATTACCGCCTTCGTGGTTTCGGCAGTTGGGGCATTGCTAAGCAATGCCCCTTCTCTTGATATCAGCCAAGTATGGTCCGATCCTTACTATTGGCATGTAACGAAATTCAGTTTCTATCAAGCGACACTCTCAACGGTGCTGAGTGTTGGCTTTGCTATACCTATTGCTCATGCTCTGTGTCGCAGACAATTTTTTGGACGGGCCTTGTTGTTAAGGCTGTTTGCTTCGACCTTGGTTTTGCCCGTATTAGTTGGCGTATTTGGTTTGCTAGCTATTTATGGTAACAGTGGTTGGTTAGCTAAATTTCTGGCGAACTTCGATATTAAACTGCCATTCTCGATCTATGGGTTGAATGGTATTTTGCTCGCACATGTCTTCTTTAACCTGCCTTATGCTAGCCGTTTACTTTTACAAGCTTTAGATACCGTGCCTGCCGAGCAATATAAACTGTGTGCTCATTTGGGTATGAGTCATTGGAATAAATTCAGATGGGTTGAATGGCCTCGTTTAAGACAGCAACTGCCACATGTGTGTGGTTTGGTCTTCATGCTGTGTTTTACCAGCTTTGCTACCGTAATGGCACTAGGCGGTGGACCTAAATCAACCACTATCGAACTCGCTATTTATCAGGCGATTAAATTCGACTTTGACCTGCAGGCTGGTGCCTTACTCGCGATATGGCAAATGCTGCTGTGTAGTGTGTTAGCTGTGAGCATTCAACGCCTATCGAAACCTATTTCAGTGACAGCCAGTCAATTGTCGGAAGAGAAATATTTGGTTGAGGACAGCTGGTGGTCAAAAGCTTGGGATAGCTTTTGGATCATCACCGTCTCAATGCTGGTATTGCCGCCATTAGCCATGGTTATCGTCAGTGGCATTAACTCGCAGGCATTAATCGTACTGAGCAGCGAGCCGTTTTGGGCTGCGTTAATGACCTCGGTTAAAGTCGCGTCATTAGCAAGTGTTATCGCAGTTGGTATTGGTATCGCAATACTGCTGACTAGTCGAGCATGGCGCTTACAGAATAAGAATTTTCGAGCAGATAAAATCGAGCTGATTGGCACTATTATCTTAGTTACTCCTGGGCTTGTGATCAGTACGGGGCTCTTCTTATTACTGCGTTCATTCACCGATGTTTTCAGCTTAGCTTTCTTTATCGTGATTGCAGTAAACAGTTTAATGGCGCTTCCTTACGTAATTAAAACCTTGGCTCAACCTATGCTGCATTTGTCTCAGCAGTATCAGTATGTGTGCGCAAGTTTGGGAATGACTGGTTTCACGCGTTTTAGGCTAGTGGAGTGGCGTGCATTGCGAACACCGATGGCACAAGCTTTCTCGATCAGCTTTATGTTAGTAATGGGTGACTTAAGTGCGATTGCTTTGTTTGGTAGCCAAGATTTTAGAACTCTGCCTTTGTACCTATTCCAATTATTAGGCAGCTATCAAATGGAAGCCGCAGCTGTGGTTTCCGTGAGCTTACTGTTACTGAGTGTTGGCAGCTTTAGCCTGATTGAATTTTTATTTACTCGAAGATCTAAGCTCGATGCTAAAGAGTTGAGGAACCGATGATGTTAGTGATGAAAGATGTGGACTACCACTATCACAGAGAGTTGTTTTGCTTTGATTTTCAAGCTGAGCAGGGCGATATTGTTGCGCTGATGGGGCCAAGTGGCGCAGGTAAATCAACGCTGTTGGCACTGGTTGCTGGGTTTATTGAGCCCACTTCGGGTGAGATCTCTGTAGCGGGACAATCACTGATTGGCAAAGAAGCACATCAGCGTCCATTAGCGATGTTGTTTCAAGAGCATAATTTGTTTGCCCATCTCACCGTACGTGAAAATATTGGCTTAGGCTTGCATCCAGGGTTAAAGCTTACGGCAACCCAAAAGCACGAAGTCGAACAGGCCGCTGTACAAGTGGGTGTCGCTGAGTATTTAGATAGATTGCCAGAGCACTTATCGGGCGGTCAACGTCAGCGTGTCGCGTTAGCTCGTTGTTTTGTTCAGCCTCATGATATTTGGTTGCTTGATGAGCCTTTCTCTGCGCTTGACCCTTTGCTTCGTGAGGAAATGCTTAACCTTGTTAGGCGATTAGCCGCCGAGCGAAACATTACGGTACTGATGGTGACACACCACTTAGGTGATGCGCGCAGTATCGCAAATAAGTTCGTTTTTGTAGCGCTAGGTAAGGTGTTGGTTGCAGACTCGATAGAGACACTGACGGCTGAACATCCACAGCAAGAGCTAAGCTCGTTTGTTAAAGCGGGTGAATGATGATTTTTCACTCCTGTGAGTACTTCTTAATATTGAGTACTTATTGATATTGAGAGCTTCTTGATATCGAGTGCGTCAAAAACAAAAAGACCTAGCATGCGCTAGGTCTTTTATTATCTTTCTGATTAAAGGGCAGCGAAGATTAGTCGCCTAGCTTTAGCTCTTTTAAGATTTGGAATATTTCACGAGAAGACTTAGCCGGTTTGTTTGCCGCTTTCTCTTTGTTAGCTTGACGAGCGAGCTGACGAAGACGTTGACGGTCAGCTTCCGGGTACATTTCCATAACGTCTGAAATGGCCGCATCGCCTTCTGCAACAACACGATCACGCAGTTGTTCTAGTTTGTGCAGTTCAACTGTTGCTTGAGAGTGTTTGTTGCGAATCTTATCTAAAGCCGCTTGAATTGGCTCTGGATCGACACTGCGCATTACTTTACCAATGTATTGAAGTTGACGGCGCTTTGCTTCATTTTTAAAGCGTTGTGCATCTTTAATCGCTTGTGCCAAATCTTCAGACAGCGGAAATTTGTCTAATACAGAAGGCTTTAATTCAACAAGCTCTTCTCCCAGCTTTTGCAGGGCGTCCATGTCCGTTTTCATTTCTGTCTTACTTACCCAGATGATTTCTTCTTCTGGTTCCCATGGGGCTTTTTGGTTTTTGCGAGCCATCTTTTCTGCCTATGTCACTATCTCAAACGAATATATTGCCTATTTTAGCAAGAATCTTGGGGAGAAAGCGAAATTCTTGTTATCCTACGTAATATTGACCTAAAAAATTAGAATAGATATGGATGTAAAACAGCAAGTCGCCCAACAACGAGTTGAGCTAGAAGCCGCAGTAGCTAAAGCGTTGGATATGGCATCAGTGAGTGCAGACGCCGCTGAGGTTGCTATTACTAAGTCAACGGGTTTAAGTGTTTCAACACGTATGTGTGAAGTGGAAAACGTTGAATTTAATAGTGATGGTGCTCTAGGTATTACTGTTTACCGCGGTCAGAAAAAAGGCAGCGCATCTACATCAGATCTGAGTGAGAAGGCAATTGCTCAAACAGTCGCGGCTGCGCTTGATATCGCTCAGTACACTTCTGAAGACCCGTTTGCTGGTCCTGCAGCAAAAGAATACATGGTAAAAGAAATTCCAGACTTGGATCTTTTCCACCCTGATGAACCAAACCCTGACTATGCCGCTGAGATTGCGATTGCAGCTGAGAAGCAAGCGCTAGCTTATAGCGATAAGATCAAGCAAAGTGATGGTGCAAGCTACGACAGCCATTATGGCGTTAAAGTTTATGGTAACAGCCATGGCTTACTAGCTAGCTACGCATCAAGCCGCCATAGCACGAGCTGCTGTGTGATTGGACAAGGCGCTAACGGTGAGATGGAGCGAGACTACAGCTATACCGTTGCACGTCACCGTGATGAGCTATGGACGCCTGAGCGCGTAGGTCAGGAAGCAGCAGAAAAGACAATTAGCCGTTTGGATGCGAAAAAGCTACCAACAGGCCAATACCCAATCATGTTTGCTAACGATGTCGCGACTGGCTTGATTGGCCACCTTGTGATGGCGATCAGTGGTGGTAACCTATACCGTAAGTCATCGTTCTTATTGGATCACCTAGGTCAGAAAATTCTACCTGATTGGTTTAACATTTCTGAGCGTCCTCATATCTTACGTGGTTTGGCTTCAAGCCCATTCGATAGTGAAGGTGTGTTCACTCAAGATCGTGAAATCATCACAGATGGTGTGTTAGCAACTTACCTGCTAACCAGTTATGCCGCACGTAAAATGGATATGACACCAACAGGTCATGCTGGTGGTATTCATAACTGGTTCGTTAAATCAACGGGTCAAAACTTTGAGCAGATGCTAAAAGAGCTAGGCACCGGCTTCCTTGTGACTGAAGTAATGGGTCAAGGCGTTAATACCGTGACCGGTGATTATTCACGTGGCGCAGCAGGTTTCTGGGTTGAGAATGGAGAAATCCAATACCCAGTATCTGAAGTGACGATCGCGGGTAACCTAAAAGACATGTTCACTCAGATTGTTGCGGTTGGTAACGATGTTGAAACGCGTTCACAAATTCAAACGGGTTCTATCTTGCTTGAGTCGATGAAAGTCGCGGGTGAGTAATTAAGTTAGCGCCAATATGATGAATTAAAAAAGGGAGCCGATGGCTCACTTTTTGTTTTCTGTATTTCGCCAAAAATTGGCTAGCTGCTTATGATAACTAGATCAGTATGGTTGCTAAGCCTAAAAACACAGATAGGCCAATAACATCGGTTACTGTGGTCAGAGCCATACCGCCCGCTAGTGCTGGATCGATATTCATCTTTTTCAGCATTACTGGGATGGTTACACCGGCGATACCAGCGACAATCAAGTTGGTCATCATTGCAGCTGAGATGATGCCTCCCAGTATCCAGTTACCTTTCCAAGCAACCACTATACCGCCAATGATAACAGCCCATAACACGCCGTTTAGGAAGCCGATGGCCGCCTCTTTGAGTAGTAGTTCGCGTTTGTTACTGTCACCGATATGACCGAGTGCTAAACCACGAATCACAAGTGCAACGGTTTGGTTACCAGCAACCCCGCCCATTGAAGGTACGATAGTCATTAGAACCGCAATCGCTGCCATTTGGTCGAGTGTTGCTTCAAACATATTGGATACAGATGCAGCAGCAAGTGCTGCGAGTACGTTAGCACCCAACCAGACACTACGACGACGAGCAGATTTTACGACTGGAGCGAAGGTATCTTCGTCATCGTCCATACCCGCCATGCTCATCATTGAGTGCTCGGCGTCTTCACGGATAACATCAACCACGTCATCGATAGTGATACGGCCAACAAGATGCTGGTTACTATCAACAACGGGTGCAGAAACCCAATTACGACGTTCGAACAGACTGGCGATATCGGAAGCACTGGTTTCAACCGCGATCGCTTCGTCAGCATCTTCCATCACTTCGGAAACCGGAACATCGGGCTGAGTTGTTACTAGTGTGGTAAGCGATAGGTTACCGATCAGACGTTCTTCTTCATCAATAACATACAGAGCATCGGTTGCGTCGGGCAATTCGCCACGCATACGCATATAGCGCAATACAACGTCGACATCGACGTCGCCACGAATCGTGATTACGTCGGTATTCATGATCGCACCCGCTGAATCTTCTGGGTACGAAAGGGCGGTTTCTACTAATGCACGATCGACGGAGTCCATTTGAGAAAGGACTTCGCGAGAAACATCGTCGGGTAGGCTTCGAAGTACGTACGCGACGTCATCGGTTTCCATACCTTCTGTTGCTTCTGCTAAGGTCTCCGGTGCCATTTTCGACACAAGCGCATCTTTGACGTCTTCGTTTAGTTCATCAAGAATTTCACCGTAGTCTTCTGGATCGGTGAGTTGCCAGAGTACGTCACGACTTTTGCGAGGGGAGGCTTCTAAAAGGTGTGCAATATCTTCAGGTTCCATGTCCTGAAGTTGTCGACGTACGTGAACAAATCGGCCGTTTTCTAGGGCTTCGCTGACTTCTTGGAGGGTTTGGTGAGCTTGGTCGAATTCTAATTGCTCTGCCATATTTTCCTCCTATTTCATTATTCTAACAATGCTTGGAATAGTAACTTAATTCTGGGGCTTATTTAAATCATAAACTTAGCTAGAACTAAGATTTAATACTGGTTGGTTCGAAGTTTGAGTCTTCAGTGTTGTGAGTGACTCGTTTTCGCTACTCACCCTCATCAAACTTGTCTTCAATGAGGTGGCAAACAGCATCCAGTGCTTGTTGTGAATCGGTGCCTGTAGCTTGGATCGTGATGTGTTGCCCTTGCGCTGATTCCAGCATAAGCAAACCCATCACACTGTCTGCAGTTGCGATTTTATCTTCTTCGCTATGGATAGTGATAGTTGCATCAAAACTTTGGGCAAGCTCAACCAATTTTACGGCTGCTCTAGCGTGAAGACCCAAGCGATTTTGGATCAGTACAGTTCGAGTTAATTCCATGGTTAGCCCTGTTGGTGCTTCTCTAGGGAGGCATGTCTGATTTGAACTTGATGACCGAGTTGTTCGAAGTATTCACCAATTTTCTGAGTTAGATAAACTGAGCGGTGTTTGCCGCCAGTGCAACCAATCGCGACCGTTAGGTAACTGCGATTATTCTTCTCTAACATGGGTAACCACTGCTCAACAAAGCCTTGAATTTGTTGCTTGAGTTCAAGAACTTCAGCGTGTTTCTCTAGGAAAGAGTGAATTGGAGCTTCAAGCCCCGTCAATGGTCGTAGTGCCGGTTCCCAGTGAGGGTTTGGCAGAAATCGAACATCAAACACATAATCGGCATCACTTGGTAGGCCGAACTTAAAGCCGAAAGACTGAAAAACGATAATGAGTTCTTGTTTTTCTTTGCCCTCTACTTTGAAACGAACCTGTTCACTCAATTCGTAGAGGTTACAGTCACTGCTATCAATCACAATGCTGGCTTGCTCTACAAGAGGAGTCAGAAGTGTTTTTTCTAAATCAATAGCTTGTTCAAGAGAGAGTTTTTCTTGGCCGATCGATAAAGGATGAATTCTGCGTGTTTCGCTGTAGCGCTTGAGTAGCGTCTGTTTACTCGCATCTAGAAATAAGACGTTTAGGTCTATATCTGTGGCGGCTTCTAGCTGGTCTAGCGTTTCTGTAACTAACTGAGGCTCTTTTGGTAGGTTACGAATATCAATGCTAACAGCGACGTTTTGATTGATCTCGCGTACCGATTCGACGAAGTCGTTGAGCAGGTTTACTGGTAGGTTATCAACACAGTAATACCCCAAGTCTTCAAGAACTCGTAGCGCAACACTTTTCCCGGCTCCTGACTGGCCACTAACAACGATTAATCGCATGTTATTACTCGCAAGTTGGCACTTGAATCATGATGTCGTAAAGCTCTTGATCGCTTTGAGCATTACGCAACTGTTTAAGAGTCTGCTTGTCGTTAAGTCGCTCTGCCATACAAGAAAGGGTTTTCAGATGCTCTTTACATTGTTCACTAGGAACAAGTAGAGCAAACAGTAGATCAACTGGGCGGTTATCGATAGCATCAAATTCGATTGGGTCTTGGCATTGTATTAATACAGCAATCGCTTTATCACTGACATTCATGCGTGCATGGGGAATCGCGATACCGTTACCGATACCTGTACTGCCCATTTTTTCACGGCTCAGCATGCACTCAAACAGTTCTGTTGAATCTTGACCGCAGCTTTCTGCTGCGATTTGACTGATCAGCTCAAGGGCTCTTTTTTTGCTTGTGCATTGGACTGCACTTTTAGTGCAGTCCAATGAAAGTACTTCGCTTAATTGCATGTTAGTGACTACTTAGTTTTTCTTTGTGCTTGTTGAGTTGGCGAACAAGTTTATCAACCAATGAATCAATTGCGGCATACATGCTTTCATCTGTTGCTGTCGCATGAATTTCCCCTTGATTTATATGCAGGGTAGCTTCTGCGATTTGATTGATTTTCTCAACTTTTAAAACAACTTGAACACTATTGATATGATCAAAGAAGCGCTCAAGTTTGTCGAATTTGGTGTGAACATAGTCTTGCATTGAATCGGTAAGATCAACGTGATGGCCTTGAATATTGATTTGCATAGACTTTCCTTTTCAGTTGGTTGCCAGGTTACAACTAAATTAATAGTTAACTAATCAATCGTTAATGAATAAAGAGCTAACTACTTTAGTTTATAACAGGCGTTTACGCTGACTCGATGGGGCAATGCCCAGAGATTCACGGTATTTCGCTATGGTACGTCTAGCTACCTGAATTCCTTGGTCAGCCAGTAAAGCAGCAATCTTACTATCACTTAGAGGCTTTGCGGTATTTTCCGCTGCGACAAGCTTCTTAATGAGTGCGCGAATTGCTGTAGATGAACATTCACCGCCATTGTCAGTGCTGACATGGCTTGAGAAAAAGTACTTGAGTTCGAAGATGCCACGCGGTGTGTGCATGAATTTTTGAGTCGTCACACGAGAGATCGTGGATTCGTGCATATCAACAGCTAAAGCCACATCATTCAGTACCATCGGCTTCATGGCTTCTGCGCCATGTTCGAAGAAACCGCGTTGATGTTCAACAATACACCGAGCGACTTTTAGTAGTGTTTCATTTCGGCTCTCTAGACTTTTAATTAGCCATTTTGCTTCTTGCAAATTTGAGCGGATAAATTGGTTGTCAGCACTACTGCCTTTGCTACTAAGGGCCGCGTATTGTTGATTTACTTTTAGTTTTGGCACGCTATCTGGATTAATGGTGACCAACCATTTCCCAAGCTCTTTGAAGACGGATACGTCAGGAACCACATACTCAGTTTCGTCTGGCGTGATCTTACTGCCAGGGCGAGGGTCCAGCTGTTGGATTAATTGCAAAACTTCGCGTAATTCCGCTTCTTTCAACTTGGTCTCTTTGATAACCAGTTTGTAATCGCGATTGCCGAGTTGGTCGATATGGCTAGTAAGTACTAACTTAGCTTCGTTAAGCCAAGGGGTATCTTGTGGGAAGGTCGCCAATTGCAGTAACAAGCAATCTTGCAGATTCACAGAACCGACACCTAGCGGATCAAACTGCTGAATTCGTTTACGAACGGCTTCAATTTCATCAAGCTCGATCTCTTCGTTGTCGAAGTTCTCAAGGATGTCTTCACAAGATACGGTCAGGTAACCGCGGTCATCGATAGCATCAATTAGCGCAAAAGCTATGCTGCGGTCAGTTTCTGTGAATGGTGTTAAATCGAGTTGCCAGAGCAGGTAATCGTATAGACTTTGTGTGGTTTCGCCTTGATAAACGGGCATGTCGTCATCAATCGCAATGCCAGTGTTACCTGTGTTTGCGCTGTAAACGTCTTCCCAAGTTGTATCGATTTCTAGTTCGTTGCCGATCTCTGATTTTTCGATCAAATCGGAGCTATCAGGTAAGTCTTGTTCTACTGTTTCAACTGTTTCTTTCTCGTCACTGCTAGGTTTTTCTTCCGATGTTGGCGTATCTTCATTGCCATCTTCGACATCGAGTAGTGGGTTCGATTCAAGTGCTTCTTGAATCTCTTGTTGCAAATCCAAAGTAGACAATTGCAACAAACGAATCGCTTGTTGCAATTGAGGAGTCATTGCTAACTGTTGGCCTAGCTTAAGTTGTAATGAGGGTTTCATTCAGTGTTACTTACCTAGTTATTATTCTAAGAACTCTCGATACTCTCTATCTAATCATAGACGGAATTGTTCGCCTAGATAAACTTGTTTAACTTGTTCGTTATTGAGAACATCTTCAGGAGTTCCCTCAGCTATTAGATGCCCTTGACTTACGATGTAAGCTTTTTCACACACGTCTAATGTTTCGCGAACGTTGTGGTCGGTAATCAAAACGCCTAAGCCGCGATCGCGTAAGTGAACAATGATTTTTTTGATATCGATAACCGATATAGGGTCAACACCAGCAAAAGGTTCGTCCAGAAGAATGAACTGAGGGTTTGCTGCTAGCGCACGAGCAATCTCAACACGGCGACGCTCACCACCTGACAAAGCCATACCATTACTCGCTCGAATATGTTGGATGTGGAACTCTTCGAGAAGATCTTCCAGCTTATCTTGACGTTGCGCGTTAGTCATCTCATCGCGCGTTTGCAAAACAGCCATGATGTTGTCTTCAACTGACAATTTACGAAAAATGGATGCTTCTTGAGGAAGGTAACCGATACCAAGACGAGAACGACTGTGCATTGGTAAGATACTGATGTCTCGGTCATCAATGCTGATAGTACCTTCATCACGCGCAACCAGGCCCACTATCATATAGAAAGAGGTGGTTTTACCTGCACCGTTTGGGCCAAGTAGCCCGACGATCTGACCTGACTCTACTTGCAAGCTTACGTCTGTTACAACTTTACGTTTTCCGTAGGTCTTCGCTAGGTTCTTTGCTGTAAGGACTGCCATGATTACTTATTCACTTCCGCTGGTTGTAAAACCGTTGATACTCGCTCACTGCTATCACTATCGGCAACCAATTTTTGAGAGGTGATCTGATAGGTAATCTTAGAGCCACGAATGATACTGCCATCTTGAGATAGCATCGCGTTCTTAGTCATGATCAATCTATCGGCAATCAGCTGGTAATGTAAATCGTCAGCTTCACCATAGAGTGTTTTCCCATCGTCAGTAAGTTGAGAAAAGGTTGCGGGCTTTCCGAAACCTTGTATTTCTTCAATTTCACCGTTGACGGCATTACGTGTAACAATGACCTTATCGGCATTGATATTGATGCTACCTTGTTTAAGGTTCACATCGCCAAGAAAGGTTACTTGATTGCTTTTCATATCTAATTGCTGACTGTCTGAATCAATATAGACAGGCTGCTCGCTATCCGAAGATAGAGCATAGACATTAGACGCCGCAAGGGTCAAAGCCAATAAACTAAGGTGTGAGAGTTTCATATCTACCCTGAACAGAATTAAAGAGAGTCGCATTGTTGGTACCGAAGTTCCCTTTCATTGCTTGCCCCTCATTTTCAAAAAATGTACCGATCATATGGACCGGAGTGTCTGAATAAAAATCTCGGCTAGTCAGTTCAACAACCATCTTATCTGTGGTCATTGTATCGAAACTAGCATCTGGCAACAGGTTCTTCGCCACAACGTTGTCATAAAAAGTGATGACTTGATTTTCATCCATAATTGCGCGATCAGCGGTCACTCGCCATTCTATCGTATGCCCTTCACGGAATACTGAAAGAACAGGGTCTTGAAAGTGCGTATCGCCAACGACGGAGTAGTGCTCTAGATTGGTCGATTCAACTTGATAGCTACGAATACCGCTTTCGTCATAGCTAATATTATCAAGATTCTTGCCACTAAACGCGGGCAGTTCTAAATTTGGATCTACTTGTATCGTCGAAGTTTGCTCTTTGTCGTACAAGTAATAGGCGGACCAAGAGGCAATAAAGATGAGTATTAAGTAGATAATACGATTAAAACTCATATGCTTAAACCTTTGTGCACGTCGAGTTCGTTTCTTGCTTGTAAAATAAGGTCGCAGACTTCACGTACTGCACCGTAACCGCCGTTAATGGTTGTTACGTAGTTGGCTCTTTGTGCAAGCAATGGGTGACCGTCTGCCACACATACCTTCAAGCCAACCTTTGCCATTACAGGCCAGTCGATTAAATCGTCTCCGATATAACCTGTGTTTTCAGGATTAACTGAAAGTTTATCGCAAATGTCTTGATATGCTTTAACTTTATCATCCTGACCTTGATAAATTAGCTTAATACCGAGAGCGGTCATTCGATTCTCAACAATTTGAGATTTACGGCCAGTGATGATTGCGATTTCAACGCCCGCGTTCATCAACGATTTAATGCCGTAACCGTCGCGCGTATGGAAAGTTTTTAACTCTTCACCATTATTACCCATGTAGATGCGACCATCTGAGAATACGCCATCGACATCGCAAATCAGCAGTTTGATCTCTTTTGCTATCGCAAATACACGTGAATCCACTGTGCCGTAAAGGGTTTCAATTGCCTGTGACATTACATTACTCCTGCTTTCAGTAAGTCATGCATATTTAAAGCGCCTACTAATTTGCCATTATCACACAACATCAGGCCATTGATGCTCTTAGCTTGCATCAAATTTAAGCCCTCAACTGCGAGCATATTTGGTTCTGCTACCGTTGGGTTCAGTGTCATTACATCGCCGATCTGCGTGCTATGAATATCAATACGTTTATCTAAGATACGGCGTAAATCACCATCGGTAAAAATGCCCTTCATTTGGCCATCTTCATCGACGATTGCCGTCATACCCAAGCCTTTTTGAGATATCTCTAACAGGGCATCTCGAACTAGTGCATCCGGAGCAACAATTGGGAGTGAATCACCGGTGTGCATGATGTCGTCTAGTTTCAACAGCAGTTGACGGCCCAAAGCACCACCAGGATGAGACAGTGCAAAATCTTGAGCGGTAAAACCTCTTGCCTGTAAAAGTGCAACGGCTAATGCATCACCCATAACCAAAGTAGCGGTAGTACTGGTTGTTGGTGCTAAACCTAGGGGACACGCTTCTTCGGGTACTGAAATCTGTAAATGAATATCAGATAAAGTCGCCATGTTTGATGCCGGCTTGCCAGTCATGCTGATAATCTTAATGTTTAAACGCTTTAATACTGGGAATAGGCTGAGGATTTCTCCTGATTCACCTGAGTTGGATATTGCTATCACAATATCGCCAGGTTCGATCATTCCCAAATCACCATGCGCTGCTTCACCTGGGTGTACAAAGAAAGCCGATGTACCAGTGCTTGCCAGTGTAGCTGCTATTTTGTTACCAATGTGGCCTGATTTGCCCATGCCCATCACTACGACTTTGCCTTTGTTGTTCAGGATTAGGTCGCAAGCTTTGCTAAAATCATCATTAAAATATTGGTCTAATTGCGTGAGACCTGCAACTTCGGTTTCCAAAACTTGTTTTGCAACGCTGCAATAATCAAATGGCTGAGACATCAAATACTCCAAGTACGGGAAGTTAAATCAACAATTAAGCTGACATGTTCATTAGTAGGTAACTTTGATATGCCACAAACGTCACGATTAACACGCCGCCTTCGATACGATTCACGCTACGAGATTTTCCTAGTGCCATGATAACAAGGAGTAGTGATACGCCTAGCATCACCCAGAAGTCACGACCCATTGCAAACTCGCTCAAGATGGAAGGGTTTAGGATGCCTGGGATACCCATTACGGCAAGGATGTTGAATACGTTTGAGCCAATGATATTACCCACAGCCATATCATCTTCACCTTTCATAACACCGGCTAGTGATGCTGCAAGTTCAGGTAAACTTGTGCCAACGGCAATAATGGTTAAACCAATCACAAGGTCACTCATACCAAAGAACTTCGCGATAACAACCGCGTTATCAACCAACATGTTGGCCGCTAGAGGTAGAATAATCAGACCAACCACTACCCACATTGCGGCTTTGGGGTTGCTCACGCCTTCAGGAACTTCAGATTCTTGTTCGTCAAGAAAGGCATCACCGTTCTTTTTCTCACTACGGCTGATTTGCAGCATCGCAAATAAGAAAGCGGCAAAAAGAACAAACAACAACACACCTTCATAGAAACCTAAGTGATTATCCCAAAGCAGTGCGCCCGCTAATAGAGTGACACCTATCATTAAAGGTAGTTCACGACGAATCACACCAGAGCTAATCGATAATGGCTTGATAAGGGCTGTAATACCTAAAATCAGCGCGATGTTAGCGATGTTTGAGCCTAATACGTTACCTACCGCCGTATCTGTTTTACCATCAAGGGCAGCTGTCGCAGAAACCATCATTTCAGGAGCTGAAGATCCCATTGCTAAGATTGTCATACCGATAACTAGTGGTGAAATACCGAAGTTGCGAGCAAGAGCAGCGGCACCGTAGACCAGCTTATCTGCACTCCACACCAAAAAACCTAGACCGATAATAAGAAACGCAATCGCTTCAAGCATGATGATTCCTAAAAATTAATAAAAAACGGAGAATTAACCGCTAATTTTGACTTGTTGCTAGATAAAAGGGAAGTCACTCGACAAATTAATTGCTAGTTAGTGGTAAAGAAATGTTGTTGAGGAATGAATTTCTCAATGCTTTCAAATCCCTGCCTTTGTTTTCTGTTTTTAATAATTAATTGAACAGCGCTTTTAATTCTAAAGTAGACTCATTATTATTGCAGCTATAATTGGCGTTTTTAAAGCAAGGAAACAACAAAAGTATGTTGAACACTGAGCTTGTGAAAGTTAAGAATCTCAGCTTCTCACGCGGTGAACGAATTATCTTTGATGACATCAGTTTAGAAGTTCCTCAAGGAAAAATAACCGCGATCATGGGGCCGTCAGGGATCGGTAAAACAACCTTATTACGTCTGATTGGTGGACAATTACCACCAGATGAAGGTGAAATTTGGTTTGATGGCGACAACATCCCTGCATTGCCACGTCGAAAGCTATATCAAGCACGTAAGAAAATGAGCATGCTTTTCCAATCGGGGGCACTTTTCACGGATCTAAATGTCTTTGATAATGTGGCGTTTCCTTTGCGAGAGCACACTGAACTTAACGAAAAATTCATTCGTACCATTGTATTGCTTAAGCTTGAGGCGGTAGGGTTGCGAGGCGCGGCGCAATTAATGCCGAGTGAGTTGTCTGGTGGTATGGCGAGACGAGCGGCGTTGGCCCGTGCGATCGCATTGGACCCAGAACTTATTATGTATGATGAGCCTTTTGTTGGCCAAGATCCAATCACCATGGGTGTTTTGGTTGAGTTGATTCGTAACCTCAATCAAGCCTTGGGTTTAACCTCTATTGTCGTTTCTCATGATGTCCCTGAGGTGATGAGCATTGCTGATTGGGTTTATTTGATGGCTGATGGGAAAATTATTGCTGCAGGTTCTCCTGATGAGTTGTACAACAACAGCGACCCAAGAGTGCAGCAATTTTTGCAAGGTGAATCGGATGGCCCTGTGCCATTTAGGTTTCCTGCAAATAGCTTAGAAAAGGATTTGTTTGAATATGATTGCTAAAACTATTGCGGGTGTCGGTAAGCGCGCACTTGCGATCTGTGAGTCATTTGGTCGAGCAAGCCTAATGCTATTTGGGGCTTTGTTTGGCATCCCGAAACTAAAAAATTTCCCTCTATTAGTTAAACAATTTTATAGCGTTGGCGTTCAGTCATTGGCTATCATTTTAGTTTCGGGCTTGTTTATTGGCATGGTACTCAGTCTGCAGGGCTATGTCGTATTAATCGACTATGGCGCAGAGGGTAACCTTGGGCAAATGGTCGCGCTCTCGTTGTTACGGGAATTGGGCCCTGTGGTGACAGCACTTCTGTTTGCTGGCCGTGCGGGTTCAGCATTAACGGCTGAGATCGGCTTAATGAAAGCAACGGAACAGATCTCTAGCCTTGAGATGATGGCGGTTGATCCTCTTAAACGCATTATTGCGCCACGTCTCTGGGCCGGCCTTATTTCTATGCCACTGCTCGCTATGATTTTTATGGCGGTCGGGATTTGGGGTGCTCAGTTAGTCGGTGTGGATTGGAAGGGTATTGACCACGGCAGTTTCTGGTCTGCGATGCAGTCTTCCGTTGAGCTTGGCCGTGATATTGGTAACAGTATGATCAAATGCATGGTCTTCGCTATCACCGTAACTTGGATCGCACTTTTTAATGGTTATGATGCAGTACCGACATCCGAAGGTATTAGTCAGGCAACCACACGCACAGTAGTACACTCTTCTCTAGCGGTATTAGGGCTAGATTTTGTTCTTACCGCATTGATGTTTGGGAATTAATCATGCAACAAACTCGAAAATTAGAATTATGGGTCGGCACCTTTGTTATTGCCGGAATTTGCGCAATCTTAATCATGATCTTTCAAGTCGCTGACGTAAAAGGCATAGGTTCAAACCATACTTATAACCTAAAAGCGACCTTTGACAATATTGGCAGCCTAAAGGTTCGTTCACCGGTGAAGGTGGGTGGCGTGGTTGTTGGTCGAGTTCAAAGTATTGAACTTGATACTGAGAGCTACCTTCCTGTGGTTGAACTGTCTATTGATGCGAAGTACTCACAATTTCCTGATACCTCTAGTGCTCAAATCTTAACGTCGGGCTTGATCGGTGAGCAGTACATCAGCTTAGTTCCAGGCTTCATCTTTGAAGATGAAGAGATGTTGGTTGATGGTGATTCTATCGAAGACACCAAGTCGGCATTAGTATTAGAAGATTTGATTGGTCAAGTGCTGTATAGCGTCGGTGGCTCTGATAATAGCGAAGCTAAGGAGTAGGCTCATGTTAAAGACGAATAGCCTATTGAAAAAATGGTTTATAACTGCGGTTGCTTTGCTGATGTCGACTCAAGTTCTTGCTTCAGAATCGATTGATCGCACTCAGCCTTATCAGATGATGACGCAAGTTGCTGAAGTGGCATTTGATCGTTTGAAGAGTGAGCAAGAGAATATCCAGCAAGATCCTGAGTTATTGAAGGTCATTGTGGAAGAAGAGTTGATGCCCTATGTTAATGCTCAATATGCGGCTCTTAAACTGCTAGGTCCAAACTTGAAAGGTGCTGATAGAGGAGACGTGCGCGTATTTATTGATGCATTTCGTAAATATCTCGTTTCTTCTTATGCTCAAGTGTTAACTCAATATACAGAGCAGACGATTAAATTTGGTCCAGAACCAACAATTAAAACAGATAGCCGTATTACCAGTATTAAGGTTGATATCATTGATACGCCTCGACCAAACATTAACCTTGAGTTTAAACTGCGCAAAGATAAGAAGTCAGGTGAGTGGAAGGCATTTGATATGGTTGCCGAAGGTATAAGCCTGCTATCAAGTAAGAAGTCTGAGTGGAACACTAAGATTCGTCAAGAAGGCATCTTACAAGTAGCTGACGAACTCGAGAAACTGGCTTCTCAACCGATTCGTTTTGAGAGTAATAAATAATGAGCCATTCTCAATGGCAAGCGCTAAGCTCTAAAGAATATCAACTTCTTGGTGATATAGATCGAGATAGTGTACCTGCAATCTGGCGTATATTGGAAAAGTGGCAAACGACGGAATCGAGCGTTGAAATTGACCTTAGCCATATAAATCGAGTCGATTCAGCCGGAATGGTGATGCTAATTCACTTATTAGAGCATGCAAAAAATCAAAACTGTCATATAATGCTCAGTTTCGTGCCAGAACAATTACGAACGTTGTTCCAATTGAGCAATATCCAGCCAATGATGGCAGAACACATAAAAAATTAGGCAGGAGCTATTTGTGGACAGCACAAAAGTACAAGAATTATTAGCAGAGGCTCTGAACCTTCAGGAAATTATCGTGAAGGGTGAAGGCAGTCATTACGAAGTTGTTGCGGTTGATCCATGTTTTGACGGCATGAATCGAGTTAAGAAGCAGCAACTAATCTACGGCCCACTAATGGAATACATTCAACGCAATGATATCCATGCTCTTTCTATTAAGGCTTTCACGCCGGAAGAGTGGGAACGTGATAAGAAACTGATGTCACTTTAAGGTTTATGATGGAAAAGTTTCGAGTTATTGGATCGGATAAGCCGCTAAGCGGTGAAGTGACGATCTCAGGCGCAAAAAATGCAGCCCTACCAATCCTATTTGCTTCAATTCTAGCTGAAGAGCCGGTTGAAGTGAGTAATGTTCCTCACCTACGTGACATCGATACTACGATGGAATTGCTTAAGCGTTTAGGCGCAAAAGTATCACGCAACGGTAGTGTTCATGTTGATGGCAGCGAAATTAATGAATTTTGTGCACCTTACGATTTAGTAAAAACAATGCGCGCTTCTATCTGGGCTTTAGGTCCTTTAGTCGCTCGTTTTGGTGAAGGCCAAGTGTCACTTCCGGGCGGTTGTGCAATTGGTGCTCGACCTGTTGATTTACATATCCATGGCCTAGAGCAACTAGGTGCGACTATTAAGTTGGAAGATGGTTATGTAAAAGCAAGTGTTGACGGCCGTTTGAAAGGCGCGCACATCGTGATGGATAAAGTAAGTGTGGGTGCCACCATTACTATCATGTGTGCAGCAACGCTAGCGGAAGGTACAACTGTGTTAGATAACTCAGCGCGTGAGCCTGAGATTGTTGATACGGCTGATTTCCTAAACAAACTAGGTGCTAAAATTTCTGGCGCAGGTACAGATACGATTACTATCGAAGGCGTTGAACGTCTTGGTGGTGGCCAACACTCTGTGGTTGCAGACCGTATTGAAACGGGCACCTTCCTGGTTGCTGCTGCGGTTTCTGGCGGTAAAGTGGTTTGTCGCAACACCAACGCTCATCTTCTTGAAGCTGCATTAGCGAAGCTTGAAGAAGCGGGAGCGAAGGTTGAAACGGGCGAAGGTTGGATCAGCCTTGATATGACTGATCGTGATTTGAAAGCGGTGAAAATCGTAACGGCACCTCACCCAGGCTTCCCAACCGACATGCAAGCACAGTTTACCCTGCTTAACATGATGGCGAAGGGCAGTGGTGTTATCACTGAGACTATCTTTGAAAACCGCTTTATGCACATTCCTGAACTACAGCGAATGGGAGCAAAAGCCGAGATCGAAGGTAACACGGCTATCTGTGGTGACACGGATAAATTGAGTGGTGCTCAAGTAATGGCAACGGATCTTCGTGCATCTGCGAGCCTTGTTATTGCTGGTTGTATCGCTCAAGGTGAAACCATCGTTGACCGTATTTATCACATCGATCGTGGCTACGATAAGATTGAAGATAAACTGTCAGCCTTAGGCGCAAACATTACACGATTTAGTGAGTCGAACTAACTTAGGTTAGTGGATTCATGAATCAGTAAGATGAAAACATAAAAGTCGGAACCTTGGTTTCGGCTTTTTTATAGTTGTATTTACCGCAAGTGAGTCTATTGCCCATTGTTGTGCGAATAGATGGATGAGCTTTGCGGTTGGTGAGGAACAAAATGATAGCAATATTACGTATTTTCGCGGTAGCGATATTTGCGATTCTTATGTTTGTATTTGGTTGTGGTTACTGTCTATTGAGTCCACGTAACCCGAAACACGTATTTACCTTTGGCCGTTATTTCGGTCGCATGTCGAAAATCTTTGGCATGAAGTTAGAGCTTCGTATCCCAGAAGATGCCTACTCTCGCGGCCAACATGTTTATGTGGCAAACCACCAAAACAGCTGGGATCTATTTACGATTTCATCAGCAGTAACGCCAAAAGTTGTGACGGTTGGTAAGAAAAGCCTAGTGTGGATGCCTCTTTTTGGTCAGCTGTATTGGCTGACGGGTAATATCCTAATCGACCGTGCTAACCGCAGCAAAGCAGTAGGTACGATTGATCAGGTCGTGACTAGTCTAAAAGAGAGTGATGTTTCAGTATGGATGTTCCCTGAGGGGACTCGCTCTCGTGGTCGTGGTTTGTTGCCATTCAAAACGGGTGCGTTCCATGCTGCGATTGGCGCTGGCTTACCTATTATTCCTATCGTGTGTAGCTCAACAGGTGGCGTGAAGCTGAACCGTTGGAACAATGGTCATGTGATTGTTGAAATGCTGCCACCAATCAGTACTGAAGATTACGATAAGTCTAATGTTCGTCAACTGGCTAACCTAGCTCGTGAGCAGATGGCTGCGAAGCTTGAAGAGTTAGACAAAGAAGTAGTTGAGCTTAATAAGAAGTAATCATCTAAGCGAAACGATGAACAATAAAAAGGTTGCCGACAGGGCAACCTTTTTTGTATCTGATAAACGCTCAGCTTTATGCCAACTTGTTTACTAGAAACCGTTTATTCTAGAGATTAAAATCTATTTGCGAACTGCAATAGCTTCGATCTCGATACCTACATCTTTTGGCAGACGCGCTACTTCAACACATGAGCGTGCAGGGTAGTTTGCAACACCGTGCTCATCAAAGAACTTACCGTAAACTTCGTTTACTGTGCCGAAGTCGTTTAGGTCTTTAACGAATACCGTTAGCTTTACGATGTCTTTTACAGTCAGGCCAGAAGCTTCAACAACCGCTTGAACGTTGTCTAGAGACTGGCGAGCTTGCACTGCGATATCAGCAGATACTTCACCAGTTGCTGGGTTTACTGGGATTTGACCAGAAGTCAGTACCATGTTGCCAAGGTCAACGCCTTGTACGTATGGGCCGATTGCAGCTGGAGCAGATTCTGTGTGAAGTACTTTAGTCATTGGTTTATTCCATCAGTTATTGGATAAAAATCAATTTTCAGTGTGCCTTCAAACTTTGGATAGGTAAAGATCAAAATACCCCGCACAGGCGAGGTATTGAATAGTTTTTGCGTTCGATCGGTGTTGCCGTATGACGTTATCTTTCTGTCACGATCTCACGAGAGAAGACTTTTTCGCAGTATTTACACTTCAATCGAATATCTTCTTTCTTTTCAAAGATCTTAAAGCTGCTTTCAACGGGTTCATTGTGAGTAATACAGTTGGTGTTTGGACACTCGAACACATCGTTGATTTGCTCAGGAAGTTCTAGTGGTAGCTTCTTAACCACTTCGTAATCTTCGATTTGGTTTACGGTCGCATGAGGCGCGTAAAGTGCTAACTTGCTCGCCTGTTCTTCAGTGATAAACACATTCTCTATCTTGAGTAAGTCTTTACCGCCTAGAGCAGAAGATGGCAGGTTTAGGCCAATCGTTACTCGCTGATTAGAGTTATGCATGTCGAACAGTTTGAGCACCTTGATCCCGATGTTGGCTGGGATATGGTCGATAACCGTTCCGTTCTTGATTGCTTCAACTTTTAATTGAGTCTCTTTAGACATGATATCTCTCCTCTACAGCGTTTCGTTAAGAACAAGGGCTAGCAATGCTTCACGCGCGTAAACACCGTTCTCAGCTTGCTGGAAGTAGTAAGCGTAAGGCGTTTTATCGACATCAATCGTAATTTCATCAACACGAGGAAGAGGGTGAAGAACCTTTAGGTTATCACGTGCATTTTCCAACATCGGAGCCGTCAGGATGTACGCTGATTTGATGTGCGCGTATTCCGATTCATCAAAACGTTCTTTTTGAACTCGAGTCATGTACAGAACATCCAACTCTGGAATCACATCTTCCATGTCTGTCAGCAGTTGGTACTTAATACCCGCTTCATCAAGCTCTTCACAAATGTAGTCAGGCATCGCCAGTGCTTCTGGAGCAACGAAGTAGAAACAGATGTTGTCGAATTTAGCTAGTGCTTGAGTCAACGAGTGAACTGTACGGCCGTACTTAAGGTCACCAACGAATGCAACGTTAAGGTTGTCGAGGCGGCCTTGAGTTTCGGCGATAGAGAACAGGTCTAATAACGTTTGTGTTGGGTGTTGGTTTGCTCCGTCGCCCGCGTTAATAACAGGTACACCGTTAGAGAACTCAGAAGCTAGACGCGCTGCGCCTTCTTGAGGGTGGCGCATTACGTAAGCATCAACGTATGAAGAAATAACCTGCACTGAGTCTGCTAGCGTTTCGCCTTTCTTCGCCAGTGACGTGTTACCACCGCTATCGAAACCAATCACATCACCACCGATGCGCTGAATAGCCGTTTCAAAAGAGAGACGAGTTCGCGTTGAAGGTTCGAAGAAGCAGCTTGCAACAACTTTGTTCTTGATGAGTTCTGGGTTTGGTTCAGCTTTAAGTTGACCTGCCGTTTGAACAATTAATTCTAGCTCTTCACGAGAAAGCTCTGGAATTGAGATGATGTGCTTTTGATAGAGCGAATTCGCCATGATCTTCTTCCCCACAATAATGTATTGGCCATAAAAAAGCCCCCTATAATGGGAGGCTTTAAAAAAGTGCTGAAAAGCAGAATAGACGGCCTGGCAAGCATGCTAGCTTGCGAGCAATATTTGGTGTCTTCACAATTTTATTATGTGTTTTCACAATATCATTATGTTTTATCACAACATTGCTTGGCGTCATTTTCACTACTCTCAGACAAATTGCCGAGAATTATACGCTTTCAATTTGTGAGCGCAAGCGATTACATCAAGCTTTTGTTTACTTTCATTATTCTCTATTGGCCAAGTGTCGCGACCATGATTGCTTTGATGGTGTGCATGCGATTCTCTGCTTCATCAAACACAATTGAGTAGTCGGACTCAAATACTTCGTCTGTTACTTCCAAACCGTTCATTCCATATTTGTCTGCGACTTGCTGGCCGATCACGGTTTCATTGTTGTGGAAAGCTGGTAGGCAATGCATGAACTTCACTTGAGGGTTACCTGTGAGCTTAATGACATCCATATTCACTTGGTAAGGCGTCATTACAGCCACACGTTCGTCCCAAGCTTCGGGCGCTTCACCCATAGAAACCCAAACATCGGTGTAAAGGAAATCACAACCTTTAACACCTTCAGCAACGTCTTCTGTTAGCGTGATCTTTGCACCTGTATTTTGCGCAATAGTTTGGCACTCTTCGACAAGGTGCTCTTCTGGCCAAAATGCTTTTGGCGCAACAAGGCGGATATCCATGCCCATTTTCGCGGCACCCACTAACAGAGAGTTCCCCATGTTATTACGTGCATCACCAAGATAAGCAAAGCTGATTTGGTGCAGATGTTTACCGCGACCATGCTCAAGCATAGTGAGGAAATCAGCCAAGATCTGAGTTGGATGGAACTCATCGGTTAGGCCATTCCAAACCGGAACACCGGCATAAGCGCCTAGATCTTCGACAATACTTTGGCCAAACCCTCGGTATTCAATGCCATCGTACATACGACCTAATACACGCGCCGTATCTTTCATTGATTCTTTCTGACCAATCTGAGAACCAGAAGGGCCTAAATAAGAGACTTGAGCGCCTTGATCAAAAGCAGCTACCTCAAAGGCACATCGAGTTCGAGTTGATGCTTTTTCAAAGATCAAAGCGATGTTTTTACCGCTAAGCTTTTTCTGCTCTGTACCTGCATACTTAGCTTTTTTAAGGTCGGCAGACAGGTCGAGTAAAAACTGAATCTCTTTAGGAGTAAAGTCGAGAAGTTTTAGAAAGTTACGATTGCGAAGATTAAAGGCCATCTCTCGCTCCTTGCGTATATAGAATCAATGAAGAACTCAGTTAAACATAAAAATGCTGTATTTGTGAATATTTATTTTATTAATTTGATAAAAAAGGCCAGTACAATGGTACTGGCCTAGATAAGTTAGTGTATTCGCTTTATTGAGTTTTGTGGCTTAGATACCGTCTCTTTCGATAGGACAACTCATACAGCGAGCGCCACCTCGGCCACGACCTAGCTCATTGCCCGGAATCGTCAGAACTTCGATACCTGCTTTGTCGTATTTTTCATTGGTGTAAACATTACGCTCATAACCGATAACCGTACCCGGTTTCACCGTCAGTACGTTGTTAGCGTCATTCCACTGCTCACGTTCAGCTTCGTAGTTATCACCACCGGTTGTGATGATCTTCAGTTGATCGAGATCCAGTGCGCCTTCAATCGCTGTTAGGTAGTTTTCAGCTTTCTCTACTCGCATTTCGCCATTTTCTTTTGGCGTTAAGCGCCAAGTATCTAGGTCTTTACGAACGATCTCTGGATAGACTGAGAATGTGTCGATATCCATGTGTGTCATTACCGTATCAAGGTGCATACAAGAGCGGTGCTTCGGTAAATCAATCGCAATCACTTCTTTAGCTTGACCTGACTTGAATAAACTCGCAGCTAGGTTTTCGACACCTTGTGGCTTGGTACGCTCTGAAATACCGATAAGAACAGCGCCTTTACCGATTACCAGTACATCACCACCTTCAATATTGGCGTTGTCGTAATGAAGATCTTCATCACCGAAGTACTTAATGAAATCTTGCCCCGCGAATACAGGGTGCCAGCGATATATTGCTCGCAAGTGATTCGTTTCTCGTTGACGAGCAGGCATCATCATAGGGTTAAGAGAGACACCGCCATAAACCCAGCAAGAAGTATCACGGGTAAATAGATGGTTAGGCAGCGGCTCAATAACGAAATCAAGTGGGCGGTGCATCTTCGGTAGCATTGAAGAAGATTTAATAGGAAGCTCAGAGTAGGCTAAACCACCAAGTAGGATCGTAGCCAAGTGCTCATTGTCCATTTGAGCAAGGTACTCTCTTAAATCACGTGCGAATGTAGGGCCGTAACGGAAATCAGAGATTTGAGTATTAAGCAGCCACTCACGAGCTTGTGCTACAGCGAGTGTCTCAACCAGTAGGTCATGCAGTAATAACACTTCAACGTCTTGGTTACGAAGTGTTGTCGCAAAGGCATCGTGTTCTTCACCTGCTGCTTCTACTGCAAGTACATCATCAAAGAGTAGCTCATGACAGTTAGAAGGGGTGAGGTGGGTGAGTGCCCTTTCAGGCCTATTTAGGAGAACTCGTCTTAATTGACCGACTTCGGAGCCAACGTACAGCTTACTCATTTTGCATCCTTACTATTAATCCAGCGTCTATTTATGACAAGCTTGTTCGTAATATGCAAGTTTTGAAACTTGTGTAAAGGTTATGTTATTTTGATATTTTTGGTTTTAAATGCTGAGTTGTTTGGGATTGTCGATATTAAAATCCAACTGAAAGGCTGAGTTCTGGAACAAACTTTTTGCGGATCTATGCTCTAATTTCAGTGATTTGATAATCCACTTTGCTTGGTGAACGTGATTTTTCATTCAAAATTTATGCAGTTACTTACTTATAAGTGAGGTTTTATGCATCGATGAAGTGATCGGCAGTATGCATCTGATATGACTAACCACTCAATTTTGAAGGAGTAAGGCTAAAAGTAACAATAAAAATGAAATGCTAAAACACACGGTAGTTAATAATATGTTGAAAATTTGTTTCTGTGATTTTGATTTCACTTTTTAATTGATATCCCTTCTGTTATCTAGCGATAAACTTGCTCTTCTACACCTGATCTAGGTGGCTTTTCTAGACGATCCGTGCCATATTTCGTGGCAATCAAATTTGATCTTTTCATAGTCAACACTCTGGAGCAGACACATGTCTCACGAAGATGAATATCTATCAGTAGCGGAATTAATTGAATTTCAAAAAGGCGAGACTCGCGATATCATTGAAGCACTAATCGAAGATGGTAGCGATCCTGAAGCTCTATACGATATCGAGCATCACCTATTCGCTGAAGATTTCGCAGTACTTGAGAAAGCCGTTGTTGAAGCATTCAAAATGGGCTTTGAAGTGCTTGAAGCTGAAGAGACAGAAGACGAAGATGGCAACAAGCTACTTTGTTGTGATGCAACGATGCAGTGTACTCTGAACGCAGAAGCGATTGATGAGCAAGTTGAAAAGCTTGTAAATCTTGCAGAGAAGTTTGACATTATCTACGACGGTTGGGGCACTTACTACGAAGGTGAAGATGCTATCTACCCTGACGAAGATGATGAAGACGAAGAGTAATCTCTCCCAGTTTTAAAGAATGCCAGCCTTGAGCTGGCATTTTTTTGTCCTCAGAAAAATAAATGTCTTTATATGCATTCATTCATTATAATGCGGTCAAAATTGATCTAGCTCAAGGAATGACATGCAGCTACCTCTCGATGGTCTTTGGCAAATTTCGCCACTGACGGATCTCTCTATCCCACAAGATGACATTACCTTTCCTGCTCCATTAAGCTCAAAGCTCCCTAATAGCTTGAGTGAAGAGGAAATCGCAGAGCAAGAATGGCACCTGATGCATGACATCGAAGTGGATGATGCCATGTTGGCATGCCCATTTGTTGAGCTAGTCGTCGCAGGCGTTGACTACTTTGCAGAAGTGCGACTCAATGGCGTTGCCGTATTTGACTGTGATGGCAGCGAAGCTGAATATCGCAAAGACATCCGTCCTTATATGCAGCCTGGTCGAAATCGTTTTGAGATCCTTTTCCTTGAAGAAGAGGAGAGCCTGTTGCTTGAAGAGGATATGGATGACTCTGTATCTTCACAGGTTGTCGCTAAATCTGATTCTCGGATCGGAATCTGGCAAGCGCCATATCTGCAGTTCGTTCGTAACGTCAAGCTTGAGCAAGTTGTCACCGAGCAAATCTGGCATCACGGTGGTGGGTGTGAGTTTAAAGTAGATGTTATCTATCAAACGCTAAAGCCGGGGTTAATATCTGCATCAATCAAGTTTAATGGTATGACTCTCGTGATGCCGATTGATGTGCGAGCAGAACATACGGGTGTTGTGTTTCAGGTTGAGGCTCCACTGGTATTTAACCTTGAGAAGCCCAATCCTAAGCATTTATATCAGTTAGAAGTGGAACTCGATGGGCAAAAAGAGAGTTCTTTTGTAGCCTTGAATCCAGCCTCTTGCGTGAGTAACTTTTTGCGTAACTAGCGGTTATTCAATTAGCCCGTTACGTAATGAATCAATTTGCTCACTCGCTTGCCATCTAATGAACTGCCAACGCTAACCCTATTTCAAAAACACATTATAGCGTTTTGGCCATGACAACCTCACAAGCGTCATGGCCTGTTTCTCCCCAAGCTGAATCAAGGTGTTCAAAGCCCAATTTTTCGTAAAGTTTAACGGCTGCATTAAGGCATTCGGTCGTTTCTAGATACATATGTTGATAACCCAGTTCCTTAGCTTTCTCCATCGACATATTAACCAACTTCTTCGCTAAGCCTTTGCCTCTGGTTTCTGGCAAGAAGTACATCTTTTGCAGTTCACAGACTTCTGGCATACCTGCTAGTGGTGCAAATCCACCACCACCAACAACCTTTCCATCAAGTTCAATCACCCAATATTGAGATCTTTCATTGTTATAAACACTGAACATGTCTTCTAAGGTGGGATCAGCCACACCATAACCTTTATCTTCAGTTAGCCCGTTTTCATAAGAGACTTGGCGAATCACGTTAACAATGCTTGGATTATCTTCTAATTCAATTGAGCGAATGGTGATGTTAGCAATCTGTTCCATGTTCTGCCTATAAAATGGGTTACTCATCAGTGACCCAATATATTGTGATTAAGCATGTTGGTGCAAACAAAACAGTGGTTGTGCTGCTTTGCTTTCTGCTTTTCGTAACCACACCTTCTCATGGAAATAGTAAGCCACAGTATTCAAAGCGGGTTCTAACGTTGCCATCACACCACCAACAAAGGCGTCGCCCGTCAATAAATAGATAACGGTAAAGGCAACACTAAAGTGGATAGTAGCGAAGCTTGCTGTTTTTAACTTTGTCATCCACTGACGAGCTTTAAGCGCTGGAACTTGAGCCCACGCCTTTTCATGAAAATAGAAGGCGACGGTATTCACAGAAGGCTCAATCATAGCGATTAAGCTACCAATTAAGATGTCGCCAGTTAGTATGTAAGCGACACTAAATGCGATAGTAAAATGTAATGCAGCAAAGGTTAGTGTCTTTTTCATGATAATTACTCAGTCGTTGTGTTGTTTCGATAGAACTATTATTGAGAATTATTATCATTAAATCTAATGGGAAGTTAAGATTGTTTTGATAGGCAAAAGCTATCAATAAGCTGGAGTGAGGCTGATTGGACTGGAACTTAGGGCACAAAAAAAGGCTGACCATGAAGGCCAACCTTTTTGTCTAGAGCGGAAGGTTCGAAACCTCCTCGTTCATTCAGTTTTAAAGAGCAGCGATTGTCGCTTTTTGCTCTTCAAGCTTAACAAGAGTTTCTTGGTAGCCTTCAAGCTTTTCACGCTCTTTCGCGATAACCGCTTCAGGTGCTTTAGCAACGAAGCCTTCGTTACCTAGTTTACCTTCGATACGCTTAATCTCACCGTGAGTCTTCGCTACTTCTTTATCTAGACGAGCAAGCTCAGCATCTTTGTCGATAAGACCCGCCATTGGGATCATCAGCTCAGATTTGCCAACCAGTTTGGTTGCACAAGCTGGAGTCGCTTCGCCGTCTGCTAGAACTTTAATATCGTCTAGCTTAGCTAGAGAAGTAAGAACGATCTTGTTTGCTTCGATACGAGCTGCATCTTTCTCATCAGCGACTTTGATCATTACTTCTAAGCCTTGGCTTGGGGCGATGTCGTATTCCGCACGTAGGTTACGGATAGCAGTGATGAAAGTTTTAACCCACTCGATATCGTCAACGATCTCAGCATTGAAGTTAGCTTCATTAAACTGAGGAAGCGCTTGAGTCATGATTGTTCTTTCTTCTGCATCAGGGCCTTCAACGCCGTCGATCAGCGGAATAACGCTTTGCCAGATAGATTCAGTGATGTAAGGAAGAACAGGGTGTGCAAGACGCAGAGTCTTCTCTAGAACCGTGATAAGCGTGTAACGAGTCGCTTGTTGTTGAGCTTCAGTACCCTTCCAAAGAACAGGTTTAGTTAGCTCTAGGTACCAGTCACAGAATTGGTTCCAGATGAATTCGTAAAGCGTGTTTGCTGCCATGTCTAGACGGTAGTTGTCTAGATGAGCGTTAAATTCTTTCGCTGCAACTTCAAACTGAGATTCAATCCACTTGTCTGCTAGAGAGAATTCCATGTTTGCACGGTCTTCAACAGACAGTGACATGCCACAATCGTGCTCTTCTGTGTTCATCAGTACGTAACGGCTTGCGTTCCATAGCTTGTTACAGAAGTTACGGTAACCTTCAAGACGCTTCATGTCCCAGTTGATGTCACGGCCAGTTGAAGCCATAGCAGCAAGAGTGAAACGCAGTGCATCAGTACCGTATGGTTCGATACCATCTTCGAAAGTCTTACGTGTTGCTTTTTCGATCTTAGCAGCCAGTTTAGGTTGCATCATGTTGCCACAACGCTTTTCTACTAGCTCTTCAAGGCCGATGCCGTCAATCATATCGATAGGGTCAAGTACGTTACCTTTCGATTTAGACATCTTGTCGCCGTTTTCATCACGGATAAGGCCCGTCATGTAAACTGTTTTGAAAGGTACTTGAGCCTTGCCGTCTTCGTCTTTCACGAAGTGCATGGTCATCATGATCATACGAGCAACCCAGAAGAAGATAATATCAAAACCAGATACTAGTACTTCTGATGGGTGGAATGTTTTCATTGCTTCAGTATCTTCAGGCCAGCCTTGTGTGCCGAACGTCCAAAGTGCAGAAGAGAACCATGTATCAAGAACGTCGTTGTCTTGCTTAAGAACAATTACCGGTGAAAGGTTGTTCTTTTCACGAACTTCTTCTTCAGTGCGACCTACGTAAACTTTACCATCGTTGTCGTACCATGCTGGGATACGGTGGCCCCACCAAAGTTGACGAGAGATACACCAGTCTTGCACGTCACGCATCCACGCGAAGTACATGTTTTCGTATTGCTTAGGTACGAATTGGATCTCACCATCTTCAACGGCTTTAACAGCAGGAGCAGCAAGAGGCGCTGTACGCACGTACCATTGGTCAGTCAGCATTGGTTCGATAACCACACCACCACGGTCACCGTAAGGAACGGTTAGATCGTGATCTTTGATCTCTTCAAGTAGGCCTAGCTCTTCAAATTCAGCAACCGTTGCACGACGAGCTGCAAAGCGCTCCATACCTTGGTATTTTTCTGGAAGCTCTGTTGAGTACACATCGCTTTCTTCACCGTTCGTTGTGAAGATTTCAGCCGCATCACGGATATCACCGTTGAACGTTAGGATGTTGATCATTGGTAGGCTATGGCGCTTGCCCACTTCGTAATCGTTAAAGTCATGAGCTGGCGTGATTTTCACACAACCCGTGCCTTTATCCATGTCAGCGTGCTCATCACCTACGATAGGGATAAGACGATTTACGATAGGAAGCAGGATTTCTTTGCCGATAAGATCTTTGTAGCGAGGATCTTCAGGGTTAACTGCAACGCCTGTATCACCAAGCATGGTTTCAGGACGTGTAGTTGCAACGACAATGTAGTCTTTGCCATCAGCGGTTTTAACACCATTCGCTAGTGGGTAGCGGAAGTGCCACATGAAACCTTTTTTGTCTTTGTTTTCAACTTCAAGATCAGAAATTGCAGTGTGCAGTTTAGGATCCCAGTTTACTAGACGCTTACCACGATAGATTAGGTCTTCTTCGTATAGGCGAACAAATACTTCTTGAGTCGCAGCTGATAGGCCGTCATCCATAGTGAATCGCTCACGATCCCAGTCTACAGATGCACCAAGACGACGAAGTTGTTGAGTGATCGTGCCACCTGATTCGCCTTTCCATTCCCAGATCTTGTCGATGAAAGCTTCACGGCCGTAGTCGTGTTTTGTTTTGCCTTCTTCAGCAGCGATCTTACGCTCAACAACCATTTGAGTTGCGATACCAGCGTGGTCAGTACCCACTTGCCAAAGCGTGTTTTTGCCTTTCATACGTTGAGCACGGATAAGTGTATCCATGATCGTATCTTGGAACGCGTGACCCATGTGTAGGCTACCAGTGACGTTCGGTGGCGGGATCATGATGCTGTAAGCTTCTTTTGATGTGTCACCGTGTGGCTTAAAGTAGCCTTTCTCTTCCCAAGTCTTATACAGAGCTTGTTCGATTGATGTTGGGTTGTATGTCTTTTCCATAGTGCTCTTATAACGGATACTGTGAATGGTTAATCGTGGTCAAACTTCATAAGTGAAGCTTCTTGAATCTAAATCCAAAGATAGCTTTAACTATGAGGTTTGACTATGGATGTTGAATCTCGATAGTTTGTAGCTGATATCCAGCCTGACGGTAAATTTTATACCTTTCTCGAGCGAGTTGCTTAGCTTTTTCTTCGCAAGGAACGAAGTCTATCACCTGAGCAAAGGCGTTCGCAAAGGTTGTATGATTATCGGCCAGATTTATTACCAATTGGCGGTTCCAATTAGGTTTGACTCCTTGATGGCCTATCTCAATATTCGTTGAATATTTTGGACCTTCGCCAACCAAGTTGTGCGCGATAAATCCAGTAGGCTCTACCTGCCAAAAAACTTCAGCGATACGCTCAGCATGAACTTTATCGTTACAGTTGAGATAAAGTTTAGCGCCTTGTTTTGCAAAATGCTGAGCAAGAAACAACACGTAGTGAGCAAAACCCTCTTCGCCGGCTTGTGGGCTGTCTGAAGACACAATGTAAAATGTGGCAGTCTGCATACTGAATACTCGAACTTGGAATCGTGGAAACCAATCATACTTGGTCAACAGGAGCTAGCAAATAACGCTTATTAAAAAAGGGCCCGTAGGCCCTTTCTATTATTTTGAAGATTGCTCTTCAGTCTCATGGCCGCTGCGGTTCAATAAGAATTGGACTAGCATTGAGACAGGACGACCTGTCGAGCCTTTCGCTGCGCCTGACTTCCAAGCTGTGCCGGCACTGTCAATGTGTGCCCAGTGGTACTTTTTAGCAAATTTAGATAAGAAACATGCTGCTGTGATTGTACCAGCAGGTCGGCCACCGATATTTGCCATATCTGCAAATGGACTCGTTAGTTGCTCATGGTATTCATCGGCCATTGGCATGCGCCATGCTCTGTCACTTGCTTGCTCAGAAGCATTCACTAACTCGTGAGATAGTGGGTTGTGATTAGACAGTACAGCACTGATGTGGTGACCTAACGCCATCACACACGCGCCAGTGAGTGTTGCTACATCGACAACACAGTCTGGTTCAAAGCGTTCAACGTAAGTAAGCGCATCACATAGAACCAAGCGACCTTCAGCATCCGTGTTTAACACTTCAACTGTTTGGCCTGACATGGTCGTTAGGATATCACCTGGACGGTAAGCATTGCTGCCTGGCATGTTTTCACAACCTGCTAGGATACCAACTACATTAATCGGTAGGTTCAGTTTAGCTAGTGCCTTCATTGTACCGAATACAGAAGCCGCACCACACATGTCGTACTTCATCTCATCCATACCTTCACCAGGCTTAAGCGAAATACCGCCTGAATCGAAAGTAAGACCTTTACCGACTAGAACAATCGGTTTTGCATCTGGGTCAGCAGCACCTTTATATTCCATGATAGACATCATAGATTCGTTCTTAGAACCACGGCCTACCGCTAAGTATGAAGTCATACCCAGCTTTTCCATCTCTTCTTCGCCAATGATCTTAGTTTTCACTGTCTCGTAATCATCGGCCAAGCGACGAGCTTGAGAAGCAAGGTAAGCAGGATTTGCGATGTTAGGTGGCATGTTGCCTAGATCTTTAGACGCTTTCACACCTGAAGCTATCGCAAGACCGTGAGAGATTGCTTTCTCACCAAGGCTCAATTCACGACGAGTTGGTACGTTGAATACCAGTTTACGTAGTGGACGACGAGTCTCTGGTTTATTACTCTTGAATTGATCAAAAGTGTAAAGGCCATCTTTAGTCGCTTCTACTGCTTGGCGAACTTTCCAGTAAGTATCACGACCTTTAACGTGCAGTTCAGTCAGGAAACATACTGCTTCCATAGAACCCGTTTCGTTTAGTGTGCTGATGGTTTTTTGGATAATTTCTTTATATTGACGCTCGCCTAGCTCACGTTCTTTACCGCAGCCTACAAGCAGAACACGTTCTGAAAGTACACCAGGTACTTGATGCAGTAGTAGCATCTGGCCAGGTTTACCCTCTAGATCACCGCGACGAAGCAGTGAACTAATATAGCCATCGCTAATCTTATCTAACTGCTCGGCTACTGGAGAAAGGCGGCGCGGTTCGAATACACCGACAACGATACATGCGCTGCGCTGTTTCTCTGGGCTGCCACTTTTTACACTGAACTCCATGCGTACTCCTACATCCTGAAGACAAATCGAACTAAATGTTGGATAATGGGTTCTTACTTGTTGGATCCTATAATGGAACTGACCTTAAAGAAGAACGTTAACACTTAGCTAAAAATTTAAAAAATAAAAGGTTCAACGGGAAATTATAGTGATTCAATCAAAAAAACAAGTTTTGTATAGGTAATTTGAGCGTGATTATTGTTAGATATTTGATCCGAGAGACAATCAAGAGCCAATTTGCGATATTTTTTGTTCTCTTTCTCGTGTTTCTCAGCCAAAAGTTCATCAGTGTTTTAGCCGACGCCTCTGATGGTGATATTCCAGCAAGCCTTGTATTATCGATCGTGGGTCTAAATATGCCAGCGATGGGGCTCTTGATGCTTCCACTTAGTATCTATATTGGCATTTTGCTGACTTTTGGCCGCCTTTATGCCGAAAGTGAGATTGTGGTGATGAATGCTACGGGTATTGGCAATAAATTCCTCATCCAATCAGCACTTTATCTGGCGTTGATTACCGCAACTGTCGCTGCTTTTAACTCCTTTTGGCTGTCTCCGTGGTCACAAGATAAAGTAGAACAAATGTATGAGGAAGTAGCTGCAGAGAACAGCGTCGATTTACTACCCAAAGGCAAATTTGCAAGGACTCCCGATGGTTCTTCAGTTGTGTTTATAGAGGGTATCGATGGTAATCAATTAGACAATGTGTTCGTTTCTCAAATGCGACCTCGTGACTCAGTGCTTCCTAGTGTGATGTTCTCTAAGTCGGGAGACGTAAAAGAATTGAGCGATGGCCGCCAAGTTATTGTGATGTACGATGGTACTCGTCATGAAGGAGTGCCTTCTCGCCTTGATTATAGAGTGACGCACTTTGAAGAGTATGAAGGCTTAATTGGTCAGCGTGAAGTAGAGAAGAAAGGTCGAGAGTGGGAAGCGATTCCAACTATTGATCTTATTGGAAATCAAGATAATCGTGCCAAGGCTGAATTGCAGTGGCGCATGTCACTGGTGTTGTGTATCCCATTGTTGACTATGCTCGTTGTACCGCTGTCAGCCGTTAATCCACGACAAGGTCGTTTTGCAAAAATAGGTCCGGCAATCCTGATTTATTTGACTTACTTCTTGGCAATCAGTGCAACCAAATCTTCAATTGAAGAAGGGGACATTCCTGCTGCAATAGGCATGTGGCCAATCAATGCATTATTATTGTTTGTCGCGATTGGTGCCAACTTTATGGATAGTGTGCCTGTTAGGCGTTTGAAAGAAAAATTCAAGAATAAGAGGTTGGCTTAAGCCGTGTTTAAGATTCTCGATTTATATATAGGCAGAACCATCATCGCGACCACGTCACTGGTATTGGTGACGTTTGTCGGTCTCTCTGGAATTATCAAGTACGTTGAGCAATTGCGGAAGGTCGGTCGTGGTACATACGATCTATTACAAGCGTTGTATTTCGTTTTATTGAGTATTCCTCGTGATATCGAAATGTTCTTCCCAATGGCGGCATTGCTTGGTGCATTGATTGGGCTTGGTATGCTTGCTGCGAGTTCTGAGCTTGTGGTTATGCAAGCCGCGGGTTTCTCTAAGTTAGATATTGGTTTATCGGTACTTAAGACTGCGATTCCGTTAATGGTGATAGTGACATTACTTGGGCAGTGGGGAGCTCCGCAAGCGCAGAAGATGGCTCGTGACTTAAGAACCATCTCGGTTGCTGGTGGTAGTATTATCTCTACTCAAAGCGGTGTTTGGGCTCGAGATGCCAATGACTTCATTTTCATTGTTAAAATAGACGATGATAAGCTCTATGGTTTGAACATGTGGCGCTATGATGAGAACAAGGCTCTGAAAACGGCCATATACTCAAAAGAAGTCGATTACGTTGGAGACAACGTTTGGACAATGCGCGATGTTGAGGTCACCTCTTTTGAGAATGAAATTCAGGTCACTAAAGAGAGTTTACCGACTTTCTCTTGGGAAACATCGTTAGCTCCAGACAAACTCGCGATAGTGACGGTGAAACCGGAAGAGCTTTCGTTAAGTGGCTTGTATGATTATGTTTCTTATCTCAAAGCATCAGAGCAAGATGCAGCACGTTATGAGCTAGCTTTGTGGAGGAAGATTACTCAACCTATTTCGATAGCGGTGATGATGTTGATGGCATTGTCGTTTATCTTTGGTCCTTTACGTAGCGTGACCATGGGAGCAAGGATTCTCTCTGGTGTGATTGCTGGCTTTACTTTCTATATATCCAGTGAGTTCTTTGGGCCAATCAGCTTGGTTTATCAAATACCACCTGCCTTTGGTGCGATAGCCCCTAGCGTGGTGTTCTTCGGAATTGCCATCATGCTCTTGAGGCGGAAACTGTAAATAGAAAAAGGAAGGCATAACGCCTTCCTTTTTTGATCTTGACTGTAGCAAGTTTAATCGCGTTATCGTGCTTGTGGTAGCACTACTACTTCGGTCTTCGCCCAGATGTCGTGAAAGCCACGCTTCTGAGGATCGAATGGAACACATAAGTTTGCTAATCCAAATCCTGAAGTTCCTAAGCGAATTAGCGCTTGGGTTACCGTAATAGCGGAGCCATCTTTGTTTTGAATGCGCAATTTCCAAGCTCGCATTCCTAGCGTTTGACCTGCTCTTGTCCAAAAGAACACAAAGAAGTACACCCAAACTACAACTAAGTAAAAGGTATATGCAGGGCTCCAAATAGGGTGGTTGCTCAAGAAGTCACTAACATCGGCATAACCGCTATGGTTAAAAACGCCAAGTGCCATGAGCGCATGCAGCAGAGCGACAATGACGCCAGCCGCCAGCATCTCAATAGCGATTACGATAAGGGCGTCATAGAACAAGGCACCAAATCGGCGCATTACTCCTGCTGGTGGCATTGTGTTTGTTGATGTCATGGTGTTATTACTTCTTCAAAAATTTAGGCGTCAGAATATAGTCTAAGGCTTGGCGTGAAAAGAGACATGACGCACAGCTTATGACTTAGTGGCGAAATTATCGGCAAACACACATAAATTCAAGTTTTTATACTTGCCACATCAGTTCGCATACGTATAATGCCAAACATCGAAAGGGCAATGCCCCAAGATAATGCCGGTATGGTGAAATTGGTATACACGACGGATTCAAAATCCGTTGCCTTCGGGCGTGGCGGTTCAAGTCCGCCTACCGGTACCAAACATAGAAAGGTCGCTTTTATAGCGACCTTTCGTCGTTTTGGGCGTTTGTGAATTCCTAACCCAGCGTGTCGGCTTGGATGCAAGCCCAGTCAAGTCGCCTACCGGTACCATATTTAAATGACAAAGCCTCGACTCAAGTCGGGGCTTTGTTGTATCTGGAGAATAGAAAGCGTTGCCTTCGTAGTAGCGGCAGGAACGCCTGTCCAATCAGTCAGTTCTTATTGTGCCATTCCAAAATATTACCGTTTACGTTCGTAATGCGATTCCTTAGTAAATTAATTATCTTAAATCAGAATGTTATCTGTCATTCTCACGTCTATTGTCTATGTTTAAAGGACTAATAGAGGAGAAACATATGCTGACAGTAACCCCTTACTTGTTTTTTGATGGTCGTTGTAGTGAAGCGTTAGATTTTTATCATAAATGCTTTGGTGGTGTTGTTTTATCGAAGCAACTCTTTAGTGATGCTCCTCAGGTAATAGAGGGGGCACAACCTAGTTGGGTTATGCACGCTGAATTCGAAGCATTTGGTATGAAGCTCATGATGTCTGATGGCGTTAAAGCTAAAGAACTTGAAGGGAACAATCTGGCACTTTCCTTGGTTACAGAGGATACCGCGACTCAAGAGAAAATTTTTGAGAAGCTTAAACAAGGGGGGCGAATAATGACGCCACTCGCAGATACGTTTTGGGGCGCTAGATTTGGTAAAGTGGAAGATAAGTTCGGTATTCGTTGGATGGTACATTGTGATTCTTTTAGTTGAACCTGTGAAATTGGATAGTGAAATTCCCGTGTGGTTTTATTAGAATTATAAATATAGATTATTAATCAATATTATATAAATATGGGCAGCATAAAGATTACTGTAGATCGCATCCAGCCCGGCCTACATATACGACTCCCCCTAAAATGGAATGAACACCCATTTTTATTCAACAGCTTCAAAATAAAAGATGACGCTCAAGTGAAAATAATTCGGCATCTTGGGATTAAGCATGTCTATATAAATCTAAGTCAAAGCGATACTGCACCTTTACCTTCTAATCACGAGATAGAGAAAGGGGCCGATTCAGATCTACAGATAAGCCTTGAAACTGAAAGGATGTGGAAAGATAAGCATGAACGTATCGAAACCCTAAGCTCTTACCGTCGTAGAGTCAGTCATTGTGAGAAAGAGTTCGAGCGCTCGCTTGCTCGAATGCGTTCAGTAATGACAAAAATTCGTAACCGACCTATAGATGCGGTAGGAGAGGTTAAAAGTCTAGTTGATGATATTGTTGAAATACTGGCAAGTGACGATAGCGTAACCTTACATCTTATGAATGCTAAAGCTGATTTTGAAGACATTTACTTTCATACATTAAATGTCTCTGTCGTTGCGTTAATGATAGGTAAAGCTAAAGGCTACAATACTCAACAATTGAAAGCGCTTTCTTTTGCTGCGTTGTTCCATGATGTAGGAAAGATCAAAATACCAGCTGCAATACTTAGAAAGCAGAGTACGCTGACAGCACCGGAAGAGAATTACCTAAAACTTCATACGAAATATGGTGCTGATATTGTCTCTGGAATTGATGACTTTCCTGAAAGTGCCAAAAAAGTCATCGTTCAACATCATGAAATGAATGATGGCTCTGGTTATCCTGAAGGCTTAAAAGAAGAAGAGATAGATGAACTTACCAAAATAGTTTCAGTGGCTAACGCATTCGATAATCTTTGTCATGGTAAAGCGCAATCTCAACAAATGATCCCATACTTGGCATTGTCCCACTTATATAAGAACTGCAAACATCTATATAGTCAGGATAATTTGAGTCTATTGGTTAAGTTCATGGGAGTCTATCCGCCGGGTACTGTCGTGCAGCTTTCCAATGAATCAATTGGAATCGTGATTTCGGTTAATGCCAAACATATGCTTTATCCGAACGTACTGATCTATGATCCTAGCGTTCCAAGAACCCAAGCCCCGATCATTGACCTATTTACTAAAGAGATAAAAATTGTCAATGCAGTACATCCAAGCAAGTTACCGGAGCAAGTTAGAGAATATCTAAACCCTAGGGCTCGTTTATCTTACTTTTTTGATAATGGTGAGTAGTTATCCACAGGCTGTTGTGGGTAGTTTGTTCGAAACTTGGGTTGAAAGTTGTATAAATAAGCCCTTGGTTGAAATGTCTTCACTTAACCTCTTTTTTTAATAAAAAACGCATTTAATGCTTGCCAATAAAAGCTGCGTCTCTATAATGCCGCCTCACTGACACGGTAGACGCCATAAGGCTTCAGCGCAGAATGTTGGTAAGGCAACTAGCTTGAAGCGTTTAAACGCTCCTACTTTTAAAAAGTAGAAATTAATTCCCAATAAGTGTTTGACACCAAGAATTAAGGCGCTAGAATGGCCGCCTCTTCCGAAGTGATATAAGTCACAACGAAGAGAAGCTCTTTAACAATTTAAACCTATCAATCTGTGTGGGCACTCGTTGATGAATATCAAAACGTTTTATCGTTAGATAAAACAGATTCTTCGGAATCAAAATTGATTTCAATGAACTGAGTGACCAATACGTTTAACTACTTGTAGTTATTCGGCACAGTCAATTCATTATCATTCTGTTGGAATGGTAATAGCTTTAGAATTACATGTTCATCAATCTTTTTCGAAAGAGCGAATGAATATTAGTTTTGAAGTCAGTATTCGTTGAGTCACAAAATCTTAAATTGAAGAGTTTGATCATGGCTCAGATTGAACGCTGGCGGCAGGCCTAACACATGCAAGTCGAGCGGAAACGACACTAACAATCCTTCGGGTGCGTTAATGGGCGTCGAGCGGCGGACGGGTGAGTAATGCCTAGGAAATTGCCTTGATGTGGGGGATAACCATTGGAAACGATGGCTAATACCGCATAATGCCTACGGGCCAAAGAGGGGGACCTTCGGGCCTCTCGCGTCAAGATATGCCTAGGTGGGATTAGCTAGTTGGTGAGGTAATGGCTCACCAAGGCGACGATCCCTAGCTGGTCTGAGAGGATGATCAGCCACACTGGAACTGAGACACGGTCCAGACTCCTACGGGAGGCAGCAGTGGGGAATATTGCACAATGGGCGAAAGCCTGATGCAGCCATGCCGCGTGTATGAAGAAGGCCTTCGGGTTGTAAAGTACTTTCAGTTGTGAGGAAGGGTGTGTAGTTAATAGCTGCACATCTTGACGTTAGCAACAGAAGAAGCACCGGCTAACTCCGTGCCAGCAGCCGCGGTAATACGGAGGGTGCGAGCGTTAATCGGAATTACTGGGCGTAAAGCGCATGCAGGTGGTTCATTAAGTCAGATGTGAAAGCCCGGGGCTCAACCTCGGAACTGCATTTGAAACTGGTGAACTAGAGTGCTGTAGAGGGGGGTAGAATTTCAGGTGTAGCGGTGAAATGCGTAGAGATCTGAAGGAATACCAGTGGCGAAGGCGGCCCCCTGGACAGACACTGACACTCAGATGCGAAAGCGTGGGGAGCAAACAGGATTAGATACCCTGGTAGTCCACGCCGTAAACGATGTCTACTTGGAGGTTGTGGCCTTGAGCCGTGGCTTTCGGAGCTAACGCGTTAAGTAGACCGCCTGGGGAGTACGGTCGCAAGATTAAAACTCAAATGAATTGACGGGGGCCCGCACAAGCGGTGGAGCATGTGGTTTAATTCGATGCAACGCGAAGAACCTTACCTACTCTTGACATCCAGAGAAGCCAGCGGAGACGCAGGTGTGCCTTCGGGAGCTCTGAGACAGGTGCTGCATGGCTGTCGTCAGCTCGTGTTGTGAAATGTTGGGTTAAGTCCCGCAACGAGCGCAACCCTTATCCTTGTTTGCCAGCGAGTAATGTCGGGAACTCCAGGGAGACTGCCGGTGATAAACCGGAGGAAGGTGGGGACGACGTCAAGTCATCATGGCCCTTACGAGTAGGGCTACACACGTGCTACAATGGCGCATACAGAGGGCAGCAAGCTAGCGATAGTGAGCGAATCCCAAAAAGTGCGTCGTAGTCCGGATTGGAGTCTGCAACTCGACTCCATGAAGTCGGAATCGCTAGTAATCGTGAATCAGAATGTCACGGTGAATACGTTCCCGGGCCTTGTACACACCGCCCGTCACACCATGGGAGTGGGCTGCAAAAGAAGTGGGTAGTTTAACCTTTCGGGGAGGACGCTCACCACTTTGTGGTTCATGACTGGGGTGAAGTCGTAACAAGGTAGCCCTAGGGGAACCTGGGGCTGGATCACCTCCTTATACGAAGATACTTACGATGAGTGTCCACACAGATTGATGGTTTAGATTTAGTTAAAGCCAGAGCTTTAATTAATAACGTAAGTTATTGATTAAAGCTTTTTGCTTTATGCTCTTTAACAATTTGGAAAGCTGACTGATTGATTTACTTACGAGTAATTCAATCAAATTTAAAAGTTCTCAATGTTTATCTTTCATTAGATAAACACAACAAACACATTCAAGTGTCTTGTATTCGAATCAAATTTATTTGATTCACAATTGAGTCCGGCAAACAGTTATCAGGAATTAACCCTTCTTGATGACAACCAAAAACCTTGGTTAGTTGCCATACGCTAAGACCCTTTCGGGTTGTATGGTTAAGTGACTAAGCGTACACGGTGGATGCCTTGGCAGTCAGAGGCGATGAAAGGCGTAATAACTTGCGATAAGCCCAGATTAGGTAGTAATAACCTTTTGAGTCTGGGATTCCTGAATGGGGAAACCCACTTACATAAGTAAGTATCCTGTTGTGAATACATAGCAACAGGAGGCAAACCGGGGGAACTGAAACATCTAAGTACCCCGAGGAAGAGAAATCAACCGAGATTCCGAAAGTAGCGGCGAGCGAAATTGGATTAGCCCTTAAGCTTTTAATGATGCAGGTGAAGAGTCTGGAAAGTCTCGCAATAAAGGGTGATAGCCCCGTAACCGACACATCATAATCAGTGAAAACGAGTAGGGCGGGACACGTGATATCCTGTCTGAATATGGGGGGACCATCCTCCAAGGCTAAATACTACTGACTGACCGATAGTGAACCAGTACCGTGAGGGAAAGGCGAAAAGAACCCCTGTGAGGGGAGTGAAATAGAACCTGAAACCGTGTACGTACAAGCAGTAGGAGCACCTTCGTGGTGTGACTGCGTACCTTTTGTATAATGGGTCAGCGACTTAATTTTAGTAGCAAGGTTAACCGTTTAGGGGAGCCGTAGGGAAACCGAGTCTTAACTGGGCGTACAGTTGCTAGGATTAGACCCGAAACCAGGTGATCTAGCCATGGGCAGGTTGAAGGTTGAGTAACATCAACTGGAGGACCGAACCGACTAATGTTGAAAAATTAGCGGATGACTTGTGGCTAGGGGTGAAAGGCCAATCAAACCTGGAGATAGCTGGTTCTCCCCGAAAGCTATTTAGGTAGCGCCTCGGACGAATACTACTGGGGGTAGAGCACTGTTAAGGCTAGGGGGTCATCCCGACTTACCAACCCTTTGCAAACTCCGAATACCAGTAAGTACTATCCGGGAGACACACGGCGGGTGCTAACGTCCGTCGTGGAGAGGGAAACAACCCAGACCGCCAGCTAAGGTCCCAAAGTATAGCTAAGTGGGAAACGATGTGGGAAGGCTCAGACAGCCAGGATGTTGGCTTAGAAGCAGCCATCATTTAAAGAAAGCGTAATAGCTCACTGGTCGAGTCGGCCTGCGCGGAAGATGTAACGGGGCTAAGCTATACACCGAAGCTGCGGCTACGTACCTTAGGGTATGTGGGGTAGGGGAGCGTTCTGTAAGCCGTTGAAGGTGGTCTGTAAGGGCTGCTGGAGGTATCAGAAGTGCGAATGCTGACATGAGTAACGATAAAGGGAGTGAAAAACTCCCTCGCCGGAAGACCAAGGGTTCCTGTCCAACGTTAATCGGGGCAGGGTAAGTCGACTCCTAAGGCGAGGCCGAAAGGCGTAGTCGATGGGAAACGGGTTAATATTCCCGTACTTCTTACAATTGCGATGGGGGGACGGAGAAGGCTAGGTGGGCCTGGCGACGGTTGTCCAGGTTCAAGTACGTAGGCGGAAAGTTTAGGTAAATCCGGACTTTCTTAACGCTGAGATACGATGTCGAGCTACTACGGTAGTGAAGTCATTGATGCCATGCTTCCAGGAAAAGCCTCTAAGCTTCAGATTGTAAGGAATCGTACCCCAAACCGACACAGGTGGTCGGGTAGAGAATACCAAGGCGCTTGAGAGAACTCGGGTGAAGGAACTAGGCAAAATGGTACCGTAACTTCGGGAGAAGGTACGCTCTTATCAGTGAAGTCCCTTGCGGATGGAGCAGACGAGAGTCGCAGATACCAGGTGGCTGCAACTGTTTATTAAAAACACAGCACTGTGCAAAATCGTAAGATGACGTATACGGTGTGACGCCTGCCCGGTGCCGGAAGGTTAATTGATGGGGTTAGACTTCGGTCGAAGCTCTTGATCGAAGCCCCGGTAAACGGCGGCCGTAACTATAACGGTCCTAAGGTAGCGAAATTCCTTGTCGGGTAAGTTCCGACCTGCACGAATGGCGTAATGATGGCCACGCTGTCTCCACCCGAGACTCAGTGAAATTGAAATCGCTGTGAAGATGCAGTGTACCCGCGGCTAGACGGAAAGACCCCGTGAACCTTTACTACAGCTTGGCACTGAACATTGAACCTACATGTGTAGGATAGGTGGGAGACTATGAAATTGCGTCGCTAGATGTGATGGAGTCGTCCTTGAAATACCACCCTTGTAGTTTTGATGTTCTAACGTTGGTCCCTGAATCGGGATTACGGACAGTGCCTGGTGGGTAGTTTGACTGGGGCGGTCTCCTCCCAAAGAGTAACGGAGGAGCACGAAGGTGGGCTAAACACGGTTGGACATCGTGTGGTTAGTGCAATGGCATAAGCCCGCTTGACTGCGAGAATGACAATTCGAGCAGGTGCGAAAGCAGGTCATAGTGATCCGGTGGTTCTGAATGGAAGGGCCATCGCTCAACGGATAAAAGGTACTCCGGGGATAACAGGCTGATACCGCCCAAGAGTTCATATCGACGGCGGTGTTTGGCACCTCGATGTCGGCTCATCACATCCTGGGGCTGAAGTCGGTCCCAAGGGTATGGCTGTTCGCCATTTAAAGTGGTACGCGAGCTGGGTTTAGAACGTCGTGAGACAGTTCGGTCCCTATCTGCCGTGGGCGTTGGAAAATTGAAAGGGGCTGCTCCTAGTACGAGAGGACCGGAGTGGACGAACCTCTGGTGTTCGGGTTGTCATGCCAATGGCATTGCCCGGTAGCTAAGTTCGGAATCGATAACCGCTGAAAGCATCTAAGCGGGAAGCGAGCCTTGAGATGAGTTTTCCCTGACACTATAAGTGTCCTAAAGGGTTGTCGTAGACTACGACGTTGATAGGCAGGGTGTGTAAGTGCTGCGAGGCATTGAGCTAACCTGTACTAATTGCCCGTGAGGCTTAACCATACAACACCCAAGGGGTTTTGTGGACTCAAAGAAATACCAAACGCTTGAATGAGTTTGATGAGAATTTAACAGCTTTCCGAATTTTAAAATTTGCTTGGCGACCATAGCATTGTGGACCCACCTGATTCCATGCCGAACTCAGAAGTGAAACACAATAGCGCCGATGGTAGTGTGGGGCTTCCCCATGTGAGAGTAGGACATCGCCAGGCTTTAAATTTATTTTCACTTTTTTAAAAGTGAAGACAAAAGCTCGACTTTGTCTATTTAATAGACAAGTCACCATAGAGTTCTAAGTTTTCTTAGAGTTTTATGTTGACTTTCAAAGTGGAAAGCGTATTATACGCGTCCTGCTTAAGTGCTAAGGCACTGAAAGCGTTCTCTTTTTAGAGAACACGCTCTTTAACAATTTAAACCTATCAATCTGTGTGGGCACTCGTTGATGAATATCAAAACGTTATTGGTTCTTTTTCGAAAGAGCGTAATAGCAGTTACTTCGGTAACAAACTTGATTTCAATGAACTGAGTGACCAATACGTTTAACTACTTGTAGTTATTCGGCACAGTCAATTCATTACCATTCTGTTGGAATGGTAATAGCTTTAGAATTACATGTTTACTTCGGTAAATATTAGTTTTGAAGTCAGTATTCGTTGAGTCACAAAATCTTAAATTGAAGAGTTTGATCATGGCTCAGATTGAACGCTGGCGGCAGGCCTAACACATGCAAGTCGAGCGGAAACGACACTAACAATCCTTCGGGTGCGTTAATGGGCGTCGAGCGGCGGACGGGTGAGTAATGCCTAGGAAATTGCCTTGATGTGGGGGATAACCATTGGAAACGATGGCTAATACCGCATAATGCCTACGGGCCAAAGAGGGGGACCTTCGGGCCTCTCGCGTCAAGATATGCCTAGGTGGGATTAGCTAGTTGGTGAGGTAATGGCTCACCAAGGCGACGATCCCTAGCTGGTCTGAGAGGATGATCAGCCACACTGGAACTGAGACACGGTCCAGACTCCTACGGGAGGCAGCAGTGGGGAATATTGCACAATGGGCGAAAGCCTGATGCAGCCATGCCGCGTGTATGAAGAAGGCCTTCGGGTTGTAAAGTACTTTCAGTTGTGAGGAAGGGTGTGTAGTTAATAGCTGCACATCTTGACGTTAGCAACAGAAGAAGCACCGGCTAACTCCGTGCCAGCAGCCGCGGTAATACGGAGGGTGCGAGCGTTAATCGGAATTACTGGGCGTAAAGCGCATGCAGGTGGTTCATTAAGTCAGATGTGAAAGCCCGGGGCTCAACCTCGGAACTGCATTTGAAACTGGTGAACTAGAGTGCTGTAGAGGGGGGTAGAATTTCAGGTGTAGCGGTGAAATGCGTAGAGATCTGAAGGAATACCAGTGGCGAAGGCGGCCCCCTGGACAGACACTGACACTCAGATGCGAAAGCGTGGGGAGCAAACAGGATTAGATACCCTGGTAGTCCACGCCGTAAACGATGTCTACTTGGAGGTTGTGGCCTTGAGCCGTGGCTTTCGGAGCTAACGCGTTAAGTAGACCGCCTGGGGAGTACGGTCGCAAGATTAAAACTCAAATGAATTGACGGGGGCCCGCACAAGCGGTGGAGCATGTGGTTTAATTCGATGCAACGCGAAGAACCTTACCTACTCTTGACATCCAGAGAAGCCAGCGGAGACGCAGGTGTGCCTTCGGGAGCTCTGAGACAGGTGCTGCATGGCTGTCGTCAGCTCGTGTTGTGAAATGTTGGGTTAAGTCCCGCAACGAGCGCAACCCTTATCCTTGTTTGCCAGCGAGTAATGTCGGGAACTCCAGGGAGACTGCCGGTGATAAACCGGAGGAAGGTGGGGACGACGTCAAGTCATCATGGCCCTTACGAGTAGGGCTACACACGTGCTACAATGGCGCATACAGAGGGCAGCAAGCTAGCGATAGTGAGCGAATCCCAAAAAGTGCGTCGTAGTCCGGATTGGAGTCTGCAACTCGACTCCATGAAGTCGGAATCGCTAGTAATCGTGAATCAGAATGTCACGGTGAATACGTTCCCGGGCCTTGTACACACCGCCCGTCACACCATGGGAGTGGGCTGCAAAAGAAGTGGGTAGTTTAACCTTTCGGGGAGGACGCTCACCACTTTGTGGTTCATGACTGGGGTGAAGTCGTAACAAGGTAGCCCTAGGGGAACCTGGGGCTGGATCACCTCCTTATACGAAGATATTTACGATGAGTGTCCACACAGATTGATTAGGTTTAGAAAGTAAAAGAGACGATATTGGGTCTGTAGCTCAGCTGGTTAGAGCGCTCGCCTGATAAGCGGGAGGTCGGTGGTTCGAGTCCACTCAGACCCACCAATATCGATTAGAAACAAAGATGGGGCTATAGCTCAGCTGGGAGAGCGCCTGCCTTGCACGCAGGAGGTCTGCGGTTCGATCCCGCATAGCTCCACCATCTTTAAGTGTTTTTATCTGAAAATATTTAAAAATGGTTTCGAAAGCTTTATTGCTAACGAAAGCAAGCTCTTTAACAATTTGGAAAGCTGACTGATTGATTACTTACGAGTAATTCAATCAAATTTAAAAGTTCTCAATGTTTATCTGCTCTTATTTAATAAGAACGGTATAAACACAACAAACACATTCAAGTGTCTTGTATTCGAATCAAATTTATTTGATTCACAATTGAGTCCGGCAAACAGTTATCAAGAATTAACCCTTCTTGATGACAACCAAAAACCTTGGTTAGTTGCCATACACTAAGACCCTTTCGGGTTGTATGGTTAAGTGACTAAGCGTACACGGTGGATGCCTTGGCAGTCAGAGGCGATGAAAGGCGTAATAACTTGCGATAAGCCCAGATTAGGTAGTAATAACCTTTTGAGTCTGGGATTCCTGAATGGGGAAACCCACTTGCATAAGCAAGTATCCTGTTGTGAATACATAGCAACAGGAGGCAAACCGGGGGAACTGAAACATCTAAGTACCCTGAGGAAGAGAAATCAACCGAGATTCCGAAAGTAGCGGCGAGCGAAATTGGATTAGCCCTTAAGCTTTTAATGATGCAGGTGAAGAGTCTGGAAAGTCTCGCAATAAAGGGTGATAGCCCCGTAACCGACACATCATAATCAGTGAAAACGAGTAGGGCGGGACACGTGATATCCTGTCTGAATATGGGGGGACCATCCTCCAAGGCTAAATACTACTGACTGACCGATAGTGAACCAGTACCGTGAGGGAAAGGCGAAAAGAACCCCTGTGAGGGGAGTGAAATAGAACCTGAAACCGTGTACGTACAAGCAGTAGGAGCACCTTCGTGGTGTGACTGCGTACCTTTTGTATAATGGGTCAGCGACTTAATTTTAGTAGCAAGGTTAACCGTTTAGGGGAGCCGTAGGGAAACCGAGTCTTAACTGGGCGTACAGTTGCTAGGATTAGACCCGAAACCAGGTGATCTAGCCATGGGCAGGTTGAAGGTTGAGTAACATCAACTGGAGGACCGAACCGACTAATGTTGAAAAATTAGCGGATGACTTGTGGCTAGGGGTGAAAGGCCAATCAAACCTGGAGATAGCTGGTTCTCCCCGAAAGCTATTTAGGTAGCGCCTCGGACGAATACTACTGGGGGTAGAGCACTGTTAAGGCTAGGGGGTCATCCCGACTTACCAACCCTTTGCAAACTCCGAATACCAGTAAGTACTATCCGGGAGACACACGGCGGGTGCTAACGTCCGTCGTGGAGAGGGAAACAACCCAGACCGCCAGCTAAGGTCCCAAAGTATAGCTAAGTGGGAAACGATGTGGGAAGGCTCAGACAGCCAGGATGTTGGCTTAGAAGCAGCCATCATTTAAAGAAAGCGTAATAGCTCACTGGTCGAGTCGGCCTGCGCGGAAGATGTAACGGGGCTAAGCTATACACCGAAGCTGCGGCTACGTACCTTAGGGTATGTGGGGTAGGGGAGCGTTCTGTAAGCCGTTGAAGGTGGTCTGTAAGGGCTGCTGGAGGTATCAGAAGTGCGAATGCTGACATGAGTAACGATAAAGGGAGTGAAAAACTCCCTCGCCGGAAGACCAAGGGTTCCTGTCCAACGTTAATCGGGGCAGGGTAAGTCGACTCCTAAGGCGAGGCCGAAAGGCGTAGTCGATGGGAAACGGGTTAATATTCCCGTACTTCTTACAATTGCGATGGGGGGACGGAGAAGGCTAGGTGGGCCTGGCGACGGTTGTCCAGGTTCAAGTACGTAGGCGGAAAGTTTAGGTAAATCCGGACTTTCTTAACGCTGAGATACGATGTCGAGCTACTACGGTAGTGAAGTCATTGATGCCATGCTTCCAGGAAAAGCCTCTAAGCTTCAGATTGTAAGGAATCGTACCCCAAACCGACACAGGTGGTCGGGTAGAGAATACCAAGGCGCTTGAGAGAACTCGGGTGAAGGAACTAGGCAAAATGGTACCGTAACTTCGGGAGAAGGTACGCTCTTATCAGTGAAGTCCCTTGCGGATGGAGCAGACGAGAGTCGCAGATACCAGGTGGCTGCAACTGTTTATTAAAAACACAGCACTGTGCAAAATCGTAAGATGACGTATACGGTGTGACGCCTGCCCGGTGCCGGAAGGTTAATTGATGGGGTTAGACTTCGGTCGAAGCTCTTGATCGAAGCCCCGGTAAACGGCGGCCGTAACTATAACGGTCCTAAGGTAGCGAAATTCCTTGTCGGGTAAGTTCCGACCTGCACGAATGGCGTAATGATGGCCACGCTGTCTCCACCCGAGACTCAGTGAAATTGAAATCGCTGTGAAGATGCAGTGTACCCGCGGCTAGACGGAAAGACCCCGTGAACCTTTACTACAGCTTGGCACTGAACATTGAACCTACATGTGTAGGATAGGTGGGAGACTATGAAATTGCGTCGCTAGATGTGATGGAGTCGTCCTTGAAATACCACCCTTGTAGTTTTGATGTTCTAACGTTGGTCCCTGAATCGGGATTACGGACAGTGCCTGGTGGGTAGTTTGACTGGGGCGGTCTCCTCCCAAAGAGTAACGGAGGAGCACGAAGGTGGGCTAAACACGGTTGGACATCGTGTGGTTAGTGCAATGGCATAAGCCCGCTTGACTGCGAGAATGACAATTCGAGCAGGTGCGAAAGCAGGTCATAGTGATCCGGTGGTTCTGAATGGAAGGGCCATCGCTCAACGGATAAAAGGTACTCCGGGGATAACAGGCTGATACCGCCCAAGAGTTCATATCGACGGCGGTGTTTGGCACCTCGATGTCGGCTCATCACATCCTGGGGCTGAAGTCGGTCCCAAGGGTATGGCTGTTCGCCATTTAAAGTGGTACGCGAGCTGGGTTTAGAACGTCGTGAGACAGTTCGGTCCCTATCTGCCGTGGGCGTTGGAAAATTGAAAGGGGCTGCTCCTAGTACGAGAGGACCGGAGTGGACGAACCTCTGGTGTTCGGGTTGTCATGCCAATGGCATTGCCCGGTAGCTAAGTTCGGAATCGATAACCGCTGAAAGCATCTAAGCGGGAAGCGAGCCTTGAGATGAGTTTTCCCTGGCACTATAAGTGTCCTAAAGGGTTGTCGTAGACTACGACGTTGATAGGCAGGGTGTGTAAGTGCTGTGAGGCATTGAGCTAACCTGTACTAATTGCCCGTGAGGCTTAACCATACAACACCCAAGGGGTTTTGTGGACTCAATAGAAAGACCAAACGCTTGAATGAGTTTGAAGAGACTTTTAAATCAGTTTTCCAGATTATTTTGCCTTCAGTTTTTAAAACTGGAAGTAAAAGCAAAATTTGCTTGGCGACCATAGCATTGTGGACCCACCTGATTCCATGCCGAACTCAGAAGTGAAACACAATAGCGCCGATGGTAGTGTGGGGCTTCCCCATGTGAGAGTAGGACATCGCCAGGCTTTAAATTTTTAGAGTCGTTTTTAAACGGTTCTAGAACTGCTGATATAGCTCAGCCCGGTAGAGCGCACCCTTGGTAAGGGTGAGGTCCCCAGTTCGAGTCTGGGTATCAGCACCACTATTTAGTTGATTTGATTCATCAAGTTAACAACAGAATTTGTTTGACGACCATAGCATTGTGGACCCACCTGATTCCATGCCGAACTCAGAAGTGAAACACAATAGCGCCGATGGTAGTGTGGGGCTTCCCCATGTGAGAGTAGGACATCGTCAGGCTTAAATTGCATTATGCTGAATAGACACTGCGGAGTGGTAGTTCAGTTGGTTAGAATACCGGCCTGTCACGCCGGGGGTCGCGGGTTCGAGTCCCGTCCACTCCGCCACTTATTAGAAAGCCTAGTCTTATGACTAGGCTTTCGTCGTTTCTGGATACGATAATTTTGTCTTCGAGCAACGAGTCCCGGTCGCCTGCGACCCCAAGCACTCCACCATTTATAATAAGTCTCGCTAGAAATCGCGGGGCTTTTTGCATCTAAATTATAGTGTTCGCCCTTCCATTGAATGACTTTTACACAAGGTTTGCGCGTAACCCATGACTCCTAGTTAACGTGTCCCATTATTCTATTATTTATTAGAAAGTCTAACTCTACGATTAAAGTCTTTTTATTTGTATTTTCTACACCAGTTGTTATTTGGAACGAGCATGCGTTTCACAAACGCATATAGCTTAAGCTTAGCACTCAAATACTCAAGCCATGCGACGTTGTAAGTCAGGTTAATGAGACTGTTCTGACTCAGCTGTCTCGATTCAATATCGAAGTTATATAAGCCTTACAACTCATCCTATGTGCCCTGCGTTTGCAGATGTTTGCTTTATCAAGCGAGTGCACTTTAGTATTAGTTAACAGCCCTTCGTCTACGATACCTGACTTCTGTTTTTATCTGTGAATCTAGAGGGTACTTCTGATGTGTCATTAGGAATCGATCATGGATATTTCTGCTAAGAGCGCTATAGCCCTTAATGAGGTGACTTCATCCTCTTGTTATGCATTAAGCTTAAACCACTCTTAATTGTATTGAGCACCCTGTTTGAAAAGTATCTCAAAGGGGAAGTGGACTATATTTCAGGTTGAAGGAGAGAGTCGCTAGATTAAGGGCCCAAATTGGTGCCAGTGGGATACATATGCTAAGAAATAGAGAATTCTTCGTATTCGTGCAGTGATATTTATCATCCAATCAGAGCGAGACTCTCTGGCTCTAGGTTCAGGTATCTTAGGAGATGTTTACCAGTCTCTTTTCTACTCTGATGTGTTTGTTGACTCGATATGAATTAGTTATGTTGACCACTATACTCTGAACATATTGATTTCTTGCTGGTTAGTTCAAGCTATGTTTTGGCTATTGCGACTAATATGAAGCTAGAAGGGCATTATTGTTCACTTGGTAAGAATAGACTCAAAAAAAGATCATCGGGTGGTATTTTAGTGATTATTTTTACAAATAGATAAAGTCTTAAAAGCTAATGGGGCGAACTATGAAATTAAGCTTTAACTTTGAAGATGCCAGTCAGATTTTTGTAGGATCTTTTGCTTTGGCTGTACCGATTTCTTTTTCCGAAGAAGCCTGGAAGTTAGGGGAGACTTTGCCTACTGCTAATCTGTTGCTGCTATTTTTATTATCAGCTGTGTTCCTAGGCTTTTATACTTATGAAAGTGTCTTTCAAAAAAATGTTGTTGCACGCATGCCGGTGTTTATTTTCAGAATTGTTATTGCTTATGCTATGACGGCGTTGGTAGTTGCTTTGGTACTGACATGTTTGGATAAGTTGCCTCTATTAAGTGATCCAATAGTCTCGTTTAAACGTGTCATTGTTATATCAATGCCCGCGTCTATGGGGGCTATTATAGTGGATAGTTTCGATAAAGAGTGAAACTGTATATCACCCAGGTTAAGTCATCAACAGAGCGATTCTGGCGCTTATTTGGTTCACTCTTAGATAACACAAGTAGCAAGCTCGCTAGAAAGGTTTCGACATGTCGTTGGGTGATTAAAGCTAAATCAAAAGAGTAAAGCCTAATTGTTTGACAAGAAAATTAAGACTGAGAGTTTCTGTACTGAATGAGCGATTAGAAAGGTGAGGGAGATGGAGGCACGCTAGGATCTTTAGATGCAAAAAAGCCGCATCAATGATGCGGCTTTCTTTAATTGGCTCCCCTTGCAAGACTTGAACTTGCGACATACGGATTAACAGTCCGCCGTTCTACCAACTGAACTAAAGGGGAATTGATTGTTTTATCTCTAATCAAGAGAATGGTGCCGACTACCGGAATCGAACTGGTGACCTACTGATTACAAGTCAGTTGCTCTACCTACTGAGCTAAGTCGGCATCATGTATCAAGAAGCTTACGCTTAATGATTAACTTGGCTCCCCTTGCAAGACTTGAACTTGCGACATACGGATTAACAGTCCGCCGTTCTACCAACTGAACTAAAGGGGAATTATTCTTAAAGCTTTAAAGAAATGGTGCCGACTACCGGAGTCGAACTGGTGACCTACTGATTACAAGTCAGTTGCTCTACCTACTGAGCTAAGTCGGCACATGATATTTCTTTGTGCTTTACTGTTGTTGTCAAGGACACCAACAAATAAATTGTGGTGCCCGGAGGCGGAATCGAACCACCGACACGAGGATTTTCAATCCTCTGCTCTACCGACTGAGCTATCCGGGCGACGAGGTGTATTAAACGTGTTTTCGCGTTCTGGGTCAACATTAAATTGCAAAAAAAGTATTGTTTGATGTTTTTCTATACTTAGTGGGTTGTTTTTGTTCGTTTGGGTAGAAAAACCTAGGTCTAGCATGCCTTAAAAGATGGCAAAACTACGGTTAACTGCTTTGAATGAGCGCTGAAATAAAAAAAGCACGTATGAAAACGTGCTTTTATATTAAAGGTTTTTCTCGAGAGTTTAGTGTTTTACTTCAAACCTATTTACCCAAGTCTCTAATTCGTTAGAAAGAGAAGCTAAAGTTTGAGTACTGTTATGGCTTTCCGTTACGACATCGCTCAGTTGGTTGCCACTTTCTTCAATCATATTGATACGCTTCGATATATCATCGCTTACCTGGGTCTGTTCAGCGGCTGCTGTTGCGATTTGATGGCTCATTGATGATATAGACTCTAATGCAATCACAATCTGTTGTAGCGCTTCAGAGGCATTCTGAGACTCTGCTACAGTACTTTCACTCGTTGCCGCACACACATTCATTGTTTGAATGGCGTTACGGGAACCTTCTTGAAGATTATTGATCATTAACTGAATCTCTTTGGTGCTCGATTGCGTTCGACCAGCAAGATTACGTACCTCATCCGCCACTACTGCAAATCCACGACCTTGTTCACCCGCTCGCGCAGCCTCAATAGCAGCGTTAAGTGCTAACAGGTTAGTTTGCTCTGCAATATCGCCTATAACGTCCAATACCTTAACAATATTGTTTACGTCGTTATCTAGGTTAGCAACAGCTTCACTGGCTGTACCTAATTGTCCAGCTAGGCCTTGAATATTATCTACTGTGTTGTGGATTAGGAGCTGAGTATGTTGGCTTTGTTTGTCTGCCTCGTCGGTGTTACGAGCTGTATCGCCAGCTGAATCGGCAACATTATTTGCTGAAGACGCCATCTCAGTCATTGCTGTTGCGATCATTTCAGTTGATTGTTGCTGAGTTTCAGTAAGTTGAGCGATAGAACCTGCACGATCTTCCACGCGCTGTAATTCGCCTCTTAACGCTAGCATTGAAGAGTTGAGGTTTGATACTAACTCTGCCAGTGATTGACTCATTTGTTGTACAGCGTGATAGATACTGCCTTGCTCAGCTTGAGTCTCAAACGATGTTTGGATTTTTCCTTCTGCGACAGCTTGTACTGCTTCTCTTACGTCTTTGGGTTCACCGCCAAGTAGCGATAGCATACGTTTAATTGAGATAATCAAGCTTGAAAGAATGACACCAGCAATAGCTAAACATAAAATCAGTTGCCATTGTGCTGTTGACCAAAACCTTGCGTTGACTTCATTGAAGCCGATACCTGTACCTACAACCCAACCCCAATGAGGTGTTTTTTCTGCGATGGACAGTTTTTCCTCAATGCTTCCGTCGGGGAGTTTTTGTGTCCAGGTGTACTCGACTATTTGTCCTGTTCTATTGCCAAGTGCTCGCTGAATAAGTTGGCCAACGCTATTTCCATCGCCATCTTTAAAATCATTAAAGCTGGTTCCGTGTAGTTGCGGATCTAAAGGTGTTGCGACAAAAGTCATATCTTCATCAGCAACATATACATATTCATTGTCTTTATAGATATTGTTGCGCAGTAGGCGAGTGGCAAGCTGTTTGGCTTGTTGTTCTTCTAGAGTGCCATCAATAGCCATTTTTTCGACTTCAGTAAGAATGCTGTATGCACTTTTAAATAGCTCTGTCACGCGAGCTTTGTTGTCTATGTTGCTAGCAACTCTTAAGGTCCATAAACCTGTAGCCGTAAGTGCGAGCAAGGCAATCAAAATGATGCCTGATAATAAATAAGCTTGCGTTTTTAATTTCATATTTCCCCGTGCAGCGATCTAATAATAAGTATGGTGTATCATTCACGAATCTTAAGCTAAGTCGTGTAGTGCAGGTATCAGAAAGGTATCAAAACATGATGAAGATTAAATTTACGAAGAAAAAAAAGTCCCCAAAAGAACATTTTTCGCTGTCAAATGAATAAACAGAGGTAAGAGCAATTACTCTATTGAGGGTGGTGAATGTAGTCTATTTACTCGAAGATCAAGATTTAATGTTGAACTGATGTGTTATTGAATGGCGTTAACTTTTATTCAAACGAAAAAAAGCCAAGTCTCTCGACTTGGCTTTCTTGAATGTGGCTCCCCTTGCAAGACTTGAACTTGCGACATACGGATTAACAGTCCGCCGTTCTACCAACTGAACTAAAGGGGAATTACTTGTCTCAACATCAGGTCTATAAAGACCACTATTTGTTAAGAAGCAAATAATGGTGCCTCGAGGCGGAATCGAACCACCGACACGCGGATTTTCAATCCGCTGCTCTACCGACTGAGCTATCGAGGCAAAAGAATGGTGCCGACTACCGGAGTCGAACTGGTGACCTACTGATTACAAGTCAGTTGCTCTACCTACTGAGCTAAGTCGGCACACTAAATTCTTTGCTTTAGAGAGTGAACTCTCTAATTTAAAACCTCATATAAAATGAAGTTCTTGAAAATGGCTCCCCTTGCAAGACTTGAACTTGCGACATACGGATTAACAGTCCGCCGTTCTACCAACTGAACTAAAGGGGAATTACTTGTCTCAACATCAGGTCTCTAAAGACCATTATTTGTTAAGTACCAAATAATGGTGCCTCGAGGCGGAATCGAACCACCGACACGCGGATTTTCAATCCGCTGCTCTACCGACTGAGCTATCGAGGCAAAAGAATGGTGCCGACTACCGGAGTCGAACTGGTGACCTACTGATTACAAGTCAGTTGCTCTACCTACTGAGCTAAGTCGGCACACTAAATTCTTTATGCTTTTGTCCGTGTTGCTACTCCCTGTTAAAGAGTGTTGACACCAACAAATCAAATTGTGGTGCCCGGAGGCGGAATCGAACCACCGACACGAGGATTTTCAATCCTCTGCTCTACCGACTGAGCTATCCGGGCAACGGAGCGCTATTAAACGGATTTTCTGCATAACCGTCAACACCTTTTTTGAAAATAACTAAAAAAAACGTTCGTTAGTTGTTTTTTTATTCAAAAGTGAGGCTTACGTTTTACCTTGGTTAAAATCTTTCTTGAATTTTGTTACTTTCTCTAAGTATCGGCGCGACTCTTTATTGGGATGTTTCTTTGTTAGTGCCCAGTAAGCTTGACTCGGTTGCAATGAATTTAAGTCACGCATTGCTCGCTTTCTATCCTTACTGAAAGTATTGAGCACGCCACCAGTGCCGCCGTTGTATGCAGAGATCATACTGTACTCAAGCGTGGTTGGGTGTTTTACGTCTTTTAAATAACGATTTTTAAGGATGTAAAAGTATGCGGTGCCTGCATCAATGTTGTTTTCTGGATTGAATAAGTACTCAGGACTTGGTTCTCCAGGTTTCTTTTTAACGAGCTTAAAGACATCTCGGCCAGCGGTTTTAGGTACCACCTGCATAAGACCATAAGCATTTGCCCAGCTCACCGCGTAAGGATTGAAACTGCTTTCTGTCTTGATGATTGCATAGATCAAGTCTTCAGGGATGTCATAGCGTTGAGATGCTCGTTGTACTATGTCGGCATACTTATAACTACGTTTGCTCGCATGATCTGCCACCATTGGGATTTCGACGTAGTAGGCTTTTTTAAAGTCTACCTCTTTGGTTTTTAGGTTATTGGCGATCAGGTAATCAGCAAATTTGTTAGCACGCCATGTCCATTGGATAGGCTTTTTATCCTGATCAACGACTTGGTTATAGAGGAAAGGTTGACCTTCTAACTTGATGCTTTTGGAAGAGAATAGATCGACATTCGCAGGATCATCTGGCGTTAAAAGTGTCGTCATGATTGCATTTTTGAGGTGCTTTTTAGGGTCCGTTGAGGAGACGGTTTCAACTGTGATCAGGCCTTGGCTAAAGTTTACTTCTGAACGGCTCAAGTAATTATCTATGTATTTCACATAGTTACTCTTGCCCGCCATCTTTACTTCACTGCTGCCCCAACGTTTTTGGATATTGCCAGAAAAGCTATTAATTAAAGAATCTAACGCACCAGTATCTTTTTCAAATTGCCCTGGTAGTTCTGCCAAATTACTTACAAACCGGTTGGTTGGTTCGTAGTTAACATCATAAATGCTCTCGACAAATTCACGACTGCACCCTGTTAACAACATGGCTGTTAGGAAGTAACTTAGCTTTTTCATAGTTCCTCATACAAAAATGACATCGCGGCGTAAACCATGATGTCATTAAAATTTATTTAAATAAATGTCTTATTCGCTAGGCGGGGTATAGCCATCAATAACGACATCTTTACCTTCGAAAAGGAAGTTAACCATCTCAGTTTCAAGAAGTTTACGATGCTCAGGATCCATCATGTTCAGCTTCTTTTCATTGATAAGCATAGTTTGCTTACTTTGCCATTGTCCCCAAGCTTCTTTAGATACGTTGTCAAAGATACGCTTACCTAGGTCACCCGGGTAAAGTTGAAAATCTAGGCCTTCAGCATCTTTTTGAAGGCGAGCACAAAATACAGTGCGGCTCATAGTGGTTCCTCTTATCGCGTTCGTTGATTCAAACGTCGTTCAGTTCAAAGGGTAGGCTCTCAATAAGCTGCTTTACAGGAGCTGCTAGGCCAATTTCTTCCGGTTTTGATAAGTTATACCAGAGACCTTTAGTCCCTTCCATTATCAAATCTGGTTGTTTATCTAATTTTACTAATACAGGCGTGATATCTAAGTGGTAGTGGCTGAAAGTATGTCGAAACGCAATCATGGTCTTGATCGAATCGGTTTCATTGTCTTTGATCGAACGAAGGTCTAACTGATGTTCGATCTCTGCGTTTTCATTTTGAGGGAAACAGAATAGTCCTCCCCAGATACCAGATTGAGGGCGTTGTTCGAGCCATACTTGATTGTTGTGGTACAGAATCACAAACCATGTTTCTTTTATCGGCTTTTCTTTCTTAGGCTTCTTACCTGGGAAATCGAGCTGTTTATCGATCTTCTTAGCTTCACACATGCTTTCAATCGGGCATAAGGTACATTTAGGCTTGCTACGAGTACAAACCATCGCACCCATGTCCATCATGGCTTGATTGTACTTATCAACATCTTGATTGGGAGTGTGTGCTTCTGCGTGTTCCCAAAGCTGGTTCTCGACTTTCTTTTGCCCCGGCCAACCTTCTACTGCAAAGCTTCTCGCTAAGGTGCGTTTGACGTTGCCATCAAGAATCGCATGAGGGAGTTTATGCACAGAGGACAACACTGCAGCGGCAGTAGAGCGTCCAATACCCGGTAGCGCATTCATTTCTTCGATAGAAAGCGGAAATTCACCACCGTATTGCTCGGTAACAATCTTGGCAGCCTTATGTAAGTTACGAGCTCGCGCGTAATAGCCAAGCCCTGTCCATAAGTGCAGCACCTCATCTTGTTCGGCGTTCGCTAGGTCAATAACCGTTGGAAAGCGTTCTAAAAAGCGCTGGTAGTATGGAATCACCGTGGCCACTTGAGTCTGCTGAAGCATGATTTCAGATAGCCAAACGGTGTAGGCGGTTTTGTTTTGTTGCCAAGGTAATTCTTTGCGCCCAAAGGCGTCATACCACTTTAATATGGCGGTTGCGAAAGGAGTCACGACATGCTCTATGCTTTGCTATTATTAGGAGTGAAATTGCACCACACTTACGGTTGGATGTAAAACAGACAAATTGTGTGGGAATTTATCCACGGAAAGACTTGCACCGGAGGCAATTCTTTGGATAATCCCCGCTTTGATTAATCAATGTGCAGGCAAAAATCAATGAGTGAAGTGACCACTAACGAATATACTGAAGACGGCAAACTGGTTCGTAAGATCCGTAGTTTTGTTCGCCGCGAAGGCCGCTTAACAAAAGGCCAAGAAAACGCGATGAACGAATGTTGGCCAACAATGGGTATCGACTACAACCCAGAACTTCTTAATTGGAAAGAAGTGTTTGGCAACGACAACCCTGTTGTACTAGAAATTGGCTTCGGTATGGGTGCATCACTGGTTGAAATGGCAAAGAATGCGCCTGAGAAAAACTTCTTAGGTATTGAAGTTCACAGCCCAGGTGTTGGTGCGTGTTTAGGTACAGCTCGCGATGCTGGCGTAACTAACTTGCGTGTAATGTGTCACGATGCAGTTGAAGTATTTGAACACATGATCCCAGACAGCAGCCTGCATACACTGCAACTGTTCTTCCCTGACCCATGGCACAAAGCTCGTCATCATAAGCGTCGTATCGTTAAGGCTGAGTTTGCAGAGATGGTTCGCGGTAAGCTTCAACTTGATACTGGTATTTTCCACATGGCAACAGACTGGGAAAACTACGCAGAACATATGATTGAAGTGATGAACGTCGCTCCAGGCTTCAAGAATATCGCTGAAGATGGTGATTACATTCCTCGTCCAGACGAGCGTCCGCTAACTAAGTTTGAAGCGCGTGGCCACCGTTTAGGTCATGGTGTTTGGGACATTAAGTTTAAGCGTACTAAGTAATTCTGAATCAAATTAAGTGAAGGTGAATCCGACTTAGGATTAAACCCTACACTTTATGGGATTGATTAAAGCCAACATTATTGTAATGTTGGCTTTTTTGTCCTTAGGCTTTTATTGCGATAAAGGTTTAAGGACAGAAAGTAATGTCACACCCCCTACAAAAATAACAATAAAGAAGTAAGCACATGAAACCAACTCAAGCTATTTTGGCCGAGATTTTAGATGAAGTTCGCCCTTTAATTGGTCAGGGAAAGGTCGCTGATTATATTCCTGCATTGGCTCGCGTATCGAACCAAAAACTGGCGATTGCGGTATACACCAATGAAGGTGAAGTTATTCAAGCTGGCGATGCTGATGAGGCTTTTTCTGTGCAATCAATCTCTAAAGCTTTAAGCCTGACGTTAGCGATGGTGTTGTATAAGCCGGAAGAGATTTGGCAACGAGTAGGGAAGGAGCCTTCAGGACAAGCCTTTAACTCGATGATTCAGCTTGAGATGGAACACGGCATCCCTCGTAACCCGTTTATTAACGCAGGTGCGATTATCGTTGCTGACTTATTGCAAAGCCGTCTATCTGCACCAAGGCACCGTTTATTAGAATTTGTACGTCAGCTATCAGGTGATACTCATATTGTGTATGACAAAGTTGTGGCGGCTTCTGAAATGATGCACAGCGATCGCAATGCTGCCATCGCTTATTTGATGCGTTCATTTGGTAACTTTGAGAACGATGTTATTCCCGTACTCAACAATTACTTCCATGCTTGTGCGCTTAAAATGACCTGTGTTGACTTGGCGAAGACCTTTAGCTATTTGGCAAACAAAGGTGTGTCAGTTCAGACCAAGAAAGAGATCATCACGCCAGTTCAAACCAAACAGCTGAATGCTTTGCTTGCGACATGTGGTTTGTACGATGGAGCGGGAGAGTTTGCTTATCGTGTTGGTATGCCAGGAAAGTCTGGTGTCGGTGGCGGGATTATTGCGATTGTTCCTGGCGAAATGACGATCGCGGTGTGGTCTCCGGAACTAGACGCGTCGGGTAATTCACTGGCGGGAACTCAGGCTTTAGAATTGCTCTCTGAGCGTATTGGTCGCTCTATTTTCTAAGTTCTAAGTTCTAAGTTCTAAGTTCGACAAAAAAGCCTCTCGTGATGAGAGGCTTTTTGTATTCTAGCGTTCGAACTATTCGTCTTCTTCTGCCATAAAGGCTTCAAGCAAATCGTTTAAGAACAGCTTCCCTTTTTCAGTTATCTGCCAATGGCTGTCGGTTTCATTAAGATAACCGAGATCTTTGGCCCACTCTATCGTTGGCTGAATCGAATCAAACTCTAACCCAGTCGTATCTATGAAGTCTTGTTTTGGACACGCTTCCATTAGTCTGAAGCGGTTCATGAAGAACTCGAAAGGGCGGTCCTCATTAGGTACTTCAAGTCCATCCGACAGATAGGGCTTCACCAGATTCTGATACGCGGCTAGGTAGCCTCTAGGGTGTTTAACCTTAGTGGTGCGAACAATACGTCCATCTGCAAAGCTCAGCTTGCCATGAGAGCCACAGCCAATACCTAGGTAGTCACCAAAGCGCCAGTAGTTGAGATTATGCTGACACTGATATCCCGGCTTGCTGTAGCCTGAAATTTCGTACTGTACATAACCTGCGTCTGCGAGCTTCTTATGGCCTAAGTCGAAAATATCCCAAAGGTCATCATCGTCAGGCAGCTTTGGCGTTTTGTAATAGAACATGGTGTTAGGTTCTATTGTTAGCTGATACCAAGATAAATGTGGAGGGTTGAGCTCGATCGCTTTGTCCAAATCAGCCAAGGCCTGATCAATGCTTTGATCGGGTAAGCCGTGCATTAGATCTAGGTTAAAGCTATTTAGTCCGATTTTATGTGCTAAATGAGCGGCGTTAACCGCTTCGTCTTGACCGTGAATACGCCCAAGCCTTTCCAGTTTCTCTTGTTCAAAACTTTGCACACCCACCGAGATTCGAGTTATGCCTGCTTTTTGGTAACCAGCAAAACGCTCAGCTTCGATAGTTCCCGGATTAGCTTCCATGGTGATTTCTATTTCAGGTTTGAACGGGATGCGTTGTTCAATGCCTTGCAGCAATCGACCTATTCCTTCTGGAGAAAATAGACTCGGCGTGCCGCCACCAATAAAGATCGAATGCAATGGGCGAGGTGCGCCATTGAGTTGGTATTTTTCGATATCAGTATCGAGATCCTCAAGCAGAGCATCTATATACTCTTTTTCAGGAATCTCGGCTTTTAGAGCGTGAGAGTTAAAATCACAATACGGACACTTCTGTACACACCATGGGATGTGGACATAAAGGCTAAGTGCGGGTGGTAAAAGCGCTGCATTGTGCATTACAGAGCTTGCTCCTTGAGAGTCTTGAATAATGACGCGAGGGCTTTACCACGGTGTGACAGTTGCTTCTTACGTGACGATTCAAGTTCTGCTGAGGCGCAGTTATCTTCTGGTACAAAGAATACAGGATCGTAGCCAAAGCCATTCTCACCGTGTTCTTCAGTCAGAATGCGACCTTCCCATTTACCGTGACAAACTAATGGAGTTGGATCGTTTTCGTGACGCATTAGCACCAATACACAGTGAAAACGAGCGGTACGCTTTTCAACATCGACACCTTGCATAGCATATAACAGCTTTTCGATGTTTTGCTTATCAGTAGCTCCTTCACCTGAGTAACGCGCTGAGTAGATACCGGGTGCACCATTAAGGTAATCAACTTCTAAGCCAGAATCGTCAGCAATGGCTGGTAGCCCCGTCTCTTTCGCAGCGTGGCGAGCTTTGATGATGGCATTTTCAATGAAAGTCGTTCCTGTTTCTGCGACTTCTGAAACGTTAAATTCACTTTGCGCGACAACGTCGAAACCAAACTCAGACAGAATATCTGCCATCTCGCGAACTTTGCCTTGGTTGCCTGTTGCTAAAACAATCTTACTCATGGGGATGTGGCTCTAATAAGTTAATGACTAGAAATGTGAGCTTTGAAGCTACTCTTCTATATAGAATTTTTGTGTGAAACGCAGTGGACCTGTGCCTTTCAAACCGGCGTTAACATCGATATTAAAAGTGATGTTCTCTTCGTGAGTGATAGGGAACTCAGCAAGGTAATAAATTGCATCACCTTCCTTTATTTCACGGAAGTTAAGCGTGCGAGTGTTACCTACTAGGTTTCGGGCTGTTCCAGTAATTTTAGCCGTTGTTGCAGGCTTGCCTAGAGAAGCGTTGTCTAGCACGCTGATGTTTAGAATCGCTGAGTATCCGTTTCGTTTCAGCTTATATTGCTTAGCGACCTGCGCAGTTAAAAACGTGGAATTGAAAGCCGAATAATGAACCTCGACATCCTTGATACTTTTAAACTGTCCTGCCGAACTTGGTAAGGCAACAAGAGCGGTGAGTAGTGCTGTTATCCATAAACGCATAATGACTCCAATAAATAGCAAAAAGCCATCATAGGATGGCTTTGACTTCAGTTGGGATTTGGCTTGGCGAGCATATTCGAACTTGCTTGTGCCTACCTAGCTCTCCCTTTTCTATCGTAATTTGCCCTTTAGCGACCTTAAATTGTTTCGCAAGGTATTTCGCTAAGTGAGCATTGGCTTTGCCATCAACCGGTGGTGCAGTAATGGCAATTTTCAGTTCCTCGCCGTGTAAGCCGACAATTTTATCTCGGCTTGCTTTGGGTTGGATATAGAGCCTAAGAAGAATATCGTCTTCCTCGGCCCAAACCGCTTTTGGCATCGTCAAAGTACCTGATGTTCGTACTTGAATTATAGCTGATACCAAATCGGGCCAATTAGGTCACCCATTAAGAAGTTCGCGAATTGCAGAACAATAAACAGTACCAGTACGCTTAAATCAAAACCGCCCATTGCTGGAAGAATACGACGAATTGGAGCCAGCATTGGTTCAGTCAGTTGATGGAACACGTATTCAATTGGGCTACGACCTTGGCTAACCCAGCTCAGGATTGCACGGATTAGCAGAACCCAGAAGATCAAACCACCAGCCGCTTTAAGCAGAGATAGCGCTCCAAATATCAGGAAGCTGATGTCAAATACAGCCGCACCGCCAGAGATAATCAGATTTAGAGCGACGAACTTAAGTACACATAGCACATAAGCGAAAACAACCGTCGCAAGATCAAGGCTTCCTATTGATGGAATCACTCGGCGTAGCGGGGCAACAACCGGTTGTGTCGCTTTTACGATAAATTGTGAGAATGGGTTGTAGAAATCTGCACGTGATGCTTGTAGCCAGATACGCAAGATCACAACCATGATGTAAAGATCAAAAACGGTTGAGATCAGAAAGCTCATCGAATTCATATTGTTTCCTTTTTCGGATTTACTTGCCGCTTAGGTATCACCTGAACGACACAATGCATTTGTACTGTAACTTGTATTAAAACATTAAAGCATTAAAACAGTTTTTCCATCTCTTCAGCTCGAGCAACCGCCGCTTGCATGGCTTTTGCTACGATATCTGAAAGTTGATGGTCGTTAAACGTGCGCAGTGCTTCTGCGGTTGTGCCGCCTTTTGAAGTCACTTGTTCACGCAGTGTAGATAATTCTGTGTCTGGATTTGCAACCACCATCTCTGCCGCACCTAATGCCGACTGCTGCACTAATTTACGAGCGGTTTCTTGGTCGAAGCCTTGGTTGATTGCTTCGGCTTGCATCGCTTCCATAAATAGGAAGAAGTAAGCCGGAGCACTGCCCGCCGCCGCAATGATGTTATTAATCCCAGACTCTTGCTCAACCCAGCTAACTTCACCTACAGCTTGCATCAGCTGAGAAGCAAAGTCTTTATCATTTTGGCTGACCGTTGAATCGGCATAAAGACCGCTCATCCCTTTACCAAGCAGCGATGGCGTGTTTGGCATCACACGAACAAGGTTCAGCTGGCAGTTTAACATCTCATTGAGTCGATTCGCATTAATACCCGCTGCAATTGAGATAACTAGTTTGTTGCTGAAGTCGATATCTTGTAAAGGCTTACATACATCAGCCATCATTTGTGGCTTCACGGATAACACAACAACGTCTGCTTGCTCTGTTGCTGCAATATTATCGCTGGTGGTATTGATGCCGTATGCTTGTTCTAACGGCAGCCTTCTGGTTTCTGAAGGTGCTGTTGCAGTAATCTTTTGCGCTGGGTAACCACTCGCGACTAAGCCCGCTACAATTGAGCGAACCATGTTTCCCGCCCCAATAAAGGCGATGTTCTTATGTTCCATATATAAAATCCTGAGCGTGTCGCTGCGCGGTTCAAGCGAAGCTGTATCAATACTTGTACTTGGTTACTTACTACGGTTATTCGCGTAATCACGAGCACCAAAGATGGCCGTTCCAATACGAACCATTGTGCTACCAGCCTCAACTGCTGCATCCATATCACCACTCATACCCATTGAAAGGGTATCGATGTCTGGATACTTTGCTGCGAGCTTTTGTTGAAGCTCTGCCAGTTGAGAAAATGCCTTAAGCTGAGATTGATAGTCAGATACGTTAGCGGGAATCGACATCAATCCTCTTAAAGTGAGGTTGGGGAGCGACGAAATCAACTCTGCGAGCGCAAAAACTGTCTCTTCTGACGTTCCTGATTTCGAATCTTCACCACTGGTGTTCACTTGAATGAGCACTTGTAGAGGTGGAAGTTCGTTTGGTCGCTGATCATGAAGCCTTTGTGCGATCTTATCGCGTTCAACAGAATGTACCCATTGGAAGCTTTCTGCGATTGGGCGGGTTTTATTGGATTGAATTGGGCCAATAAAATGCCACTCTAAATTTAGGTTAGAATGTTGTTCTGAAAAGTGTTTTACTTTATCAACACCTTCTTGAACATAGTTTTCACCAAAGGCAACTTGGCCTCCGAGTGCGGCTTCTAGAATCGCATCAATAGGTTTAGTTTTGCTGACGGCTAAAAGTTGCACGGACTCTGGAGCTCGTCCGCACTTTTGCTCAGCACTACGTATCTGTGAGGTGATTTGTTCGATATTTTGTTGAATACTACTCATAGCTGACTTTACTTAAGGGAAAATAAATGGATATCACTGAGTTACTAGATTTTAGTGTAAAGCATAACGCGTCAGATCTACATCTTTCTGCGGGTGTATCTCCAATGGTACGTATAGATGGTGAAGTAAGGAAGCTTGGAATACCAGCTTTGAGCCATGCTGATGTGCATCGTTTGGTTTTTGAGATCATGAGTGATTCACAACGCGGTGAGTTCGAAGAAAAACTGGAAGTCGACTTCTCTTTTGAATTACCCAACGTTGGTCGCTTCCGTGTTAATGCTTTTAACCAATCTCGTGGCTGCTCTGCTGTGTTCCGTACCATTCCAGTAGAGATTCCCACCCTTGAACAGCTAGGGGCTCCTGAGATATTTGAAAGAATATCTAATTATGAAAAAGGGCTAGTATTGGTTACTGGGCCGACTGGTTCAGGTAAGTCGACAACTTTGGCTGCTATGGTAGATTACGTTAACCGTAACCATAATAAACATATATTGACGATTGAAGACCCGATCGAATTTGTTCATACCAACAACAAATGCCTAATCAACCAACGAGAAGTGCACCGCGATACTCACAGCTTTAAAGCGGCGTTGCGCAGTGCGTTACGTGAAGATCCAGACGTAATCCTTGTCGGCGAACTTCGTGACCAAGAGACGATTAGCTTAGCGCTAACCGCAGCAGAAACTGGCCACTTAGTTTTTGGTACCTTGCATACTAGCTCTGCGGCAAAAACCATAGACCGTATTATCGATGTATTCCCGGGTAGCGACAAAGACATGGTGCGTTCAATGTTGTCTGAATCGTTACGTTCGGTGATTGCCCAGAAGCTGTTAAAGCGTGTTGGTGGCGGTCGTGTGGCTTGTCATGAAATCATGATGGCGACACCTGCGATTAGAAACTTGATCCGTGAAGACAAGGTCGCGCAGATGTATTCGATCATTCAAACGGGCGCGGCACACGGTATGCAGACCATGGAGCAAAATGCGAAGCAGCTGATGGCGCAAGGCTTAGTTGATTCAGAAGAGGTCGAGAAAAAGATCGAAATTGAAACCTCAATGTTTTAATCAAGGTGAACAAAATGGAATTGAATCAAATCCTTGAAGGGATGCTCTCTCAAAAGGCGTCGGATCTTTACATCACAGTCGATGCGCCAATTCTATTTCGTGTGGATGGTGAACTACGACCTCAGGGAGAGAAGTTGAATGCTGATCAAGTATCTCAGTTACTTGATGCAATGATGGATCAAGATCGACGCGATGAATACAAGCAAACGCGTGAGGCTAATTTTGCCATCGTGCGTGATTTTGGTCGTTTTCGTGTGAGTGCATTCTTTCAGCGAGAGCTACCTGGAGCGGTAATTCGTCGCATCGAGACTAACATCCCAACCTTTGAGCAATTAAAGCTTCCTGACGTACTACAAGACCTTTCAATCGCTAAGCGCGGGCTTGTGCTGGTGGTTGGTGCGACTGGCTCTGGTAAATCGACCTCGATGGCTGCGATGACAGGCTATCGCAATACCAATCGTTCAGGTCATATCTTGACGGTTGAAGACCCGATTGAATTCGTACACGAACATAAAAAGTGCATCGTGACTCAACGAGAGGTTGGACTCGACACCGAAAGCTATGAAGTCGCGCTTAAAAACTCGTTACGCCAAGCCCCTGATATGATTTTGATTGGCGAAATCCGTAGTCGTGAAACCATGGAATACGCGATGACCTTTGCTGAAACGGGTCACTTGTGTATGGCAACCCTGCATGCCAATAACGCTAACCAAGCGCTAGAGCGTATTCTTCACTTGGTGCCGAAAGAGCAGAAAGAGCAGTTCTTGTTTGATCTGTCGATGAATCTGCGTGGTGTGGTCGCTCAGCAGTTAATACGCGATAAAAATGGCAATGGTCGTCATGGTGTCTTCGAAATTCTTCTAAATAGCCCTCGTATATCTGACTTGATTCGTCGTGGTGAGTTGCATGAGTTAAAAGCGACCATGGCCAAATCGAAAGAGATTGGTATGCAGACTTTTGACCAAGCTTTGTATGATTTAGTAGTTGCGGACAAGATTAGCGAGGATGATGCATTCCATAGTGCAGATTCTGCCAATGACTTGCGTTTAATGCTTAAGACCAAACGTGGCGATGATGACTACGGAACTGGTGCGTTGGCTGGCGTTAAGATTGATATGGGCTAAGTCACGGCTTTGTTGATAAACACAAAACCCGCTTCTGTGGCGGGTTTTATTCGTTTATAGCTTAATGCATGTTAGATGAGTGCATGTTGGAGCGATGGGTATCATATGAGTAACCGCGCTCCTTTTCTAATTTGATTTTTGACGGGTACTGTTGACCGTCGTAACCCGCGGAACCGCTTCCCATTGAGCTGCATGCCGTTATAGATAACGCTATGAATATTGCTAGAAAAATTTTCATATGAACTCCCAAGTTCTTTTCCTTTATCGCTCCTTCATTACGCAGTTAAAATGGCAAGGGATCATAAGCTTGCTCGAGTTTGCTAAATAAATAAATAACTTAGCCATATTGTGCTTCAAACCAGCTCTCTAGAATTACAACGGCTGATTGATTATCGACGTTACCTTTACTTAGCGCTTTATAGCCGCCCATTTCAAAAAGGTCGGCCCTTGCTTCTGTCGTAGAAAGTCTTTCATCATGCAGTTCAACATCCACACCAAAGCGTCCTTTAAGACGGTTAGCGAATTTCTTTGCTCTGGGTGTAATAGCTGCTAGATCTTTACCATGAAGGTCGGTCGGAAGGCCAACCACGATAAGATTTGGCTGCCATTCCTTAATTTGCTTCTCGATATCGTCCCAGTTAGGGATGCCATCTTTGGCTTTAAAAGCTTTTAGAGGGCTTGCGGTGCCCGTGATTTCTTGCCCTATCGCACTGCCGATACTTTTTGTACCGTAGTCAAATGCCATAATTGTTCGTGACATGGGGTTTCCAAATTTATCTGTGTTTGAGAGTGTTTATTTATTTTATGGAGCTAATTTGAGCTAGGCGTGTCCTGCGTCTGCTGAAAGCTGAGCCGCGTTAATACCTAACATTTGCACGGCAACTTTCCAGCGATCCGAAATTGGCGTGTCGAAGATAACCTTTGGATCGGCCTCAACGGTTAGCCATGAGTTTTCAGTCAGCTCGATTTCCAGTTGTCCTGGTTCCCATCCTGCATAACCAAGCGCGACCAGATAATGCATAGGTTCATCTTCTGTACCTAAGACCATCAGAATATCTTTCGAGGTTGTTACTGAGATTTGATCTGTCATGTTGATACTGGATTGATAGCTGCCTTTAGGTTTGTGCAAAATAAACCCACGGTCTTCTGCGACCGGTCCACCGTTCAATACTGGCTTATCAAGGCTTGCTTGGTTGGATTTCGGCTGCTCAGAATCAACCTCAACTTGTTTAAGCATGCTTCCGACAGTGACATCAATAGGGGCGTTGATCATTAAGCCCATCGCGCCTTCGTCGTTGTGCTCACAAAGGTAGATCACCGAGTTTTGAAAATAGGGATCTTTCATTCCGGGCATAGCAACCAGAAAGTGGTTCGTTAAATTCATAGAGCCTCCTGCCAGTGTGTTCCCAGTAAAGGAAAAAGAGCGGCGTGAAGCCGCTCATTGATTCAGTGTCTAAATGTTTGCAACAGCTAAGACTTTCTTAAGTCTAGGCTATTTAGCGTTAACGCGACGCTCGATTGCGTCCATTAATTTTCCTGTTACAGAAATATCAAAAGCAGCTTCAATTTCACGGATACAAGTAGGGCTGGTCACGTTAATTTCAGTCAGCTTGTCGCCGATAACATCAAGCCCAACAAAGATTAAGCCTTTCTCTTTCAGTGCAGGAGCAACTGCTCTTGCGATAGCCCAGTCTGTTTCACTTAGAGGACGAGCTTCACCTGTACCGCCAGCAGCAAGGTTACCTCGAGTTTCCCCTTTTGCAGGAATACGCGCTAGACAGTAAGGCATTGGTTCACCGTCAACTACAAGAATACGCTTATCACCATTGCTGATGTCCGGAACAAAGGTTTGTGCCATTGCGTAGTTTTGGCCGTGGTTAGTCAGTGTTTCAATGATCACTGATACGTTTGGATCGCCCTCTTTCACTCGGAAGATAGACGCGCCGCCCATACCATCAAGTGGTTTTAGAATCACGTCACCGTGTTCTTCTCGGAACGCTTTAATTTTTTCAGCTTTACGAGTCACGATGGTGGTTGGTGTCAGTTCAGGGAACCAAGCCGTGAATAGCTTCTCGTTACAGTCACGTAAGCTTTGTGGCTTGTTTACGATCAGTGCGCCGTTCTCTTCAGCACGCTCAAGAATGTAAGTTGCGTAGATGTACTCTGTATCAAACGGAGGATCTTTACGCATCAGTACCGCATCTAAATCAGAGAGAGCGATAGTCTGTTCTGATTTGAATTCGTACCAGCCGTTTGGATCTTCTTTTAGTTCAACAACCTTAGTGTCAGCAATGGCTACGCCTTGATCTAAATGTAGATCATCCATTTCCATGTAATGGATTTCGTAACCACGACGCTGAGCTTCAAGCATCATGGCAAAGCTAGAGTCTTTTTTGATGTTAATGGATGAAATTGGATCCATTACGATGCCAAGTTTGATCATTTTTTTCTCCTAGCCTAGATCGCCAAAACGGACTTGTAAGGCAGTAATTGCGGTTAGAGCTGCTGTCTCGGTACGAAGTACACGTGGGCCGAGTAGCGTCTCTTCAAATTTGTATTGTTCTGTCATGCCGATTTCTTCAGCTGACAGTCCGCCTTCCGGACCGATCAATAGGCGCACCTTACTGACGGGTTCTGGAAGGGTATTGATTGAGTATTTTGCACGAGGATGCAGGTTTAGCTTCAACGCTTCACTCGGTTCGCTGCACCACTCTTCAAGTTGCATGATTGGGCGTATAACCGGAACCGTATTGCGACCAGATTGTTCACATGCTGCGATAGCAATCTTTTGCCACTGCGCGAGCTTTTTCTCGAAGCGTTTAGTATCCAGTTTAACGCCACAGCGCTCTGAAATCAGCGGGGTAATGGTGTTGACACCAAGCTCAACCGATTTCTGAATCGTGAATTCCATTTTGTCGCCACGTGAAATCACTTGGCCTAAATGTAAGTCTAACGGAGATTCGCTGCTACGTTCGATACGTTCAGTAACATTAACTGTGACGTTCTTTTTTGATACTTCAGCAATTGTCGCAGGGAATTCAGCGCCACTGCCATCAAATAGAAGAACATCTTGACCTTCTTTCATACGAAGGACTCGACCAACATGACCCGCGGCATCTTCGCCTAAAGCGAGTGAACCTAACTGATGAATGCGTTCTGGGTGATGGATGCGAGGGATTCTCATGCTGGTAAACCTATAAATAGTGTCATTTGGGTATTTTGTCTCTGCCTAACATGGATGCTTTTAGTTGAAAAAACAAGGGTAGAACAAGAGTTTCAGGGGCAATTCTGAAACTCTTGTTTGAGATGGAGGCAATTGGAGATGTAGGTTGACTGAGTCGTGTTATCTGCAAGCAGGGAAAACAAATGGGTTGTGATTCCCCTGGATGGCATAGATTCGCTCATCACGAGTACATTCCCACTTATCGACAGGAAACTGATTGTTCCACGCCATCATCAGGTTAGTCTGCTGCTTAGAGAGCTTGAAATCATACTCTTGGCTCATGTAAAGATAAGTACGCGCGATAGAACCTTTTGCTCTGTCTGGCGGCATAACCTTACGCTGTTTGAAGTTGACCTGCATTTCACACTGACCATAGCTCACGCCATCCATTCCATTCCACTGACTGAAATTGTAATTGGATCGATCACCGTTAACCTCGCCAATTGCCGGAGTCAGGTTGTGAAGATCGGCTTCCATCGATTTAAATATTTTGTCATTGCGAGTGCAGTTCTTACGTCCGCCATCTTGCCAGCACTGACGCTGGTGGCCGAATTGCCAAGCTGGAACCACGTGTTCCCATTCTATACGGGAAGCGCGCTTTTGCTGTTTTCTCACTTGATAACCACAGCCGTCGAGGTCGGGGATACCTTTCTTTTTGTCTTTCCAAGTGATGTCACAACCACAATAAAATGAAGTCGGGTGATCGAGATAAATCTTCACGGCTTCTTTTTTGGCTTTGGAGAACGAACTTGGTGGAGCGGCGAAAACGCTTTGGGTTACCAGTAGGCCAAATACTATTGATAAGTAGAAAGACACCGATAGGCCAAATGCTTTTTGAGTGGTTTTTTGCATGGAAAAAGACTGATGAAAGTATGATAAACAACAGTCTAGCACTCAAATGTTAGTTCTCTCTATTACATTTATTCGCGTTAACTTGTGAGATCAAGACTTAGCTCAATTGAAGGCCGGTAAAAGCTAAGATTTGCTGGCATTGTTGGCAACGATAAGTTGATTGGTTGCGGATGACTTTATTGTGTCGTCTTATCGACAGGGGATAAGTGGTGCAATCACAGCGATACTCAAAAGTTTTGCCCTGCACTGAGGTGATTTCTAAGCTGTGAGTCGTTCTGGCCGGTACATTGAATACCTTTTCCATCACGTATTTCCACTCATTCCCGTGAGGCCTAACTCGTCCGAATACCTGATGTGTGATCAGATGTGCGAGTTCATGAGGTACGACTTCGTTAATAAAGGCGTCTTCATTTTCGCTGAATAGCACTTGGTTGAGTTTAATCTCGTTTAACTGAAGGTAGGCTTTTCCCGCTGCCTTTCCTCTTAACTTGTAAGTGACGGTTGGGCATGGAAATTCACGAGAAAAATGTTGATTAGCGATAGCTAGGCATTCGCCCAGTTTCTTATTTACTCGATGTTGTTGCGGGGTGTAAGACAAGCGTTGTTAACTCCAAAAAAAGCCTCAGCGTTTAAGCTAAGGCCTCATCATAACATTGCTCATCGATCGTGAAACGATTTAAACGTGGTGTTTCTTCTTGATGATTTCGTGGTAAGCATGCCATGTTCCGTAACCAAGCAATGGCATCGTTACAATCATACCGACACCGTAGGTCGCGAAGCCGACTAAGATACCTGTACCAATGATACCAGCCCAAACGACCATCGCAGGGATGTTTGATTTAACAGCGTTGAAGCTAGTAAAAATGGCACTCATTACATCTACACGCCTTTCCATCATCAATGGAATCGAAAATGCTGAGATGCTAAATATCAGACTCGCGATAACCAATCCAATCACCGAACCCGTAATCAGGAATGGTGCAAACTCGCTTAATGGTGCTCCTTGTACGGAAGGGTAGAGCGCATGCAATAACGCAGCAATCCGCATCCAAAAGATCATTGCAACCATTAACACAATCGCAAACGCCCATTGATGGGTGGAGTTGCGAGTAATTGCTTTCATCGAGTGCAGTAGGCTAGCGTTGTGTCCCTTTTCTCTTTCCCAGGCTGCATCATACAAACCTAGAGCAAGAAACGGCCCTATTAGCATGTACACGATTAAACTTGGCATAACGACCAAATGTGTCCCTTGCCATTGGACAAGTTGAACGATGGCAATCGCGGCACCCATAAAGCACAAACCGTAAAATGCGCTGATTAATGGCATTCTTACCAAGTCGTGTAAAGCAAGAGACAACCAATGAAAGGGAGCGGAAATGCTCACCTGATTACATGGTATTGTACGAGCGTATTCTGAGTCTTTGATTTCTTTTTGTTTATCGTCAAAGTCTTGTGTATTCAATGTACGAGGCATAGATCCTCCTTGATCGGTTTTCTACCTACGCTGCAGTAAGATTGCAGCGAACGAAACTCGATGCCCGACTTGGCGACGTCTTTGATGTAAGCGTGCATCAGCTAAATTGTTTACGAAGCAAAGTCTGACACTGACTTGCTTGTTAACATTATTTTAACTATTGACCGTGAAGCGACAAATATCAACTTTTGACAGACTGTTCTTCGTGAAAGTGTTCAAGGCGTATTCTTTCGACCATGCTTAATCGAGCTCTCCTTTGAATATTTTTACTACTAAATCAGGGTTATATGGGAAGTACCAATGCACGTAAGAAGCGATGGTGCTGTGCTTTGTCCAAACAGGGTCGGTTGGTCTTCCATATTGAGAGACAGGTTGAGTGAGTACCGCTTCTTTGCTGTCAGTCTTTGAATAATGGAAAGTATGACCACGCAGCATTTGGCCATTGAAGTCGGCTTCTAGGATCCCTAGCGCGGCTAGCTTCTTCTGCATAGTCGCTTTGGCATTTAACGCTCCGACCATATTTTCTGTTTGGCTTTCGGTGTCAGTCAGTGCTTTATTGAGATAAAGCATGCCACCACATTCAGCTAAACAAGGCTTACCTTGTTCAATATGAGCGATGATTTGCTGTTTCAACGCATTATTGAGCGCCAGCTTATCCATGTGTAATTCAGGATAACCTCCCGGTAAATACAAAGCGTCACACTCTGGTAAATCATCATGTGCCAGTGGTGAGAAGAATGATAATGTAGCGCCTAATTCAACCAGCAGATCAAGGTTGGCTTGATACAAAAAAGCAAAACTCTTGTCTCGAGCAACTGCAATAGTGTGACCTGATAAAGATTCACTTCTGACCGGAAGTGCATGTTCTGGTTTTTCAAATGCTTGTGCAGCAGGAAGTGGGATATCACCATGCTTTAGCAGTAATTGAGCTGCATGGTTGAGGCGCTCTTCAATGTCATCTAACTCTTGTGCTTGTACTAAACCTAAATGACGTTCTGGTAGTGATAAATCCATGTCTTTTGGTAACCAACCACAAAAGGTTGTCTCTGGTTTGAGACTTTCTTTTAGCATTTCAGCGTGACGTTCTGACCCTACGCGGTTGGCTACTACACCAAAAACATCTACGTCATCACGGAATGTCGATAAGCCATTCACAATCGCGCCAAAGGTTTGTGCCATTGCGCCAGCATCAACAACAGCTAACATCGGAAGGTTAAACTTAGCGGCAATATCAGCACTCGAGCATTTGCCATCAAACATGCCCATGACACCTTCAATTAGAATCACATCCGCTTCTAACGCTGCTTGATAAATTAAGTGTTGGCACTCCGCTTCACCACACATCCACAAATCCAATTGATAAGTAGGCGTATCTGATGCAATAGATAGAAATTGTGGATCAATAAAATCAGGCCCGGTTTTGAATACTCGAACTTTCTTTCCTTGTTGAACCAAAGCTCTTGCTAGAGCGGCGACCACGGTTGTTTTTCCGCTTCCAGAAGAGGGGGCGCCTACCACTAGGGCAGAACAGTAAGCTGTAGACATAATTATTCCTTGAGTTGTTCGAGTGCGCGAGTGAGCGCTTGCCATTGTGATTCGTTAGCGGGTAACCCGAAACGGAGTGCATCGTTTTCATCACAATGACGAGTAAAAATACCTAACTGGGCGAGCTGATGATGCCATGATGCCGAGTCCGAAATTTCAACTCGGTGAAAGAGTATCTGTGAAGTTATATTTGCCGAATCCGTCATTTGACCAAAATGTTGTTGTAAGAGTAGGTTCATACGCTCAGCCTCTTTATGTAGTCGTTGGCGGTTTTCCTTTTGCCAATGGGAATTGAGCAAGGCATGTGTGGTGACATAGCGAGTTGGGCCACTGAGTGTCCAAGGGCCAAGGTGTTGTTTAAGAATTTGTAAACGTAATGATGAGGCAAAGCAAAAGCCTGCACGAATACCCGCTAGCCCAAAAAATTTACCCACTGAGCGCAGGACTATTAGGTTATCTGGAACTCCTATTGGGAAGCTCGATAACACTGAAAGCTCTGGAGTGCAGTCTACAAACGCCTCATCAATCACGATCGTTGAATGATCTTGGGTATGTTCTAGCCAAGTCAGTACTTCACTTGGTGGCACATTCAGTGCGGTTGGATTATTGGGATTAATCACTACGACCACGTCTGCCGTTTTCAGCTGTTCGATTGTCGGTTTATGTCGGTAAAAGTCGAATATGACGGCTTGTATGCTTTGTTCTGCGTACTGCTGCCACGCATGTTGATGTTCTTTGTAACCCGTATGAGGCAATAGGATGTACGTCAATGTTGGCTGTGTTTTTGCAATCATATGAGGTAGTGATTGAATGGCTGCCTGACTGCCAGCTACGGGTAACAAGGCATCACTTTGATAGTAGGTTTGCGCTGCTGTGATTAAGCCATCATCGTCTTCTGGTAGCCGATTCCATACCGATGCAGGGATTTCAGGTATAGGGTAGTGGTGCGGGCTTACTCCAGTTGAAAGGTCGACCCATTGTTCGATTGGCCTTTGATAGCGCAATGAAAACTCGATTAACTTACCACCGTGATGCGGAAGTTCGTTTGAGGTTGAGTGTTGTTTAATCGTCATTAGCGTACTTAAAGTAAAGGGTTGGAATAGATACAAACTAGAATAAAAAAATGGTTAAAGTGGAGAGTGTTAGCATCACGACTATCCACAGTAGACTGGTTTTTTGAACCAAAGAGATGGCTCGTGGAATATCTTCTAAAGTCGCAATATTACCTTTTCCCATCGGACGCTTTCTCACAAGTTTTCCGTGGTAATAAGTATCGCCACCTATAATGATTTGTAGTGCGCCGGCACCTGATGTCATTACGGGGCCACCGTTTGGACTCGAGCAATGTTTAGCCTGTTCTTTCCAGCATTTCAGAGCCAACTTAGTGTTGCCTAAAAGGCTGTAGCTAAGTGCGGTTAAGCGCGCAGGTGCCCAGCCCATCACATCATCGACTTTTGCTGCCACATAGCCAAATTCTAGCCAACGTTCATTTTTGTAGCCCCACATCGCATCAAGTGTGTTCACTAATCGGAACAGTAATGCCCCTGGAGCCCCAAGCAGTGCAAACCAAAATAGAGTGCCGAAGATCGCATCGTTACCATTCTCTAATACCGACTCAATCGTCGATGACGTGATCTGGCGTTGATCCATGGTTTCAGTATTACGGCTAACGATCCAACCTACTTTCTCTCGCGCTAAATTAAGATCACCTTGGCTTAGTGGCTGGTGGATCCACTGGGCGTGCTCAAGCAGGCTACGTTGACCTATCGCGATATACAGAACCCCGATATTAAATAGCCAAACGCCTAATGTGTTCCCCATGCTTAGTAGAGTATGTTGCAGCCAAAAGCTGAGTAAGCACAATGGAAGGGTCGCGGTTAACCACGCGATCAAACCTGAGAGTTTAGTGGCTCGGTTTAACAGCTTCTCGATTTTCTGAACCGCATTGCCAAAACCGATCAAAGGGTGAAATCGTTTAGGCTCACCTAGTAAGTGATCAAGCATCAAAGCGGCGATCATCATTAGCGAGATCGCTAAACTTGAATAACCAAAATTTAAATCAAAAAAGATCATTATGTCTGCCAAATAATGCTGCTGACTGGATAGTAAAAATGAATAAACGCACAAACCAATCAACAGCTAATGAGCGAGGTTAGTCTGCGCTCTTATCGTCTTCTAATGTTCCACTTTCAGCTACACCCTCTTCAACGACACGTGCTTTTCGGCAAGCGTGTGAGAAGGTCGGATCGTAGAGTTTAGAGTCAATAAAGTCATTATCGCCCAACACTTTACTGACGATTATCATCGCGGTAGAACGTATATTTTCATCATGCATAATTTGGGCGATTGTACCTAATGTAGCACGGAATATTCGCTGTTCAGGGTGGCTGGCTTTTTCAACGACAGCCACTGGCCAATCTTGCGGGTAAACATCCGATAATTCACGAACCACTTTACGAATCAATGTTGCACTAAGAAATAAACACAGTGTTGCTTCGTGAGAGGCAAGGGCGCGTAGATTCTCTTTTTCAGGAACAGGCGTTCGACCTGATGCTCGGCTAAGAATAATGGTCTGGCACTTTTCAGGTAGCGTCAGTTCTTGGCCAAGAGCTGCGGCACTCGCTTGGAAAGAGGACACGCCCGGAACCACTTTCCAATCAATGCCAAGTTCGTTCAAGCGACGTGTTTGTTCTGCAAGAGACGAGTAAATCGAAAGATCGCCAGTTTGAACGCGTGCAACGTTTTGACCTTTTTCGTGTGCGGTTAGGTACACATTGGTTAGATCATCAAGATCCATGTCAGCGGAGTTATAGACCAGTGCATCAGGGTGAGCGCGATCGATGACGGCTTTTGGCACTAAACTGCCTGCGTAAACAATCACAGGGCACTCTTCAACTAAGCGTGCGCCTTTCACTGTGATTAAATCTGGGTCACCCGGCCCTGCGCCGATAAAAAATACCGTCATACTAGTTTGCCTCTTCCGTCACTGATTCTGTTTTAGGTTCCACTTTTAATGAATGGCCACGTTTTTGACCTTCTAGTACCTTGCCGTCTTTCAGTTGATATTTATTGGTGTAGCCACGCGGTGTTACGATCCAATCACCAAATCGGTAGCTGTTGCTGTTACCTATCACGACCGCGGCGTTCATACCAAATTCCACTTTGGTAAATTCAGCCAGTGTTGTCAGTGTGACTTTTTGCTCATCACGATACGCAGCATTCACGATAGCAACGGGAGTATTTGGGTCACGATGTTCCAAAAGGATTTCACGTGCAGTTTCAATGTGCTGAGTTCGCTTTTTAGAGCGAGGGTTGTAGAAGGTAATCGCAAAATCAGCCATTGCCGCGGCTTCAATCCGCTTGGTAATCACTTCCCAAGGCGTTAATAAGTCAGACAGAGAAATGGTACAACTATCGTGGCCAAGAGGTGCACCAACTAAAGAAGCACAGGCGTTAGCAGCGGTGATGCCCGGAATAATATCCAGTTCAACTTGTGCGTTTAATTCTGCGTTTTGCTCCAATAATTCAAGCACTAAAGGCGCCATCGCGTACATGCCAGAATCCCCAGAACATACCAATACGACTTCTCGACCTTTTGCTGCTTCTTCTACTGCGGCTTGAGCGCGGTCCCATTCGCGAGTCATACCACTTTGAATGACTTCTTGAGTGTCGATTAGTGTGCTGATTGATTCTACATACGGCTTGTAGCCTGCAACGACATCTGCATTCTTTACGGCTTGTTGCGCTGCGGGGGTTACTAGATCAATAGCGCCAGGCCCTAAGCCTACCAGTGTTAGTTTTGCCATGATTATTTCTCTTCCTCTGGTGCACCTAAACGAATTAAGCCTTCTTTAATTTGCTTATCGATAATCTGTAACAGTTCTGGCATATCGAGCATGCAGAACTTGTCACCTTGGATTGGCTCTGCCACTTGAACGTCAGCGTCTTCTGCCAGCATCTCTTTAATTTCTTTAAGATCGTTGATGAAGTGGTTACCCGACACAAGCAGTAGTGGAACTAGATTAAGAAGCGGTCTGCCTTGGCCTGTATGTTGCTCTTTAATGCGGCGAACCATTTCATCTTTCACTAACTTAAATGGCCATGCGCCTTCGAGCGAGCAAGTGAAGTTGCGTTGCGATAATTTGCCGAGTAGATCATCACAGTAATAGATCGATTGGTGGCCCGGGTTATCTAACATAGGCGCACCGTGGTGAACAAATACGTTGAAATGATCTTGTGGAGCAAAACGATCATGGAGGGCTGAAAGCAAGTTGGTCGTCAATTGACTGTGATGCATAATCGCTGGTGTTTGTTCGATACGTGCAAATGAGAACTGCTTGAAGCCATCGACAATCGATGTCATGTAGCGATGTTCATCGGTAGGGAATAGGTACACTGAAACAATCAAAATACGTTCGTAACCTTGAGTGTCTAGATCGGCGAGTACCTGAGGTAGGCTGAAACATGGCGTGTCTTTACGAGCTAGCTTCTTGATCACCATCTTTGAGCTGGTGGCGATACGCACTGGCACATCTGGGTAACTTTGACGTACGCGCTCTGCGAGAGTTTCATAACGTTGTTGTTCTACAACGCTACCAAAGCAGCTCAGTACAATGGCTGTGCCTTGGTTATAATGACGAAGTCGTTTCATAATTGTCGCTGTCCTTATCAAATCTATATCACAAGATAAACGGGTTATCTCATGTTGGTAATGAGGTTAAAGTGAGCTTTGAAATATCATGTTCATAGCTTGCAAAGTATTTGGCCTACTATGTTCCTAAAGCTCAGTGATACCTAAAGTTCAGTGGTGCCGTCTGCATTTTCAATTGGTGCGATAAACTTAGGATCTAAATAAGCTTTTAATGATTTCCGCTCGACTAAATTTGTGAAAAAATCTTTCCAGTCTTGCTCGGTAAATTCTTCGATACCTCGAACCCAAAGCCCGTTGTTAACAGGTGTTTCATGTTCTAGTAAACGTTCGTAAATCACCATTGCGGCGCGGTTTCTGCAGGTGCCCGCACAGTGTGTGCGGCTTATCTTGATGCGCTGTTCACCGTCGGAAAAATTGAGCGCTTTAAGTACCTGTCTAAGATCGTGTGCAAGGTTTTTACTGCCTTCTTTCGCGCAGCGGCCACCTTCACATAGCAATACGTGATGGCGGTGGTAGAGCATTGGGCGGTTTAAATCGACATGCTTAGGCTTACACTGAAAACCATCTACCACTTCATTACCGTGAAGGTTGATTTTGACGTTTTCATCTAGCCAGTTTTTCCACTTCTTCTTGGCGAGGGGTTCATCGTATTCGATGCGAGTACAAGACAAAGTCATGTTGAAACCGTCTTGTTTGAACTTCCACTTAGGGACCAATAGTAGATCTCGCTGACCGTGCTTTAGCGCGGCCGCTTCAGAAACCGATGATACCCCTGTGATTTTTTTTACGTATTCTGATGGGTTTTCAATCCCTTCAACGCCGTCGAGTTGCTCGGCTGAATAAGTGTGGAAAGGAATTTGGCTTTCAGACGAGAGTTCTAAAATACCTTTTTCATCTGCTTTTAAAGCGATACTGGCGAAAGCTGAAACACTGGCCTTTGCTAGGTTATATTCAGTCAGGAAAACATCGATACCTGCTTTCAATACATGCAAAGGAGTATTGCGGTCACAGCCTATTCCAAGCACAAGCGATTTTGGTCGCCACAGTACGGTTTTATTTTTAAAGTCGGCGTAACCTTTTGGTTGTGCTTCATCTGAAATCAGAACTAAACCATCCCAATCATCAGTACTGATTTGAGAAAGGTCTGTATCGCTTAGTGCTGGGTGGGTAATGATGTGTCTTGGCATGGAACGTTTGTTCTGCCACCAGTTCTGTTCGCCAGCGTGCTGCACGATTAGAATGCGTTTTTCATTTACAACTGCTGCGCTGGTGGCGGTGATCGCGGGTTCGCATTGTGGATCAAGTGTCCAACCAAATGGCGATCCGAGCATATCCACCGACAAACTGCCGGCAGCGTCAGAAGCGGTGGTGATTACAGGAGTCGCGTTGAGTGCTTGTGATACTTGTAACGCGATCCCATTTGCGCCACCGCGATGTCCAGATAACATAGGGATCACGAATTGGCCGTGATCGTCAATGCAGATCACGCTGGGGTCGGTGCGTTTGTCTTCTAGCAAAGGGCCGATCATTCGGCTGACAATGCCCGCAGCAAAAAAGCAGATATGGTGATCATATTGCTTAAATTGAGGAGGAAGAAAACCAGAAAGCGGCAGCGTTAACTCATCGGCTTCTGGGTATTCTTCTTGTCCAACTGGTGCAATAAAGACATCAGCAAACGGAAACGTTTTAGCTAAGCGTTTGGCTTGCCTTGCTCCGTGTAGCGTGATGGCATAAATGGCGATTTTCATTACGCTTTACCGCCAATAGTTTTATCGATGCCATCTTTACCACTATCAGCTTTACCACCATCAAGAACGGCACATTTCTTTGATTCATTAGTACCACGTAGTACGCCACGACGAGCGCGAACTGAAAGCTGAACCATAGAGAAGTAACGGTTTTCATTCGGTACATCACGTAGGTCAGAGTAAAGCTCTTGTTTCTCTGTGGTGGCATGCGACACGTAGGTTGCACAATCCAACATATTCATCGACTCAAGTTGAGTGATCAGCTTAGGGATAACGCGACCTGCTTTGATTAACATGATGGTGTCAAAATCTTCGACTAGCTTTTCTAAACACTCGATACCCCATGTCGCAGGTACAACACAAAAACGCTCCTGACCGTCAGCAAGTGGAATTTTTGTTTGTGATGGAATAGCGGTAACTGAAGTGATACCCGGAATGATCACCGGATCAAGTTCAGGAAGTAGCTCTGTCAGTTCTTCTTGGATGTATGCCCATGTGCTGTAAACCGATGGATCACCTTCGGTTGCAAATGCCACGTCTTTACCTTGCTTTAATAGTTCAACAATTGTGACGGCGGCTTTACGCCATGCAGGGACGTTGATGCTTGGGTCACGCGTCATTGGGAAATGCAAAAATAGGTATTCGCCTTTCATGCTTTCAGGGCTAATAGAACCTGCTGCAATTTGTTGAGCAAAAGAGTGGTTACTGCCCGCGTCTTTTTCTGGAAACGCGACAATGTCGACGGTGCTGAGTAGTCGGTGAGCTTTAAGTGTTAATAATTCTGGGTCTCCAGTGCCGACACCAATCGCGTACATAGTTCCTAATTTCATCTGTGCTTTCTCTAATTATGTTTTTATTTAATATGTTGAGTGGCGCTTAATTAAAAAATTAAGCGCTTATTTCTGAATAAACGGCTTGGTAAAAATAAATAAGTGAATCGGATTTTCTGATTGATAACGGGTGTAGTGAGCGAGTGGTACGCCTGTTGATATTGAGACCAGTTGAACCTGTGTCGGAGCATTGCTGTCTTTACTCCATTGATGAAGTTCGCAAACTGAATCTACCGTTACCGCTGAACCAATGACCACGCCACCGGGTTTTAATGCGGACCAACAGAAATCTAAAATGCTGTGCATGTTGCCGCGGCTTCCACCAATAAAAATACTGTCGGGCTGAGGCAAGGTGTCGGGCTGAGGCAAGGTGTCGGGCTGTATTGGGGCTTTATCTCGAATCAGTTGTACGTTGTCGGTACCGTGCGCTCTAAAGTTAGCCTCGGCCGACTCATAACATTCTTGGTTTGATTCAATGGTGAAGACTTGTCCTTGATAGCACTGTTTAGCGGCTTCTATCGCAATAGAACCTGAGCCTGTGCCTATATCCCACACCACAGATCTTGGCTGAATACGCATACTTGCTAACGCTAAGTGACGAACGGGCTGTTTGGTAATTAAGCCGCGCTTAGGCATGCGCTTCATGAAGTCATCATCGTTGGCGTATTGGCCCAATTCACCCCACGCATGAGGTAGCGTTCGGTGCAGTACCATTACATTGAGCGTAGAGAAGTCGTCGGAACTTTTTAGTGCGAGGTCTTCGAGAGTCCACTGGCTTATCTTTTCGTCGGTGCCACCTAAGTTCTCACATACCCAAGCCGTCCAACCTTGTTGATTAAATTCGACTAAGTGTTTCGCAATACGAGCTGGGTTGTTTTGAACATCGGTTAGCAAGCAGTAGCTAGTTCCCCATTGCATTTGGCTTGCGATACCTTTAATGCCATCGTAATGCTGCTTTCTTCCATGTAGTGAAATTGCTTTGGTTTCTTGCCATGCAATGCCGACTCGGCTGCAAGCGAGTTGCATTGAACAAGGGGAGGGAATAAAGCGCACTTCATCATTAGGCAGTTTTTTTAACAACGATTCGCCGATGCCAAAGAACAATGGGTCGCCAGAAGCTAATACGACGACGCCGCCTTCCTCGCATTCATCAAGTAACTTAGCGAACCAAGATTTATAGCCTTCTTTCATTGATAAACGCTGACCTTTGAATTGGGGAAACCAATCCAATAGTCGGTCGTTACCTGCAACAACGCGTGCAGATTCAACTGCATTAACAGCTCGACTGGTTAGGCTTAAACACCCATCTTCGGGTACTCCGACTACCGTGATAGCCGATTGATAGCAATCGATAAGCTGAGAGTGAGTACTTACATTATTCATTTTACTGACTCAGCAAGTAGGGCGTGAATAGTCGATACCACTAACGGGCTGCCACCTTTACGGCCTAGGCTGGCAATGTAAGGCACTGTGTTTTGTTCGGTTAATGCTTGCTTCGATTCATCTGCTTTTACGAAACCAACAGGAATGCCAATGATCAATGCAGGTTTTGCTTCGCCTGCTTCTATCATGCGCAATAGCTCAAGTAATGCGGTAGGCGCATTGCCTACACCTATGATAGAGCCGTCGAGTAGGCCGTTATCGCGGGCATAACGTATTGAGTGAATAGCACGTGTTTCTCCTGTCTCTTTGGCCGTGCTAATGACGTCTGGATGACTAATGAAGCACTGTGCTTTATTGCCGTAAGCGTTGAGGCGAGTTTGGTTTAAACCTGTCACGATCATGCTGACATCGGTAATGATGTTGGCACCGTTTTTTAAAGCGGTAATGGCAGACTCAATCGCGTTGTCGCTGAATTGATATAATTTAGCGTATTCAAAATCACCCGTAGTATGAATGGCACGACGAACCACATTCCATTCACCTTGATTGAAGTTATGTCCCCCATGGAGAGTTTCTATTTCTTCATCGATGATAGAGAAAGAGTCACTTTCAATTTGACGGCCTTGCTTGGTCATTTGACGCATATCGTTAGTCATGGAGTTTTCCTTGTTCATGCTTATTCATCATGAAAGTGAGTATTGGTATCACTTCCTTTTGAGCAGAGATGTTCTGCTAATAGATCGCCGTTAAAATCGATCAATTTGAATTCAATGCTGACGTGATGTTTGACATACACAGCAGCGTGCTCTGCAGCTTGTTTGCAGAGCAAGGTAAGAAAGTCGTAATTGGGAATCTCTTGGCCCGATTGGGTTTCTTTCCATGTGTCGAGTACGTGGCGGCCTGTGTTGGCTTGGCTAACAGCTTCGGCAAATTCACTCGATGCACCCGATTGAATGGCGAGGTCGGCCAGTAATGAAAAGTCGATAGCTTTACCGGATACGTGAGTCATCATGTGCCCAGCGACCATCTTGCCGAGTTTGCCTATCATGGCGACGACGGTGATTTTGCTCACTTGATAACGTTTTGCTGCGCGCAGTCCGACCCCAACAAAATCACCCGCTTGGATAAAACACATCGAGTCATAACTTGGTAGCATGGCCATCGCTGACTTTTCGGTTCGAGATCCTGTCGTGAGAACCAAGTGGTTTTGGCCATTTTGTTTCGCTATTTGTACCGATTGACGCACAGATGCTGAAAACGCTGAAGTGGAGTAGGGTTTTACCGTTCCGCGTGTCCCGAGAATGGAAATACCACCGATTAAACCGAGTCTTGGCCCTATAGTTTCCTTGGCTCTCTCTTCTCCATCAGGGACGCAAATTTCCAGTGATATACCGACGTGTTTTTTCTGTTGACTGGTCGCTTGGTTCCATTCCAAAGTCACCATATCGAGAATGTTTTTTCGAGGAACGGGATTAATCGCCGCCTGACCGACGGGAAGTTCTAATCCGGGTAGAGTCACACGAGCTACGCCAACACCCCCATCGATGTGAAAACCGGGCTCTGAATGCCAGCGGGCAATACTCTGAATATGGGCTTCGTGGGTACAATCAGGATCGTCCCCTGCATCTTTAACAATGCTGGCGGTCACCGCATCGTTGGATGTTTGGATAAACGCGACCTTAAACGTAGCGGGCTCACCATTAGGTAGAGTGATGGAGATATAGTCAGGCTTTTGTCCGGTTAATAGTGTTTGAACTGCCGCTCTGCTTGCTGCAGCTGCGCACGCTCCGGTGGTAAACCCACAGCGGAGATCGGACTTATTTTTGGATCGTTTAACTTTTGTGACCACAGTATTCTTCATCTACGTTTTAGGTATTGACGAATACAGAGCGTTCCCTTGTTAGACAAGGTATGGATGGTGTTGAGTTTTCCCGCTCGATATTCATGTGTGTCCAGGTATTCTGACTTACGATGTTGAGGTTCTCATTGCGCTTTACTCCTTCCCAAGTCGTGTGACTCAGTGGCTTGTAAAGGGCTCATCGCTTACAGCTGCGGGTACAGTTCAGGAGTTACACCTGATTCCCTGATGTGACGTTATACTTCGATATCTATCCTGAGGATTTCTCCGTTGTTTGGTGTTTCTATTATTTGCTTTGGTGTCCCTAAACTGGCTAATGTTTTTATCCAGTCACCATGTCCGAGCAGCAAAATAGGGTTCTCATTGTTGTGGTGACGAGAAACTCGTTGGATCCACTGAATCGCCATTGTTCTTCGTTGCTGTTCTGAATCGAACTCACTGAGCTCCATTTGAGAAATGACGGGCACTTTCAGGTAGCGTGCGATGGTTTTAGCACTGGAAATAGCACGGCCTAATTGACTGGTGTAAATAGTATTGAGGGTCAATGATTTTTGAGTTGCAAGATAACGACCGACGTTATGCATCTGTCGTTTGCCTTTCATTGTCAGAGGGCTATCCAGTTGATTCTGTGCTTTGCCTATTCGATTCCATTCGGTTTCGCCATGACGAATCGCAATGATGGTGAAGCGTTCAGCTTTCATTACTTTTCTCCATCAAAATGAAAACAATGAATAGTGCGCCAAACGCGGTGGTGACAACACCAAGAGGCAGTTCTTGAGGAGCAACTAAGGTTCTCGCCAAAATATCACTTAATAGCATAAGCAAAGCCCCAGTCAGCCCTGAAGTGATGAGTAACTTTTTGTGTAATGGGCCGATGATTTTCTTCGCGATATGAGGAACCATCAAGCCAATAAATCCGACAACTCCGATGATAGAAACAAAACATGCAGTTGCAAAAGCGCAGACAATAAAGACACCGCTTTGCAGGCGTTTTGTGTCTACGCCCATGGTTTGTGCTACGTCGTCTCCTGCAAGTAAACAATCTAACTGGCGATGTTTTAATATACCTAGGACTATCAAGGCGATAAGTCCAGCAAGCACAATTAGCACATTGTCCCAGCGTGCGTTTCCTAGGCCTCCTAGCGACCAAAATAGAATTGAGTGGGCAGCTCGTTGATCACCATGGAAGACCAAGAAGTTAGTCAAGGCTGTAAATAAAAATGAAATAGCCAACCCGGCTAAAACAATTTGAGAAGACGCTTGTCCATCTACTTTTCTGACTAGAAATAGCACTGCCGAAGCCGAGATTATTCCACCGATAAAAGCGGCGAGTGGAAGTGTCCAAATGCCGATAGCGCTGCCGATGACTGTAATCACAAAGACTGCTCCAGTTGCGGCACCGGATGACAGTCCAAAAATGAAAGGGTCGGCAAGATCGTTTTTTGTCACGGTTTGTAATAACGCCCCAACAATACCTAACCCAGCACCGCAAATAATAGCGATGATTGTTCTAGGTAAGCGCAGGTGCAGTACCACTTGATCTATCGGTGAGTCGATCTGTTGACTCATCGCCGCTGAAAAAATCGTAGCGACTTGTGCAAAAGATAGCTGAACGCTGCCTAAACTCAGAGAAAACATCGCTAAGAGGGCAAAAACAGAACTGAATACGCAGGTGTTCAGTGCGGTTCGGTTTAGGTTAGTACTAAGATTTGTCATGGATTTCTTGGATGCGCTGTGCCAATTTTTCAATTGCAGCTATGTTTGCTGGCCCGGGAGTAATTTCCTCATAACGCAGAGGAAGATATTGAGTGGTCTTTACCGCTGTGGTCAGCTTCATCGCTGGGTGCTGTTCCAAAAAGGCTTGCATGCCTTTAGCGCCTGTCCCATTTTGATAATCGAGAAGAATAATGACATCAGGGTTATGCATCGCAACTGACTCCCATGATGTGGTTCCCCAGCTGATATCCAGATCTTTCATTACATTGGCGCCACCCGCTGCTTCTATCATGGCGCTCACTGTCGCGTACTTTCCTGCTGTGAATGGTTTCTCTTCCCCTGAATCATACAGAAAGACTTTAAGCGGGGTTTGATTCTGGGTTTGTTGTTGAATCAATATTAATTGCTCTCTCCAAGTGGAGATAAGAGTTTGAGCTCTGTCTTGCTGACCGAATAAAGTCGCAAGGCGTGTCACGTCATCGAACATCTGTTCCATGTTAGCTGGCTGCTTATCTTTACGGATATGGCTGCAACTCTCATTAAGAATCAGAGTATTGATGCCAAACTCTTTCAGAGAATCAGGCGTGACTGAGCCGCCTAATCGCATACCGTAATTCCATCCTGCAAAGAAAACATCAGGGTTGGCATTAACTAACACTTCCAGAGAAGGATATTTCGGTGCGAGCTCTGGAATGCTGCCCTGGAGGCGATTAAATTCAGGGGTCGTTTTGTAGTACCCGCTAATACCGGTCACTCCGATCATATTCTCTTCAAGCCCGAGAGAAAATGCCATCTCAGACATATTGATATCGTGAGTGATTAAGGTTTTCGGCGCTTTATCTAAGGTAAGTGTAGAGTCGCAGTTTTCTACCGTAATTTGGGCTTGTGCGGACACGGTAAGTAATAAAGTTAATGCTGATAGTTTTTTCATGAAAGCTCCTGTCCTTGGTCGAGTTCAATGTCGAAAAATTTGCTTGTTTTCTGTGTGCGCTTATTGGTCGTGCTGATTAAATCGACTTCAAAGATCGGCTTAAGTTGATTGTGAGTTAGTAGTTCTTCTACCTTTCCTTTCGCGACTACCTGGCCGTGTTCCAAAATCGCAATGTGCGTCGCGAACTTGGCCGCAAGGGAAATATCATGCAGTGAGCAAATCAGTGTTTTTTCTTGCTCTTTCAATAGTGATAAAACTTCCCCTTGAGCACATGGATCTAGATGGTTTAGAGGCTCATCCAACACCAGAAACTCGGCGTTCTGACATAAAGATCGTGCAATATGTGCTCGCTGCCTCTGGCCACCTGAGAGCTGTCCCATTCTTCGTTCGAGGAAAGTATCGATCTTTAGTGCTTTACTCATTTGGTCAAGTGAAAAGCTAGAAGTGGCTTGATTGGAAGCGGTTAGTTGAATGTACTCTCTTAGTGTTAAACGACCATCCACTTGACTGTGTTGTGGAAGGTAACTGATTTGTTTTGCTCTTTGCTGGCAAGTTAACTTACGTAGCGGCAATTGGTTTATGACGACTTCGCCTTTGAAGGGAAGCAAATTAACCAGTGCTTTTAATAACGTGGTTTTTCCGGAACCATTGCGTCCAATGACTACCCAGCGCTCACCTTGATTAATTTTCAGATCGAGTGGGTGCAGTCGTTGAGTGTTTTGTTGTTGAACTGAAAGTTTGTGGCAAAGAAGCATGAGTTACTGAGAATGGTTTGTTTTTAACAAGTGCTATTACATTAAAATTTAAACGTTTGCGTAACATTGATCTCAGCACGTAAAATCCCCACTATTATCAAAATAATCTATAAGTTAACGCTTGTGCTACGTGAAAGGGTTAGGATTGATTAGTGAAAGAATAGAAGAATAGAAGAATAGAAGAATAGAAGAATAGAAGAATAGAAGAATAGAAAGAAAAAAGCCTCTGAGAACAGAGGCTTTTAAAATTACGTTTCAGCTAAGCGTGTTACGTAATGCTTACAGGCCTGCGAAGTCCGCAAGGATAGCTGCTTTGTCAGTTGCTTCCCAAGGGAACTCTTCGCGACCGAAGTGGCCGTATGCAGCAGTCTGCTTGTAGATAGGTTGAAGAAGGTTCAGCATCTCTTGAAGACCGTATGGACGTAGGTCGAAGTTTTGACGAACCGCTTCAATGATGATTTCGTGCGCTACTTTCTCAGTACCAAACGTTTCAACCATGATAGATGTTGGATCTGCAACACCGATAGCGTAAGACAGTTGAATCTCACAACGGTCAGCCATGCCAGCAGCCACGATGTTTTTCGCAACGTAACGCGCTGCGTAAGCTGCAGAACGGTCAACTTTTGATGGATCTTTACCAGAGAATGCACCGCCACCGTGACGAGCTGCGCCGCCGTACGTATCAACGATGATCTTACGACCTGTTAGACCACAGTCACCCATTGGACCACCGATTACAAAACGGCCGGTTGGGTTGATGAAGAAGTTAGTGTCTTTATTGATCCACTCAGCAGGAAGTACTGGCTTGATGATCTCTTCCATTACCGCTTCGCGTAGGTCAGGCGTTGTTACTGAATCACAGTGTTGAGTCGAAAGAACAACAGCATCGATACCAACGATCTTACCTTGGTCGTATTGGAACGTTACTTGAGATTTCGCATCTGGGCGAAGGAAGTCAAGCTTGCCGCTCTTACGTACTTCAGCTTGCTTCTTAACAAGAAGGTGAGAGTAAGTAATTGGAGCTGGCATTAGGATTGGTGTTTCGTTAGTCGCGTAACCAAACATGATACCTTGGTCGCCTGCGCCTTGATCTTTAGGATCGGCTTTATCAACACCTTGGTTGATGTCTGGAGACTGCTTACCAATTGTGTTTAGTACTGCACAAGAGTCAGCGTCAAAGCCCATATCAGAATGAACGTAACCAATTTCACGAACTGTTTCACGAGTGATTTCTTCGATATCAACCCATGCAGACGTGGTTACTTCACCGCCAACCATAACCATGCCGGTTTTTACGTAAGTCTCACAAGCAACACGTGCTTTTGGATCTTGTTCAATGATGGCATCAAGAACAGCATCTGAGATTTGGTCTGCAATTTTATCTGGATGGCCTTCTGAAACAGATTCAGAAGTGAATAGGTGCTTAGCCATGAGAGCTCCACTTTTAGTTTAGTTTTTAGTTGCAAATAGTTAAATGCAAATAATTTATGCCGTCGCAATCGAGGAAGCGCCGCCATTCAATACAGTATATTTTGTAGGTGTTTCTACATCTAGACGGCTATTTTAAATTCCAACGGTCGAATTACAAGCTCTTTTTTAGGATATGTCATAACTAAACGTTTGCGTGTTGATAGGGGGAAGCCATTGTTAAGTGGTGTAAATGATCGAAAATTGCGGAAAATGACCGTTAAAGTACCAGTAAAACGTTTGCAGTCGCTATAGTCGTTTGAGAGAATACCCGCGCTAATAAAAATGAAAACTTTAGCATCTATCTCTTTTTTAAATCGCTTATGTATCCAGGAGCAGACATGCCTTCTCGTAAAGATCTAGCCAATGCAATCCGCGCACTTAGCATGGACGGTGTTCAACAAGCAAACTCAGGCCACCCAGGCGCACCTATGGGTATGGCTGACATCGCTGAAGTTCTTTGGCGTGGCCACTTGAACCATAACCCAGCAAACCCAGAGTGGGCTGACCGTGACCGTTTTATCCTGTCTAACGGTCATGGTTCTATGCTGATTTACTCTCTGCTTCACTTAGCAGGTTACGAGCTTTCAATTGAAGACCTAAAAAACTTCCGTCAACTGCACTCTAAGACTCCAGGTCACCCAGAGTACGGTTACGCTCCTGGTATCGAGACAACGACTGGTCCTCTGGGTCAAGGCATCACCAACGCTGTTGGTATGGCGATGGCTGAAAAAGCATTGGCTGCACAGTTCAACAAAGAAGGCCACGACATCGTCGATCACTTCACTTATGCGTTCATGGGTGATGGTTGTTTGATGGAAGGTATTTCTCACGAAGCATGTTCTCTAGCGGGTACGCTAGGTCTTGGTAAGCTGGTTGCTTTCTGGGATGACAACGGCATCTCTATCGATGGCGAAGTTGAAGGTTGGTTCTCTGACGATACACCTAAGCGTTTTGAAGCATACGGCTGGCACGTAATCCCAGCCGTTGATGGTCACGATGCTGACGCAATCAATGCGGCTATCGAAGCGGCTAAAGCGGATCCTCGTCCAACACTTATCTGTACTAAGACTATTATCGGTTTTGGTTCACCAAATAAAGCGGGTACGCACGACTGTCACGGTGCTCCACTAGGTGCTGATGAAATCACAGCAACTAAAGCGGCACTTGGTTGGGAACACGGTCCTTTCGAAATTCCAGCTGATATCGCAGCTGAGTGGAATGCGAAAGAAGCAGGCGCAGCGAAAGAAGCAGCGTGGAATGCTAAGTTTGACGCATACGCAGCGGCTCACCCTGAGCTAGCAGCTGAATTCAAACGTCGTACTAACGGCGATCTTCCAGCTGAGTGGGAAGAGAAAGCAAACGCAATCATTGCTGATCTTCAAGCTAACCCAGCAAACATCGCATCACGTAAAGCATCTCAAAACGCACTAGAAGCGTTTGGTGCTATGCTACCTGAATTCATGGGCGGCTCTGCTGACCTTGCGCCTTCTAACCTGACTATGTGGTCTGGTTCTAAGTCGCTTGAAGCGAACGACTTCTCAGGTAACTACATCCACTACGGTGTACGTGAATTCGGTATGACGGCGATCATGAACGGTATCGCTCTGCACGGTGGTTTCGTACCATACGGCGCAACATTCCTAATGTTCATGGAATACGCTCGTAACGCGATGCGTATGGCTGCTCTGATGAAAGTTCAGAACATTCAAGTTTACACGCATGACTCTATCGGTCTTGGCGAAGATGGTCCTACTCACCAACCGGTTGAGCAGATCGCTTCTCTACGTCTGACTCCAAACATGAGCACATGGCGCCCATGTGACCAAGTTGAGTCTGCTGTTGCTTGGAAACTGGCAATCGAACGCAAAGATGGTCCTTCTGCACTTATCTTCTCTCGTCAGAACCTTGCACAGCAAGACCGTGACGCTGAGCAAGTAGCTAACATCGCCAAGGGTGGTTACATCCTGAAAGATTGTGCTGGTAAGCCAGAGCTAATCATCATCGCTACAGGTTCTGAAGTTGAGCTAGCGGTTAGCGCTGCTGCTGAACTAACAGCTGAAGGCAAGAAAGTACGCGTAGTATCTATGCCTGCAACTGACGCGTTCGATAAGCAAGACGCTGAGTACCGTGAGTCTGTACTGCCATCTGACGTTACAGCGCGTATCGCAGTAGAAGCTGGTATCGCTGACTTCTGGTACAAATACGTTGGTTTCGGTGGCAAGATCATCGGCATGACAACGTTCGGCGAATCTGCACCAGCAGGCGAGCTATTCAAGATGTTCGGTTTCACTACTGAAAACGTAGTAAACACTGCAAAAGAGCTTCTTGCTTAATCATTCGTTGTAACGCGAATAGAAAAAAACCGAGCCACTGGCTCGGTTTTTTATTTGGCTTTCAGAAACATGAGTTACTCGAATTCATTTCCCCAATTATCAAGTTCTCTAGTCCCACAGACCTTACATTCAACGTAACGATCCATGTTGTAGTAATGACCACCATTGATAATTGAATTAGCAAACAGCTTTATTCTTCCTAACAAAGTTTTGTCGGTATCATAGCTGCTTGTTTGGCGAACAAGAACTTCACTATGTGGCGTTTCTTTATTGCACGTTTTACAAAAATGAGTCGCTGGAAATCCAGACATAACCTTTTCCTTTGGTTGAGAAAACTAGGTTAGAAATAGCAGTAGGATTAGGTAAAACTCATTTTTTATGATTACATTGAAATGGCTGATATGCCATGTTAATGGATTGTTTTTGTCGAGTTATACCACTCAATTAATGCGCTTTGAATAGGATTCAGTTATCATCTGTTGCACGAAATTTTGGTTAGATGTACGGAACTATGCTAAAAGTCGCGATAAATGGATTTGGACGAATAGGGCGCAATGTATTGCGCGCTGTCTATGAAAGTGGCAAAAGCCAACAAATCAAAGTAGTAGCGGTCAATGAGCTTGCTCAACCTGACGCTATGGCTCACCTATTGCAGTACGACACCAGTCACGGCCGCTTCGGCAAGAAAATCTCTAATGATCAAGAGCACATTTATGTTCATCATGGCATTGGTGCTGAAGATAAAGGCGAGTTTGATACCATTCGTATCTTGCATCTGGCTGATATTGAACTGTTGCCTTGGCGTGATCTTGAAGTCGATATTGTTCTCGATTGTACCGGTGTTTACGGTTGCCGAGATGATGGCCTAGCGCACATCGCTGCTGGAGCTAAAAAGGTACTGTTTTCACACCCTGGTGCTAACGACCTTGATAACACCATTATCTATGGTGTGAATCACGATACTATCGAAGCTGACCACCGAATCGTTTCCAATGGTTCATGCACCACTAACTGTATTGTCCCTATCATTAAAGTTCTTGATGATGCCTTTGGTATTGAGTCCGGCACCATTACGACCATTCACTCTTCAATGAATGATCAGCAAGTTATTGATGCATACCATAGCGACTTGCGTCGTACTCGAGCGGCAAGCCAATCTATCATTCCTGTCAACACCAAATTACATAAAGGCATTGAAAGAATCTTCCCGAAATTTTCTAACAAGTTCGAAGCGATATCTGTGCGTGTGCCGACGGTAAACGTCACTGCGATGGATTTAAGTGTCACAATTAATACAAATGTGAAAGTTAATGACGTAAATCAAACCATTGTTAATGCTTCCCAGTGTACATTACACAATATAGTTGACTATACTGAAGCGCCGCTCGTTTCCATCGACTTTAATCACGATCCCCATAGCGCAATCGTTGATGGTTCACAAACTCGAGTGAGCAATGGCACCTTAGTGAAAATGCTGGTGTGGTGTGACAATGAATGGGGCTTTGCGAACCGAATGCTGGATACGGTTCTTGCAATGCAAGCTTCAGAAGGCAAGAAGTAAGACCTAGAAGCAAATGTGTGGATTATTTATTTTTTAGCTTGAAATAAATGCTAAGTGTCCACATATTATTAGCAGTTAAAGTATTACCAGTTGAATAATTTATAGGCTTAGCAGGGTTGCTGAGTTTCCAAAACTTTATTTTTATTTAAATTTGAGAGGACAAATCATGTCTGTGATCAAGATGACTGACCTGGAACTTGCAGGTAAACGCGTATTCATCCGTGCTGACCTAAACGTACCAGTAAAAGACGGTAAAGTAACTTCAGATGCACGTATCCTTGCATCTCTACCAACTATCAAACTTTGCCTAGAAGCTGGCGCAAAAGTTATGGTTACTTCTCACCTTGGTCGTCCTACTGAAGGCGAGTACAACGAAGAGTTCTCTCTAGCTCCTGTAGTTAACTACCTAAACGACGCACTAGACTGTGACGTTAAACTAGCGAAAGATTACGTAAATGGTCTTGAGCTAAACGCTGGTGAACTAACTGTTCTTGAAAACGTTCGCTTTAACAAAGGCGAGAAGAAGAACGAAGAAGCTCTTTCTAAGCAATACGCTGCACTATGTGACATCTTCGTAATGGATGCATTCGGTACAGCTCACCGTGCTCAAGCGTCTACACACGGTGTGGGTACTTACGCTCCTGTAGCATGTGCTGGTCCTCTTCTAGCTGCTGAGCTTGAAGCGCTTGGTAAAGCAATGGACAACCCAGCTCGCCCGCTAGTGGCTATCGTTGGTGGTTCTAAAGTTTCTACTAAACTAACCGTTCTAGAGTCTCTTTCTAAAATCGCTGACCAACTTGTTGTTGGCGGTGGTATCGCGAACACGTTCATCGCTGCTGAAGGCCACAACGTAGGTAAGTCTCTATACGAAGCTGACCTAGTTGAAACAGCTCAGAAGCTAATGAAAGAGTGTGCTATCCCAGTAGCGACTGACGTTGCATGTGCTAAAGCATTCGACGAAAACGCAGAAGCTGAAATCAAGCACGTTTCTGAAGTTCAAGACGACGATATGATCTTCGACCTTGGCCCTGATTCAACTGCAGCTCTAGCTGAAATCATCGGCAACGCGAAAACTATTCTTTGGAACGGCCCTGTAGGTGTATTCGAATTCAAGAACTTCGAAGCGGGTACAGCTGGTATTTCTAAAGCAATCGCTGACTCTGAAGGTTTCTCAGTAGCGGGCGGTGGTGACACGCTAGCAGCTATCGACAAGTTCGGTATCAAAGCAGATGTTTCTTACATCTCTACTGGTGGCGGTGCTTTCCTTGAGTTTGTTGAAGGCAAAGTACTTCCTGCAGTAGCTATGCTTGAAGAGCGTGCTAAAGCGTAATTGATTTAGAAAGGCGAGATACGAATCTCGCCTTTTAACGTTTGCTGCATATCACACTTATTTGCTAGAATAGCGGAAGTTGTGAGCAAACGATTGCAAATTTTTAAACTTAAGTTTTTTATCTTAAAACGAATAGAATAAATAGGACTATTTCCATGTCTAAGATCTTCGATTTTGTAAAACCTGGTGTAATTTCTGGCGATGACGTACAGAAAGTATTTGAAGTAGCAAAAGAAAACAAATTTGCTCTTCCTGCAGTAAACGTTGTTGGTACTGACTCTATTAACGCAGTACTAGAAGCGGCTGCTAAAGTTAAGTCTCCAGTTGTTGTTCAGTTCTCTAACGGCGGCGCTGCATTCTTCGCAGGTAAAGGCGTTAAACTTGAAGGTCAAGGCGCACAAGTTCTTGGTGCTGTAGCTGGTGCAAAATACGTACACGCTGTCGCTGAGTCTTACGGTGTTCCAGTTATCCTGCATACTGACCACGCAGCTAAGAAACTTCTACCATGGATCGACGGTCTACTAGACGCTGGTGAAGAGTTCTTCGCACAAACTGGTAAGCCTCTATTCTCTTCTCACATGCTAGACCTTTCTGAAGAGTCTCTAGAAGAGAACATCGAAACATGTGCTACTTACCTAGCTCGCATGGCTAAAATGGACATGACAATCGAGATCGAACTTGGTTGTACTGGTGGTGAAGAAGATGGCGTTGATAACTCTGATATGGACGCATCTGAGCTTTACACTTCTCCAGAAGACGTAGCATACGCATACGAGAAGCTAATGGCTGTTAGCCCACGTTTCACTATCGCTGCATCTTTCGGTAACGTACACGGTGTTTACCAAGCTGGTAACGTTGTACTTACTCCAACTATCCTACGTGACTCTCAAGCATACTGTGCAGAGAAGTTCGGTATTGCACCTAACGCTCTAAACTTCGTCTTCCACGGTGGTTCTGGTTCTTCTGAAGCAGAAATCCAAGAGTCTATTGGCTACGGTGTTATCAAAATGAACATCGATACTGATACACAGTGGGCAACTTGGGATGGTATCCGTCAGTACTCTGCTGATAACTTCGATTTCCTACAAGGTCAAATCGGTAACCCAACTGGCGAAGCTGCGCCAAACAAGAAGTACTACGATCCACGCGTATGGCTACGTGCTGCTCAGTCTTCAATGGTTACTCGTCTTGAGAAAGCATTCGCTGACCTTAATGCTGTAGACGTACTATAATTCTTTGAATTAAGTACTCTTTAAGTTTTAAAAACCCGCTCATTGAGCGGGTTTTTTTATGTCTGATAAAAACTTGTATTAAATATGTGAAAAACCTAGCCTACGGTGAATAAATTTCGTAGTCTTTTAGTTATCGGTATTTGCGTTTATTGGTAAGTTTTATTAATTCAAAAGCTTACATAAATATGACTTTGCAATCTGTCAAAGATAGGATATCGTGCCGAAAAATTGGACTTGGTTCAGTTTATAAAAAGGACTTAGCTTTAATTTACTTTTAACACAATGACTTAACAGGCTTTGAACTGTTTCTTATTGTTAAGTGATTTTGGCTTAAGACAGTTTAGCTCATAGCATATTATATAGAGGATGCACATTATGGCTGATAGTTCGACAGCGCTTGAGACTCCAATTGTGGATGGTTTGTCTCACGCAGAGCAGTGGTTAACAAATAACTCAGATCTGTTTATTCAATACGGTGTAAACATTATCTCAGCACTGATAATTCTATTTATTGGTAATCTTATTGTTAAAGCAGTAGCGAATAGCGTGTCTAAGGTTCTTCAGAAGAAGAAAATGGACCGAGCAGTTGTGGAATTCGTCCATGGTTTAGTTCGTTACTTGTTGTTTGTTATTGTTTTAATTGCTGCACTTGGTCGTTTAGGCGTTCAAACTGCATCTGTAGTCGCTGTTATTGGTGCGGCTGGTTTAGCGGTAGGCTTAGCGTTACAAGGCTCACTATCTAACTTCGCTGCGGGTGTACTTATCGTTGCATTCCGTCCATTCAAGTCTGGTGACTACGTGGAAATTGGTGGTGTAGCAGGTTCAGTTGATTCAATTCAGATCTTCCAAACCGTTCTAACAACACCAGACAACAAAATGGTTGTAGTACCTAACGGCAGCGTTATTGGTAGCCCAATTACTAACTACTCTCGTCATGATACGCGCCGTATTGATCTAATGATTGGTGTTTCTTACAACGCCGATCTTCAAAAGACAAAAGCGCTACTGACTAAGATCTGTGAATCTGATGAGCGTGTACTGAAAGAGCCAGGTGTTCAAGTTGGTGTTCACACACTAGCGGATTCTTCAGTTAACTTTGTTGTTCGTCCTTGGGTCAGCACTGCTGATTACTGGAATGTTTACTTCGACCTGATGCAAGCAATCAAAGAAGGCTTGGATAACGAAGGTATCGAAATCCCATTCCCGCAAATGGATGTACACATGAATAAAGTAGAAGCTTAATCTCTAGTTAGTTTTTTTAGCTATAAGCTTTTATAAGGAAAGGCGGATAACTTAGGTTATCCGCCTTTTTTTTGATGAGTTAAGTTTGTGGATGACTCAATATGAACGGATTTAGCCGTACTGCTCAATGAGTCCATTGGCGAGCACAAGGGCAATAGCGAACATCATGGTTGCTACCGCGATATCGATGCCTTTCTTAACTTTGGGTTTCGATAGCGTTGGGCCTAGCTTTGCAGCGCCCAGTGACAAGGAGTAAAACCAGACGAACGAAGCCAATATAGTCCCCATAGCAAACGCAATTCTGTCGTTACCTTCAAACTGTCCGCCAATCGAACCAAGAATTACCACGGTATCCAAATAGAGGTGTGGGTTTAATACTGTTACTGCCAATGCTCCTAAAATAACGGTGCGCTTGCCACGCGCCAATATCTCACCTTTCGATTCATCACTGGTGCGCACTTTGAATGCACTGCGTAGCGACAACAAACCATACACAGTCAGAAAAGCGATGCCACCTAATGTCACGGAGGTAAGTAGTAATTCATTTTGCGACAAGATCGCTCCGCCGCCAAAAATACCTAATGAGATAAACAGAGTATCGAGCAGGCTACAAATCGTTGCTGTCGTTAAATGATGATTGCGTTTTATCCCTTGATTTAGGACGTACGCATTCTGAGCGCCAATAGGGATGATCATGCTCGCCCCTAGACCAAAACCTTGTAATAAAACCCAAAAACTCATTTTAACCTCCACTTAATTAACGATATTTACGTGCTATGTGGCGAAGATACTCCGACCCTTTAAATAAGTATAATTAATGATTTTAATCTATTATTAGAGTTGCTAATGTGGTGTTGGGTTAGCTTAAAAAGGAAGCAAATTGATGCGTGGATTGGATTATAAATGGATTGAAGCACTGGATGCCGTTGTGAAACAACGTAGCTTTGAGAGAGCCGCTGAGCAGTTATACATCTCCCAATCAGCGGTGTCCCAACGTATCAAGCAGCTAGAAAAGTGGTTAGCCCAGCCTGCGCTGGTGAGAGAAAACCCACCAAGGCCTACACCAGCAGGAAAAAAGCTGTTGGGTTTGTATCGTCGTGTTCGCTTGTTAGAGCACGAGCTTGTGCCTGAGTTAATGAATGAAGAGGGTACTCAACCACTATCGATATCCATAGCCACCAACGCTGATAGTTTGGCGACATGGTTGTTACCTGCACTGTCGGATGTGATGAAGTCTCGTCAAGTCGAGTTGAACCTCGCGATTCATGGTGAGTCTAGAACCATTGAAAAAATAAAAAGCGGTGAGGTTGCCGGTGCGATCAGTTTAGAGCCCCAAGCGATTCCTGGATGCAGTGCTGACTACCTCGGTCGTATGGACTATGTGTGTGTGGCGAGTCCTGATTTTCATCAGCGTTACTTTTCAGAGGGCGTAAACTACGCCACCTTAAGCAAAGCACCTGCGGTTTCCTATGATCAATACGATGATCTGCATAAGAAATTTCTGCATGATCATTTTAACGTACCGAGAGACAGTGTGATCAATCATACGGTCGGCAGTTCAGAAGCATTTGTGCGCTTGGCATTATCGGGTGTTGCCTATTGCTTGATTCCTCGATTGCAGATTATCGAGGAACTAGAGTCTGGTGCTTTGATTGATATTACCCCTGGCTTTCTGCTGTCTTATCGCATCTATTGGCACCATTGGCAGCTTGAGAGTGGGGTGCTAAAAGAGGTATCCCAGGCGATATTAAGTTTTGCTCACAATCATTTACCTCAGTAAGTTGTTGGTTTTTTCAGCGTCAAAGTTCTGTTAGATGTGCACAATCAGGATTGGCTAAACGATAAATTACTCTATGATGGAAGGACATTTGTTTAGCATAGGTCTACCTAATGAAGTTTGTACCAAAGATGTTAGCAACGTCTCTTACTCTTACTGCTGCGTTGAGTGCTGTGAGCTTTCCATCACTGGCTGACTCTCCATCCTTTCCGCATATTTCAACAACAGGTTATGGTGAAGTCATCGCGACACCAGATATGGCGACATTCTCAGTGAGAGTGGTAGAGTCAACGATGACGGCTGAACAGGCTAAAAGTACTGTTGATAAAGTGGTAACGGGCTTTCTAAATAAGCTGCATCAAGCAGGTGTTGATGAGGCGAGTGTTCACAGCTCGAACCTGTATTTATCTCCTCAATATCATTACCCGAAAGATGGCAAACCGGAACTGGTTGGCTACCGAGCCTCACGTAATGTGACTGTTCAGGTCAATGAGCTCGCTAATCTGAACGAGTACATGGATATTGCTATCGGGCAGGGCATTAATCAGATCGACAACATCCAGCTGCAAGTTCGCGACCAAGCTAAGTATCAAGAGCAAGCGCGCTTAGAAGCAATTAAAGATGCGACATCAAAAGCTAAATCATTAGCGAGTGGTTTTGAGCGTGAGCTAGGTGATGTTTGGCGTGTTGATTACAATGCACAATCTTCTCAGCCTGTACTAATGCGTTCAATGGCGATGGATGCAAGAACAGAATCGAACTCTTATGAAGACTCAACGATCACCATTCGTGATCGTGTCAATGTGATCTATCAGATCGAAGAATAAGATAGCGCTATAGGGGCTTTTGGATCATGGTGATCTAATTACCTACGATAGGCCAAATACTAAAAAGGCTCTCATTGCGAGCTGTCTCTTATACACAAATCCCTAAGCCACGCTTGGGGATTTTTTTTGAACTATTTTTAGGTTTCATGATCTGATCATCTAAGCAATGACAAGGATGATTATCATGACCTATATAGAGCCAACCCTTTGGGCACAAAAACAGTTCGGTCAAGCCCACCTTAATGACCCTAGACGCACTCAAAGACTCGTTGCTCTCGCAGCCTCACTGGCCGAGCAACCTGGCGTACCCGTCTCGAAACTCATTATCTCCCCTGCTGAAATGGAAGGGGCTTATCGCTTCATCCGTAATGAGCAAATCAAAGCAGAAGATATCGCAGAGGCGGGTTTTTATGTCACTGCACAAGAAGCATTAGAGCAACAGACACTTCTTGCCTTAGAAGACACCACTTCTCTCAGTTACTCCCATCGCAGCATTCGAGATGAACTCGGGCACTCCAATCAAGGCAATCGACATCGCGCCATGTTCGTACACTCAACCTTACTTTTTGCTCCCGACACTCAATCTGTTATTGGTTTAATTGAACAACAGCGCTGGACTCGTGATATAGAAAAGCGAGGTCAAAGGCACCAGCATGCGACTCGACCATACAAAGAGAAAGAAAGTTATAAGTGGGAACAAGCCTCTCGCCATGTCGCTGAGCGACTTGGCGATAAAATTTCGGATGTCATTTCTGTGTGCGATAGAGAAGCCGACCTATTTGAATACCTCACTTACAAGCGAGAGCAACAACAAAGGTTCCTCGTTCGCTCAATGCAAAGCCGCTGTATTGAAGAGCATGATAATCGTCTTTATAGCTATGCCTCTACCCTGTTATCAGCCGGAGAGAAAGTGCTCGAAATACCGCAAAAAGGCGGTCGTAAAGCTCGCAAGGCTCATTTAGATATCAAATATGCCCCCGTGACACTCAAGTCTCCTGCTAACAAGAAAGAGTTCGATAACATTCCGCTTTACTACGTGGGATGTATAGAACAAGGAGAGAGTGGTAATAAGCTCGCATGGCACTTACTGACTTCAGAGCCGATAACGAGCAAGGAAGAGGCACTCAAAATCGTCAGTTATTATGAGCGGCGCTGGCTAATAGAAGATTTTCATAAAGTCTGGAAAAGTGAAGGGACTGAAGTTGAGCAACTGAGAATGCAAAGTAAGGATAACTTAGAAAGGCTCAGCGTCGTTTTGGCTTTTATCGCGACTCGGTTACTCCAATTGAGGTTTATGAATGAATCAGACGAGTTATCTAAGACCAGTTGTGAGCAGGTATTAAAAGGCAAAGCGTGGAAGTTAATGTGGCTCAAGTTGGAGAGCAAAAAACTACCGAAAGAAGCGCCTAATATATCATGGGCTTACAACGGTATTGCTCGGTTAGGTGGTTGGAAGAATACCAAGCGAACAGGTCGTGCTTCTATAAAGACGTTATGGCAAGGATGGTTTAGGTTACAAACCATCCTTGAAGGGTATGAACTCGCTAAGTCTCTTGATTAACCAGACTTGTGATCAAGAGACAGCTCATTGCGAGAGCCTTTCTGTTTTTACTTATGGTCTAACTCGATGATTAGTGAAGAAGACGAGCACGGATTGTGCCTTCGATCTCTTTCAGTTTAAGCAGTGCTTCTTCTGAACGATCCGCTTCTACATCGATAACTACATAACCCATATCAGCCGCAGTCTGTAGGTACTGACCCGCGATGTTGATGCCTTCTTCAGCGAAGATGGTGTTGATCTGAGTTAGGATACCTGGGCGGTTTTCGTGAATGTGTAGCAAGCGAGATGTGCCAGTGTGTAGCGGTAGAGATACCTCAGGGAAGTTAACACTTGATAGTGTAGAGCCATTATCAGAGTACTTAGCAAGCTTACCTGCAACTTCTACACCGATGTTCTCTTGTGCTTCCTGTGTTGAACCACCAACGTGAGGGGTAAGAATCACGTTATCGAACTGCATTAATGGAGACTCAAACGGGTCTGCATTGGTTTTTGGTTCTGTTGGGAAAACATCAATAGCCGCACCAGAAAGGTGACCAGAATCCAGAGCGCCACACAGAGCCGGGATGTCAACTACCGTGCCACGAGCTGCATTGATAAAGATAGAGCCAGGCTTCATGCGCTCGAACTCTTCTTTACCCATCATGTCTTTAGTTTCATTGGTTTCAGGTACGTGTAAAGAGATCACGTCACACTTATTCAGCAACTCGGTCATAGTATGAACTTGAGTGGCATTACCTAGAGACAGCTTGTTTTCGATATCGTAAAAGTAAACACGCATACCAAGGTTTTCAGCAATAATACCCAGCTGAGTACCGATGTGACCGTAGCCAATAATACCTAAACGCTTACCACGAGCTTCGTAAGAGTTGTCTGCACTCTTTTTCCAGATGCCACGGTGAGCAAGAGCGTTCTTTTCAGGGATACCACGCAGTAGCAATAGAACCTGACCAAGAACCAGTTCAGCAACACTTCGAGTGTTTGAGAACGGTGCGTTGAACACAGGGATACCGCGCTTTGCTGCCGCTTGAAGGTTGACTTGGTTAGTACCAATACAGAAACAACCAACTGCAACCAACTTTTCAGCCGCATCAATAACTTCTTGGGAGATGTTGGTGCGAGAACGGATACCAATGAAGTGAGCATCTTTAACTGCTTCAAGAAGTTCATCTTCAGGTAGCGAGCCTTTGTGGTACTCAATATTTGTGTAACCAGCGGCTTGCAGTACTTCTACAGAAGAAGGGTGAAGACCTTCTAGAAGTAGAATTTTTATTTTTTCTTTTTCCAGTGAAACTTTGGCCATTGTTCTCGTCCTTAAAATGGAAAGGTTGGGCAAATGCGGCGCACGTGCTACAAAATGGCTGAAAGGGGAACAAATTCACCACTTTGTTAGGAGACAAACGTTTTCCCTGTGCGTCTTCTGAACAATAAAGTAACAAAAAAAAAATGTTTTGGGTAAGAAAATTACGGAATAAGACATAATTTTACAGCAATAAAGCAAAAAAAACGGCGCCCTAGGGCACCGTCTGTAATGAAGTAACAGAAAAACTCAATCTTCTATTATTTATTCTTCGATTTTTGCACCTTCAGGCGTGCCAGTGATAACTACATCAGCACCACGGTGAGCGAACAGACCAACCGTTACCACGCCAGCGATACCATTGATGATATCTTCTAGCTGTTTTGGGTTTTCGATCGCCATGCCGTACACATCTAGGATCACGTTGCCGTTATCGGTTGTGCAGCCTTCGCGGTAAACTGGGTCACCACCAAGTTTTACGAGTTCACGTGCTACGTATGAACGCGCCATTGGGATAACTTCAACAGGCAGTGGGAATTTACCCAACACATCAACTGCTTTGGTACCATCAACGATACAAATAAACTTATCAGAGATAGCTGCTACGATTTTTTCACGAGTCAAAGCAGCGCCGCCGCCTTTGATCATATCGCGAGAGCCGTTAATCTCGTCAGCGCCATCAACATAGATGTCTAGCTTGAATACGTCGTTGCATTCGAATACTTTGATTTCTAGCGCTTCTAGTTTTTCAGTAGAGGCTACAGAGCTTGAAACCGCACCCTTGATTTTGTCTTTCATTGTGCCAAGTGCGTCGATGAAGTGATTTACTGTTGAGCCAGTACCTACACCTACAATGCTGCCTTCTTCAACATATTGAAGTGCTGCCCAGCCCGCTGCTTTTTTCATTTCATCTTGAGTCATGCCATTCTCCTGAATAAGGTCTTGCGCTTTGAATTAATCGTTTGCGTAATGATGAAGTTAACGTTTAGATATTGGGGTAACTTTTGGATATCGAGGTTAACGTTTGCGGCGCGATTATAGCGCTTTAATGGTTGTTTTCCCATTGCCAAGTTTTACTCGGAGTCACGATTTTAGGTAACGGAATGTCCCAACCTTCAATTGGTAAACGATCGACATGTTGGCAATCGTGAGCAAGGCCAATAGGTGTTGCGCCATTGCCCGTCTCGAACCATCGAGCCAAGGTGCGATCGTAATATCCACCGCCCATGCCTAAGCGATGCCCTTGAGAGTCAAAGCCCACCAATGGTGTGAGAATAAGATCGAGTTGTTGGCATGGTTTGACGAGCAATTGATTGAGCTGAGGTTCAACGATTCCGTACTTATTCAAAACCGTCGGTGTGCTTGGCGAGTAGTGCAGAAACAGCAGATGTCCGGCCGAGAAGGGGTGCAATACTGGTAAATAAGTTTGCTTACCTTGCGCCCATAACCATTCAATTAAAGGCTGGGTATCGAGTTCGCCATCGATGGATATATAGAGTGCAATATGCTGAGCAGATTGAACTTCATTAAGCTGAGCACACTGCTGGACTAAATCTAAACCGGATTGAGTTTGTTGTTCGCTAGATAGGGAGTTACGTTTGATGCGGATCTGTTTGCGAAATTCGCTGCGTGTGAGCGTCTTCATAAGAAGGGATACCCCAAAGTGCCGTTGAGAATAGATGGCCCTTGAACCAGCGAGTTCAAGGCGGATCAGCAATGATTACCGTAGGCTTCTCGGCGGACCGAGCATGCTCAATAGCACTCAAGTACTAACCCTTAGGGATTGCTTATCGGCTCGGGGACGTGAATCCTCTGACAAACACTCCAGGGTAAATTTTGTGTACGCTATTGCTGTCCGTGCTTAACTTTACTGAGGACATCTGAAAGTGATGTCGTGAGCTGTTCCATTCGCTCGGTCAGTGCGTTTTGTTCATCATTTGCTTCAAACTTCTTGGTTTGTAATTCATAGCAAATGTTCAGAGCTGCGATCGTTAGCAGCTTCACTTCATTGGTTACCTTAGTACGTTCAGCCATCTCTTTCAATCGATTATCAAGATCGGCCGCCGCTGCAATCAATGACTCTTCTTGCCCTGGGGGACAATTCACTCGAGTCAGTTTTCCTAATATTTCAACGTCTACCGCTTGATTACTCATGATGGATGAACTCTTTAACGCACTATTTAAGGCTGTTGCTCTTTATCATTTTTTGAGAAAGAAAAAGTGCAAGTACCGATGAGGAAGCAATCTCCTCTGAGGGAGAAACTATAGGTAAACCGCTATTAAGATTCAAGCTTTTCAGAGTGACTGTTTGTAAATGAGAGCTTGAGCACACAGTAATTCAGCAAATTGAACAATTGGTAGTCAGTCATCCTTCAATTGCTCAGGATCGATGCTTACCAGAATTGGGGTGAAGTGGTACGATTATACTATCGATATAAAGAATAACTGAGCGAGCTATCTGATGAGCGAAACTACTTTACCTGACTACCTAACGGTTGCGACTGAACTTCAATCGGCAAGCCTAGCCGTAAACCCTGCTGAGATGCATGGTTTATTAACGGGTATGTTGAGCGGAGGCTTAAACCTAGCAGATAAAAGCTGGCAACCACTTATCTTTGATTACACCAATGAAGGCATGGGGTGGCCAGATCGCGCATTAACGTTAGCGGAAGCGACATTAAAGGTGACGACTAGCGAAATTACAGGTTCAGGCATGGAACTGTCTATGTTGTTGCCTGATGAAGACGCAAGCGCAAGCTTGTTTGATTTGGCTGATGGTGTGTCAGATTGGATTAACCACTTTATTTCTGGTTTAGGCTTGGTTGGCGCTCAATTAAATAAAGCGTCTGACGGTACCAAAGAAGCATTAGCTGATCTTGAAGAGATGGCAAAGCTAGGCATTGACGAAGACGATGATATGGAAGAGCAAGCGCAGCTTCTAGAGCACGTTATTGAACACGTAAAAGCGTGTGCACTAACGATTCATGCTGAATTCGGTGCTCGCCCATCTGAAGATGCGGCTCCAACCATTCATTAATCCGCTTGTCGGTTTGAGGTTATAATGGCTCAGTATGATGTTGTAATTGCTGGTGGCGCAATGGCGGGGGCGACCTTAGCCCTTGCTCTGAATCACCTCAGTCAAGGTTCTCTATCGATTGCGGTAGTAGAGCCTTATCAGGTTGATCATCAAGCTCATCCAGGCTTTGATTCTCGTTCGATTGCTTTGTCTTATGGCACGGTGCAGATCCTCGACTCTTTGCAGTTGTGGCAATCTATTGCTCCCGTTGCAACCCCGATCAAAGATATTCATGTATCAGATCGAGGTCATGCTGGGATGACAGACATCTACAGTGAAGATCTTGCTGTTGATGCGCTTGGCTACGTGGTGGAGTTGGCGGATGTGGGGCGAATCTATCAGCAGAAGCTTGAATCAGAAGCTGCAATTACGATGCTTTGCCCTGAGTCTGTTAGAACCGTTGAACGTGATGAATCGTTAACGACGATTGAGCTGACAAGTGGGCAAACCGTCACGACTAAGTTATTGGTTGCAGCTGACGGTGCTATCTCAACCTGTTGTCAGCAACTGAATATCCCATTGAGTGAACATGACTTTGAACAAGTCGCTGTGATTGCCAATATTGTTGCTAGTGAGCCCCATCAAGGTCGAGCCTTTGAGCGTTTTACTCATCATGGGCCAGTTGCTCTGTTACCGATGAGCGACAACCGTTTATCGCTAGTTTGGTGTCTGCCACCAGAGCAAGCACAGCAAGTCACCGCTTTAAGCGATGATGAATTTCTTGAGCAGCTACAGAAAGATTTTGGTTGGCGATTAGGTCGATTAGAAAAAGTCGGCAAGCGTGCGAGCTACCCACTGATTCTTCGCCACCGACAGCAAAATATCTCTCATCGATTTGCCATTGTTGGCAATGCTGCTCAAACACTTCACCCTATTGCGGGGCAAGGTTTTAATCTTGGCATTCGTGATGTGGCTTCCTTGGCGGAAGAGTTGTGTACTCAATTGGATGATGTGGGTCGTTACACTGGTCTTGTTAACTTTAGAAAGCGCAGAGAACAAGACAGAGACACGACGATTACGCTGACATCAAGCCTTGTTCATCTGTTCTCAAACGATTTTTTGACCGCTCGTATTGGGCGAAACCTTGGGTTAGCCGTAATTGATAACCTTCCACCACTTAAAGGTCCACTTTTGCGTCATACGCTTGGCCTAGTAGAAAGATAAGGTAATAAATAATGATGCAAAGTGTTGATATCGCGATTGTAGGAGGAGGCATGGTTGGCCTAGCGCTTGCCGCTGCACTGAAAGACAGCGATCTAAGAATTGCGGTCATTGAAGGCAGAGCGCCTAGCGAAGGGCTTAGCGAATTGCCTGATGTGCGTGTGTCGGCACTGAGCCGTTCGAGTGAAGTCATCCTACGTAACCTAGGCGCATGGCAAGGCATCGAACAACGACGTGCTGCGCCCTACCAAGCGATGGAGGTGTGGGAACAAGACAGCTTCGCTCGCATCGAGTTTGACTCGACACGCTTAGCACAGCCTAACCTAGGTCATATTGTAGAGAACCGCGTAATTCAATTAGCGCTGCTTGATCAGGTTAAGAAACAAGACAATGTCAGCCTATACATGCCAGCTACGTGTAAAACGATGGCGATTGGTGAGAGCGAAGCATGGCTAACGTTAGACAACGGCCAAGCGCTGACCGCTAAGTTAGTTGTTGGAGCTGACGGTGCAAACTCTTGGGTTCGCAAGCAACAAGATATCCCATTAACTCATTGGGATTACGGCCACAGTGCGATTGTCGCGAACATCAAAACCTCAGAGCCGCACCATAGCGTTGCTCGTCAAATATTTACACCGCAAGGGCCGTTGGCGTTCCTGCCAATGCAGCCAAGCAAAATGAGCTCGATAGTTTGGTCTACGGAGCCTAATCGTGCCGAGAAGCTTGTATCAATGTCGGATGCTGATTTTAATAAGCAGCTAACGGCAGAGTTCGACTCAAAGCTTGGATTATGCGAAGTGGTTGGTGACCGTTTTGCCTTCCCACTGCGCATGCGTTATGCACGTGACTTTGCTGTAGAGCGTGTCGCTTTGGTGGGTGATGCTGCTCATACTATTCACCCATTAGCAGGGCAAGGTGTGAACCTTGGTCTATTAGACGCAGCAAGCTTAGCGCAAGAGCTGTTAACGCTATGGGCTTCTGGTGAGGATATTGGCACCAAGCGCAACCTTCGTGGCTATGAGCGCTGGAGAAAAGCTGAGGCGGCGAAAATGATTGCTTCAATGCAGGGCTTTAAAGATCTGTTTGAAGGCGATAATCCGGCTAAGAAGCTGATTCGTGGTATCGGTATGAAGCTTGCTGGTCAATTACCGGGTGCGAAAGATGAGATAATGAAGCGAGCGCTGGGGTTGTCGGGCAATCTTCCGGATTTAGCTAAGCGCCCCGTAGCACACCGATAGTCGCGTGAGATGGATTGCTGTTGATGGTCAGTAGCTAAAGTTGATAGCAATTGACGACATCAAGAACACGAAAAAAGGGTTGGCATAATGCCAACCCTTTTTGTTTTTAATTCTTTAGACTATCAGATCATGCGTACGCGCAGCGCAGTTTCATGATTTCACTATTTATTTCTTTCACGGTTTGGAAGTGACGCTTCTCTGCTCGGTCTGGTAGTACGAGTTTACCGTTATCAAACTCAAATTTACCTACGCCGTAAATGTAGATTCGTCCTTTGAAAAGTCGACTTACATGTTTAGCAATCATACTCGGTGTATAGCGCTTAAACAGTCTCATTTTTAATTATCCTTATATTTACCTAGCCTGCATATTATAGAAAAACTCCGAGATAATTATTGTGATAAGCATGGAGTAATATGCAGTAGAGTTGACGTTAATTAGATATTTGTGCTGTTCTAAGCACTTTCTTCAGTAAATATCTATTTTTACGTGAGCTCCTCCCCAAAATAGTACTGAGTAGTGAACTGCTACGAACTTTCCTGTCCGGTATTAAGCAGTGCTAATGTTACAAGTATAAGAATAGGCGGGATTTTTTTGTTTGTGTAATCAAATTGTAAATTTTTAACGAAAAAAAGCCCGTCTAAAACGGGCGAATAGTCACAGATGCATTACACAAAAGTGGATACTGATGTTACTCAGTGGATTCACTTGTACTGATTTGCTTAAAGGCTAGTCAGTAAAATTACAATAACGCAAATTCAACCCTGTGACTACTTATGCTTTTATTTTGAGTAACTATTTAAGGTGGGTGTGTTTTTCTTATGACGAAGTTCACACTAACAATGTACTCAATGAAATATTTAAATGAAGTTTGCGAAGCATGATCTGTTCGAAACGTTCATCGACTGATGTCAGCGACGATCGGTGCACATAGTGCTATGAGATCATTGGGATCCAACGCAACGCCAGCCATTCGATCACCCGAGCTAATGGTAACGGTCGAGTTGCTCTGAATAGAAGGATCAAAAATGATCGGCATGTATCTCTTTAGAGCAATAGGCCCAACACATCCAGCTTTAAAGCCGGTGATGGCTTCAACATCAGCGAGTGATACGCAGGTCATTCGACGGCAATTCAGTACCGAGCGTACTTTCTTTGGATCGATAGAGCGATCGCCAGGAGTACAGGCCAACGCATACTGGTTTCCCATATCCTTAAGCAGGATGCACTTGACCATTTGAGAGGCATTAATGCCTCGTTCTTGCGCGGTCTCTTCGATGCTGGTGGTTGGCTTGCTTTGCACCAACAGGCGATAGTCCACCTGCTGTTGATCTAACCATTGTGTAATCAGTGTTTCCACGTGGCTACTCTTCGTCAAGGCTGTAAGGCAGTGGCAGAATGTTCCATACTTGCTCAGGTTGCGCAGTCAATCGAAGCTGAACATCGTCATCAAGGTTGTTTGGCAACACCATCAAACCAATCGCCTGATTATCAGCAAATTGATAGACGTTTAATAGTCGGCCTGCACCGCGCCAGTTCTCACCTACGCTGCGCTCTAGTTCAATCGTATTCTCTAGATACAATACATCTGAACTCGTTCCTGAAACAATGCGCATTTCACGCTTGTTCATGCCACGGTATTTAGCACGAGCAACTGTTTCTTGACCTGTGTAACAGCCTTTTGAAAAGCTGATACCGCCAATCGCTTGCAGGTTGAGTGCTTGAGGGATGTGTTCGTTTTGCTCTGCTTTCGATAGGTTCGGCTGAGCATCAAGAATTTCATGATACTGCCAAAGCGCTTCTGATACTTTTTCTGCAGTGCTGCTTGATACCAAGGCTTCTGCTGCTTCTTGCGTAACAAGTAGAGCCCAACGGTTGTCAGAGACTTGAACAGCGGTACCACCAGAGATAATACGTACGTTGCCTTGGCTTTCTGAAATTGAGTCAATGTATTGATCAGCTGACGCGCCCATGACACCGATAACAACGTCAGACGTTTGCTCGATATCAACCTTAGAGAATACGGCGTATTTTTTAATTTCAACTAATTCGATTTCAATCGCAGACTTAGGCTGCATAAGAGCGTAGCCACCATTGTGGTGGAACAAACGAAAGATACTCCAAACCTTTCCTTTCGCATCACAATGCGCGCCTAGCGTGGATTCATCATTAGGAAGAGTGACGACATCGCACGTTACTTGACCTTGCAGGTACGACTTTTTGTCATCGCCTATCATGGTGATTGCACTCCAGTCTGACACGTGTGTCATCATCAGATCTGGAAGCGATTCATTTTGCGTATGAGCGAGCGGCTGAAATGTGTTTTTCCAATCCATTTTATCTTTCCTAAGAATTTTATTTGGCTCTATGTTAATCCGGTTCTGTTTCTTTGTCAGCTTAGGTTTTTTTGTGAGCTTAGATAGGGACTGTGACTCACATAGTAGTTGCAGAGCGTATGACTTGTTACACTCCGAGAAAGAAAAATTATAGGTGAGGATAGCCAATGTACACTGCAGAGCAGAAAGCACGAATTAAATGGGGTTGCCGTCGTGGCATGTTGGAACTTGACGTAGTTATCATGCCATTTTTCGAAGAGTGTTTTGATTCATTGCAAGAGCAGGAGCAGCGTGAGTTTGTTTCTCTATTAGAGTGTGATGACCCAGACCTGTTTACTTGGGTAATGGGACACGGACGCAGTGAAAACCTAGGCCATGCTTCAATGGTTGATAAAATTGTCGCGCATAACCTCAGCAAGGTTCGTTAAGCTTCAGCTTAACCCTTCGTATTCCGCATTATTTGCAAAAGGCACTGTTTTTGGGTGCCTTTTGTTTTTCATCGTTTTCTCTTCTATTCCACTCGCTGTTGCCCTCTATTGTTTAGCTTTAGTGTTCAGTTTGTTTAAAGCCAATCATGTAATCTTGAATACAGCACATGGGTGCTTTGACTATAAAGAAGATGGCGAGATCCGACTCAATGAACAAGCCTACACACTTAAGTCCGTTGATAAGATCTGGGCGCAGTTCTTCGTTAAATTGCAGTTTGAGTGCGGATATTCAGTCTTGTTGTGGCGAGATAGTTGCAATGAACGTGAATATCGACACTTCTTGGCGCATTTACAACGAGTCCGTTTGATAAACGAAAGCATTGGATAAACAAGAACCAAAGATAAAAGAAAGGGAGCGCTAGGCTCCCTGTCGTCTTTTTCCATGACCAAAAATTAAGACTGGTTTTTCTCTGGTGTCAGAATGGTTGGGCCGCTGTCTTCAGCAAGTTCTGGGTAATCCAGCGTGTAGTGTAGGCCGCGGCTCTCTTTACGTTGCATTGCACAGCGAACCATCAACTCAGCCACTTGTAGTAAGTTACGCAGTTCTAATAGGTTATTTGAAACCTTAAAGTAGCTGTAGTACTCATGAGTTTCCTGCTGCAACATCTGAATGCGGCGCATTGCACGTTCAAGGCGTTTGTCCGTTCGAACAATACCCATGTAATCCCACATGAACAGTCTTAGCTCGTGCCAGTTGTGTTGAATGATCACTTCTTCATCACTGTTGGTGACTTGGCTTTCATCCCATGCCGGAAGTTCAGCGCACAGTTGAGATTGGTCGATGTTTTCAACGATATCTTTTGCGGCTGCCCACGCGTATACCACACACTCAAGCAGTGAGTTTGAAGCCATACGGTTTGCACCGTGCAAGCCGGTATAACTCACTTCGCCAATTGCATATAGGTTAGTTAAGTCGGTTTGACCTTGCTTATTCACCATGACACCACCACAAGTGTAGTGAGCTGCCGGTACGATTGGAATCGGTTCTTTGGTCATATCAATCCCCAAATCCATCAAGCGAGTATGGATCATTGGGAAATGCGTTGTGATGAACTCTTCAGGCTTGTGGCTGATATCAACATACATGCAGTCAGCACCTAAGCGCTTCATTTCAAAGTCAATCGCACGAGCAACCACATCGCGTGGAGCCAATTCACCGCGCTCATCGAAGTCCTTCATAAAGCGAGAGCCATCTGGGCGACGCAAATAGGCACCTTCACCACGCAATGCTTCCGTTAGTAGGAAGTTACGCGCTTCTGGGTGGAATAAGCAAGTCGGGTGGAACTGGTTGAACTCAAGGTTTGCCACACGACAACCCGCACGCCAAGCGATAGCAATACCATCACCTGAAGAGACATCTGGGTTAGAGGTGTATTGGTAAACCTTTGAAGCGCCGCCTGTTGCTAATACAACAAATTTAGCGCGCACGGTTTCAACGTGTTCTTGGTTACGGTTCCAAATATAGGCACCGATAACCTTGTCTTTCGAACCACCTATCTTATCTTCGGTGATTAAATCCAGCGCATTGTGACGCTCGAAGATCTCGATGTTTGGGTGATTCTTGACGTTATCTTGCAGTGAGGTTTGCATCGCCATGCCAGTTGCATCGGCAGCGTGCAGAATTCTGCGGTGACTGTGGCCGCCCTCACGAGTGAGGTGATACTTTGGTTGGCCTTCTGTGCTGCTCTCATCTTTATCAAATGGAACACCACCATCAATCAGCCATTGCACACACTCTTTAGCATTTTCAGCAATGAATTGAACTGTATCTTCTTCGCATAACCCAGCCCCAGCAATTTGAGTATCTTCTACATGAGACTCAATACTGTCCGATTCATCGAACACCGCCGCAATACCACCTTGTGCGTAATACGTCGATCCTTCGCTGCGTGGTCCTTTGCTTAATACAATTACTTTTGCATGTTCTGCTACGCGTAAGGCTAATGACAAGCCTGCCGCACCACTTCCTACCACTAATACATCACACTGATGTTCACGGTTTGCGTTCATAAAACTTATTAAATCCCGGGCTATAGTCGAGTTGTCCATGCTCAATTGACTTCGTCTTGTTTTAGGAGTTTGGTTAAGACTGTTATAATCTTTCCCTAGTCATCCTAAAACACGACACAAAATCAATATATAGACAGCTATCTAGAAATATTTAATTGCTCAATACCATTGCTTTTGCTCAAGTTTCCCCAAATTGATAGGGATAACTATTTTTATTACATCACATTGTGAAACAATAATGGCAAATAATTTTAGGAAAGTTGGAACTTTCGGTATTTGGCTTAGTCACAATAGTGCTCTTGTAGACGGTGGTGTCAATACTACATTTCGCATAATTAGTACCCATATCTGTGAAGGTAAGGGTTATAACAATAGGAGTACCCGCTCGAATGAACGAGCAGCTAACCGATCAAGTGTTGATTGAGCGAGTTCAGAGTGGAGATAAGCAGGCATTTAACTTATTAGTGGTTAAGTATCAAAACAAAGTTTGTAATCTTATCTCTCGATACGTGAATAATTCCGGTGATGTACCTGATGTAGCACAAGAAGCTTTTATTAAAGCTTACCGCGCGATACCTAACTTTCGTGGTGAGAGTGCTTTCTATACATGGTTGTACCGAATTGCCGTGAACACCGCTAAAAATCATATCGTTGCCCAGAGCCGCAGGCCGCCAGCAACAGATGTCGATGCAGAAGATGCAGAATATTACGAAACAGGCAGCGCGTTAAAAGAAATATCGAACCCTGAGAACTTAACGCTGTCAAACGAATTGAAACAAGTTGTTTTTGGAGCGATTGAAGCGCTACCCGAAGACTTAAAAACTGCAATGACGTTGCGTGAGCTCGAAGGTTTGAGCTACGAAGAGATTGCAGAAGTAATGGATTGCCCTGTAGGAACGGTACGTTCGCGTATTTTCCGAGCTCGTGAAGCGGTAGAAAAGAAAATTAAACCTCTTTTACAACGCTAGAACTTGTAATAATTATGGTGAAAATAATGGCTGATAAAGAAAAGCTTTCGGCACTCATGGATGGTGAAACGATCGATAAAGCTCTCATAGTAGATCTCGAATCTGATCAAGAAAGCATGGATACCTGGCAGAGTTACCATTTAATTGGTGATGTTATGCGTGGGGATGCGCCAGAAACTCCAGAGTGGAACATTGCTAACAGTGTAGCGGCAGCGCTTGATGATGAGCCTGCACATGGTTCAATGTCGAACCTGCACCAAGTGAATGTTGAACCTATTGTTGCTCCGATAGAAGAGCAGCCTAAACCTCAGCAAGCGAAGCGTCAGCTTCCTGCGTGGTTACAACAGTTTGGACAAGTTGCCGTGGCAGCGTGTGTTTCATTAGCAGTTGTATTGGGTGTTCAGCAATATGGTGGCAGCGATCCCGCAGCTCCAGAGCAGTTGCCTGTACTCCAGACGATTCCATTTGCAGGTTCTGCGGAACCAGTAAGCTTAACGCGTGACTCTGTTGAGAGACCTGCATCTGAAGCTAACATGCAAGAGCAACGCAAACGCGTTCATGCATTGTTAGAAGATTATGAGCTACAACTAAGATTAAACAGTGATGCATCGCCAATGGAAGATGCACACCTAGAATCGGATATTGAATGAAGAAAATCCTGGTCAGTGCACTGACACTGTTCAGCTTGATGTCCCCAACAGCCTTTGCAGAGGAAACCACTGCAAAGGCCTTGTTACATCAAATGAACGAGGCCAGTCAGCATCTAAATTACGAACTCTCCTACATATTGATAAAGAAGAGCAGTATTGAACCTCTGCTTTATCGTCATGCAGTTAACGACGACCAACAACTTGCACACCTTGTTTATCTAAGCGGCCCTGTTCGTGAGGTTATTCGACGTGGCAATGAAGTCAGTTATATTGAACCGGGTACAGAGCCATTTACTATTCAGTCTGGCAGCATGGTTGCACCTGTCATTCCGATGATTAATCGAGATATCGATTCTCTCAACCAATACTACGATTTTGTAAAAGTTGGGCGTTCTCGTGAGGCGGGCAGTACCACGCAAGTATTACGCGTCGTGCCGAAAGACGGCCTTCGATACTCTTATGTGGTTTGGGTCGACGAGAAAACCAACCTTCCTTTGCGTGCCGATCTTTTGGATCGTGATGGCGAAGTGCTTGAGCAGTACCGCACTATCTCTTATGTCGTGAACGATAAAATTGCAGAAGCAATGGGCGGCTTGAATCAAGCTAAATTGCCGAAGGTTTTGTCATTGCCAGAAGGCTTGGTGAGTGAGACCGACTGGCAAGCCTCGTGGGTGCCTGAAGGATTTAAATCGAAAGAACTCAGCCGTTACCAAATGGCTGCGACCGAAAAAATGGTTGAAAGCCAGCTTTTCAGTGATGGATTATTTAGCTTTTCGGTTTATATCGCCGATAAAGACGAACATTCATTGAAAGGACAGCTGGTACGCCAAGGGCGAAGAACCTTGCACAGCTTAGTGATTGGCGACAAAGAAATCTCTGTGGTGGGTGATATTCCGCCAGCAACAGCCAAGCGTATCGCTCAATCCGTCACGTTCAATAAACCGGCACCAGCGCAATGATGACTGCGTTGGCAACCGTTAGCTCAGTCGAACAAAAAGGTAAGCAATATTTTGTTCAACTGAGTTGCGAACAACAAACCAGTTGCAGCAGCTGCTCATCTCAAAAAAGCTGCGGAACGGGTATTGTGACCAAGGCTGTTGGCAATAAATCTTTGTTTTGGCAGCTTAAAACCCAAAGCTTAGTTAAAGCAGGCCAGATCGTAGAAATTGGCTTTCCAGAAAAAAGCCTACTTCAGTCTGCGGCTATTGTTTATCTTATCCCGCTTTTCATGTTGATGGTTGGTGCTGGTTTTGGACAACTCTTGTTACAACCCTTACTCCAAGGGGGCGAGGGCATTGTTATCTTAACTGCAGCGCTGTTTACTGCTGGTGGTATTGGTTTGGCGAAGCGCTTAGCTAAACCAATGGAAGACAAATCCAAGCAAGAAGTTGTCTTGATTAGAATCCTAGGCAAGTCTCTCATCTAATTTATGATGCTTATTGCCCTTAAATTGGGTAGAATCTGCCAACTTGATTGAAATGCCGCCACCAATGCTGACTGTAGATTGGACGCGTTGCGGCTTTCTTATTATCCCTATTCAAAGAGTTTAGTCACACCAAGCCTATGAAGCACATTCGTAATTTTTCGATTATCGCCCACATCGACCACGGTAAGTCGACCCTTTCTGACCGCTTAATCCAAGTTTGTGGAGGGTTAAGTGAACGTGAGATGGCAGCTCAAGTCCTCGATTCTATGGATATAGAACGCGAGCGTGGTATTACAATTAAAGCGCAGAGTGTGACTTTAGATTACAAAGCGAAAGATGGTGAAACTTACCAACTTAACTTTATCGATACCCCTGGACACGTAGACTTCTCTTACGAAGTATCTCGCTCTCTAGCCGCTTGTGAAGGCGCGCTTCTTGTAGTGGATGCCGGCCAAGGTGTTGAAGCTCAAACTCTAGCAAACTGTTACACCGCGATCGAAATGGAATTGGAAGTAGTGCCAATCTTGAACAAGATTGACTTACCTGCTGCTGAACCTGAACGAGTTGCTGAAGAAATCGAAGAGATCGTTGGTATCGATGCGATGGAAGCGACGCGTTGTTCTGCAAAAACCGGTATCGGTGTTGATGACGTTCTTGAAAACATCGTAACGGCTATCCCGCCACCGGAAGGTGATCCAGAAGCGCCACTACAAGCTCTGATCATTGACTCTTGGTTCGATAACTACTTAGGCGTTGTTTCTTTGGTTCGTATCAAGAACGGTAAGCTGAAGAAGAACGACAAGATTAAAGTAATGTCGACAGACCAAGTTTGGGGTGTTGACCGTCTAGGTATCTTCACACCTAAGCAAATCGACACAACTGAGCTAAATACTGGCGAAGTTGGCTGGGTTGTTTGTGGTATTAAAGACATCCTTGGCGCACCTGTTGGTGATACGTTGACGCTTGCAAAAGGCGGCAGCACAGAACGTCTACCTGGTTTCCAAAAAGTGAAGCCTCAGGTATACGCAGGTCTATTCCCAGTATCGTCTGATGACTACGAAAACTTCCGTGACGCACTAGGTAAACTAAGCCTGAACGATGCATCACTATTTTACGAACCAGAAAGTTCAGCAGCACTTGGCTTTGGTTTCCGTTGTGGCTTCTTAGGAATGCTTCACATGGAGATCATCCAAGAGCGTTTAGAGCGTGAATACGACCTAGACCTAATCACAACGGCACCAACCGTAGTGTACGAAGTTGTAAAAACGGATGGCACAATTCTCTATGTTGATAGCCCGGCTAAACTGCCTGCTATTAATGACTTAGAAGAAATTCGTGAACCGATTGCTCGCTGTAATATTCTGGTACCTTCGGATTACCTAGGCAACGTGATCACACTGTGTGTTGAGAAGCGTGGCGTGCAAGTCGACATGGTTTATCACGGTAATCAAGTTGCTGTGACGTACGATCTTCCTATGGCAGAGGTGGTTCTAGACTTCTTCGACCGTCTGAAGTCAACGTCTCGCGGGTACGCATCATTGGATTACAACTTCCAACGTTACGAAGCATCAAACATGGTACGCGTAGATGTATTGTTGAATGGTGAAACGGTTGATGCACTGGCGATCATTACACACAAAGATATTGCCCAGTCTCGTGGTCGTCTACTGGTTGAGAAGATGAAAGAATTCATCCCTCGCCAGATGTTTGATATCGCGATTCAAGCCGCGATTGGTAACCACATTATTGCTCGTTCTACAGTGAAACAACTGCGTAAGAACGTAATCGCAAAATGTTACGGTGGTGATATCAGTCGTAAGAAGAAACTTCTTAAGAAACAAAAAGAAGGTAAGAAGCGTATGAAGCAGATCGGTAACGTTGAACTGCCTCAAGAAGCATTCTTAGCAATTCTTCATGTTGGCAAAGACTAGGTATCAATCGCACTAACTATCTGCTGAACATTACTGGTTAAAATCGTTTATTTCTTTGTTGCAAAGATTGCAATTAGGCCCACTAGTCACTGCACTTTGCGCCTCGAACTAAACGATTTTTCCTGCGTAATCTTCCCAGCATTTAGTCAGCATGATTGATACAAATTAGAAATATTAAGCAGAGTGAAAGAGTTATGCTCTTTCACTTTCGTTATTTTTAAAGAAATGAAATTTAAGGGATATCAATGGCTAATACATTTTCGCTTATCTTAGTGATCGTAACTCTAGTGACCGGCATTGTATGGGCGTTGGAAAAGTTTGTGTGGGCGAAGAAGCGCCAACACAAACTGGCTGACGTTGAAGCACAGTCGAATGGCCTAGATGCTGCAACCAGCGCAAAAGTTACGGCTCAGCCTTGGTGGGTTGAGAACAGTGTGTCCATTTTCCCTGTAATTGCATTTGTTTTGGTTTTGCGTTCATTTATTTATGAACCGTTTCAAATTCCATCTGGCTCGATGATGCCAACACTATTAGTTGGTGATTTCATCTTGGTAGAAAAGTACGCTTATGGTCTAAAAGATCCTGTATGGCGCACTCAATTGGTAGAAACAGGCAAACCAGAACGTGGTGATTCAATCGTATTCAAATACCCACCTCAGCCGAATATCGACTATATCAAGCGTGTTATTGGTATGCCGGGTGATACCATTCGCTACAGCAGCAATAAAGAAATCTGCATTCAAGCGAAGGGTGGCAGTAGCTGTAAACCAGTGAAGTTGAGTAACGTTGAAGAAAGCCAATTTATTCAAGATGGTGTGCCTCTAATTCAGTTGAATGAACAACTGGGTGACGTGGAGCACCAAATCTTAGTTAACCCATTACGCCGTGATCGTGTGCAAGCATATCAACCTCGCAATGGTGTTAACGAGTGGATCGTTCCAGAAGGCCAATACTTTGTTATGGGTGATAACCGTGACAACAGTGCTGACAGCCGTTACTGGGGCTTTGTCCCTGAAGCAAACCTTGTTGGTAAGGCCGTTGCTATTTGGATCAGCTTCGAATTCGAACGCGGTTCAGACAGTGTACTTCCAACATGGATTCCTACTGGTGTGCGTTTTAATCGCATCGGTGGGATTCACTAATCGATCACATAACACATCGAGAGAGCATGAATTCTCCAATTGATAAACTAGAGAGAAAGATTGGCTATCAGTTTAATGATGCCGATCTTATCCATTTGGCGCTGACTCACCGCAGTGCCGCAGGTAAACATAACGAACGTCTTGAGTTTCTGGGCGATTCAATTTTAAGTTTTGTTATCGCTGATGATCTTTACCACCGTTTCCCTAAGGTAAACGAAGGTGATATGAGCCGCATGCGCGCAACATTAGTACGTGGTCATACATTGGCAGAACTAGGTCGTGAATTCGAACTAGGAGATTACTTAAAATTAGGTCCAGGTGAGTTGAAGAGTGGCGGTTTCCGTCGTGATTCTATTCTAGCGGATGCAGTTGAAGCGATCATCGGCGCTGTCTATTTAGATAGTGATACCGAGGTTGTTCGCCGTATTATTTTAAGCTGGTACCAATCTCGCCTAGAGTCTATTCAGCCTGGTGTATCTCAAAAAGATCCAAAAACTCGCTTACAAGAGTTTTTACAAGGTCGAAGAAATCCCCTACCTGTCTACACAGTGACTAATATTAAAGGTGAAGCACACAACCAAGAGTTTACGGTTGAGTGTGAAGTGGCAGGTGTGGATAAACCTGTTATCGGTAAAGGCACTAGCCGCCGCAAGGCAGAACAAGCGGCTGCTGAAACAGCATTAGAGCAACTAAGCAATGTCTGATAACAATCAAGATTTCGATATCGATGCATTCTTTTCATCTGATAGCAAAAAAACGGGCCTACCGGAAAACCAACACTGTGGCTTCATCGCTATCGTGGGTCGACCAAACGTAGGTAAATCGACGCTTCTGAACCATATTTTGGGTCAGAAAATCTCGATCACATCACGTAAACCTCAGACGACACGCCACCGTATTATGGGCGTAGAAACTGAAGGCGATTACCAAGCGATCTACGTTGATACTCCTGGACTTCACATCGAAGAAAAGCGTGCAATCAACCGTTTGATGAACCGTGCGGCGAATAGCTCACTGAGCGATGTGAACCTAGTATTTTTCCTTGTTGACGGTACTCACTGGACTGACGACGATGAAATGGTACTGAACAAGCTGAGAAAAACAGATTTCCCAGTTGTCCTTTGCATTAACAAAGTAGACAACGTTCAAGACCGTACAGACGTGATGCAACACATGATGGAAGTGTCTAAGAAGATGGACTTCCTTGATGTTGTGCCAATCTCGGCGAAGCAAGGTAAGAATATCGATGTACTGCGTAAGCACGTTCGTAATTCTTTACCAAAAGCGACGCACCACTTCCCTGAAGAGTACGTAACGGATCGCTCACAGCGCTTTATGGCCTCTGAAATCATCCGTGAAAAACTGATGCGATTCACAGGCGAAGAGCTACCTTACTCAGTAACGGTTGAAATCGAGCGTTTTGATTACAACCCAGATAACGATGGTTTCCACATCAATGCTTTGATTCTTGTTGAACGTACTGGTCAGAAGAAGATGGTGATTGGTAAAGCGGGCGAGAAGATCAAAACGATTGGTCGTGAAGCTCGTATCGACATGGAAGAACTGTTCGGTCGTAAGGTTTACCTAGAGACTTGGGTTAAAGTTAAGTCTGGTTGGGCTGACGATGAGCGTGCACTTCGCTCGTTAGGCTACATCGACGATCTATAATATATTGAACGTCACTTTCTGATATTAAGAAAGTTGAAATGAATATAAATACAAGAGAGAGTGCGAACTCTCTCTTTTTGTATCTGTAAGAAGGGTAAGTGATTGAGCGAAGGGTTACAGCGATGCTTTGTGTTGCACCGTCGACCATACAGTGAGTCGAGCCTGATTCTGGACGTCTTCAGCGAAGAGTATGGTCGGGTGACGTTGATGTCTAAAGGTGCGCGGAGTAAGCGTTCTAATTTGAAAGGAGCATTGCAACCTTTTACGCCGCTACTGCTTAAGTGGTCTGGCAATGGTTCAATGAAAACGTTGCGCCAAGCTGAACCGATCAGCTTGGGGCTTCCTCTTGCTGGCATTAATCTGTATTCAGCAATGTACGTTAATGAATTAGTTGGGCGAGTGTTGATGGCCGAAGTGGCCATGCCCGCATTTTTTCATGACTATCTTCATGCCTTAACAGAACTCGCTCATAATGAGAACCCTGAGCCAGCACTGCGTCGTTTTGAATTGGCTCTACTTTCCGCTATGGGGTATGGCGTCGACTTTTTACACTGCGCGGGCACTGGCGAAGCGATTGATCCGAGCATGACTTATCGCTATCGAGAGCAGAAAGGCTTCATCGCTTCGGTGCGTCGAGATAACCTGACTTTTATGGGCGATGAACTTATCGCAATCAGTGAGCGTAGGTTTATCACTAAAGAGCAGTTAAAAGCGGCAAAACGCTTTACACGCATAGCCTTAAAGCCGTATCTTGGCGGCAAACCATTAAAAAGTAGAGAGCTATTTATGCCAACAATAGCCCTCTCTAGAGCACGGAGTATTGGAAAATGAGCTCAATCCTTTTAGGCGTTAATATCGACCATATTGCAACTCTACGTAATGCACGTGGTACTAAATATCCAGACCCAGTACACGCAGCTGAAATTGCTGAACGTGCGGGTGCTGACGGCATTACGATTCACTTGCGTGAAGATCGCCGTCATATTGTTGATCGCGATGTACGAATTCTTGCTGAGACAATCCAGACTCGCATGAACTTAGAGATGGCCGTAACGGACGAGATGGTTCAAATTGCACTCGATACTAATCCTGAGTTCGTTTGCCTGGTTCCAGAAAAGCGTGAAGAGCTGACGACGGAAGGCGGCTTGGACGTGGTTGGTCAACTTGAAAAAATCAAAGCGGCGACCGAAAAATTGTCGGCTGCTGGTATCAAAGTATCTCTGTTTATCGATGCCGATCGTGAGCAAATCGATGCTGCGAAAGCGTGTGGCGCACCGTTCATTGAACTACACACTGGCCACTATGCTGATGCTAAAACTGAAGAAGACCAACAAGACGAGCTTAAAAAGATTGCTGCAGGCGCAAGCTACGCAGACGACCTTGGTATTACAGTGAATGCGGGTCACGGTCTGACTTACCATAACGTAGCGCCGATTGCGGCACTTCCTGAGATTTACGAGTTGAACATCGGTCACTCGATCATGGGCCGCGCAGTCTTTGATGGTTTGAATAAAGCCGTTGCAGACATGAAAGCCGTGATGGAAACAGCGCGCAACAACGCTTAGTTCTTTAACTCGGCATTCGTTTAGTTGTAAGCGTTAAGCGGTTAATCAGTAGAATCGAAAAGTTAATAGATAGAAGTTGGTAATAGGGTAAACATGGCTGTTGTTGGATTAGGTACAGATATCGCAGAAATTGAACGTGTTGAAAAGGCATTATCACGAAGTGGTGAGGCTTTCGCTCAGCGTATTTTGACCGATTCTGAATTTGAAGTATTCCAGCAACTTAAGCAAAAAGGGCGTTACCTTGCAAAGCGTTTTGCTGCAAAAGAGGCGGCGTCTAAGGCATTAGGCACAGGCATCGCTCTTGGTGTGACCTTCCACGATTTCGAGATTTCAAACGATGAGCATGGCAAGCCAGTTCTAAGCCTGCATAAAAAAGCGCGCGAAATCGCAGATGCGAGTGGTACAAAGTCGATTCACCTGACTATCTCTGATGAGCGCCATTATGCGGTGGCGACGGTACTACTCGAGTCGTAAATAGATTACCGCTACTTTATACCAATCGTAGTAAATAACTGTTCACCCTAGCTTGTTAAAAAACTCGATAACTTCGTTAGAATTTTTGATTGTAGAATAACTACTTATCGAAACTATTTATTGAAAAGAGCTGCCTTGTTCTCAAGCTTTTTTCCTACGCTATTTTTGATCACTTACTTACTGTGATTGGTATTATATCTAGCACCCTAGGTTCTAGACAGAAAAAAGCAGAGCTCATGAGCTCTGCTTTTTTATTGGCTGGTAAACTTGTGAGTAAGATAAGAAATATTCGCTAGGTCTTGGCTGGTTTCAAATAATGAATCGCGGTTGCTTGAACCTTATCTAATTCATCCTGAAGTTCAAAAAGCTCCGGTTCAATGTCTTCAACAGAAGTGCCTGAACGAAGTTCTTTCTCTATCGTTGCACATACCGACTTAAGCCTTGGTACCCCACTGTATGAGCTGCTGCCATGCATCTTGTGGATGATGTGTGTCAGCGCTTCAACGGGGTAGTCACTGTCTTCGATCGCTTTTTCCGCGGCTTCATAAACTTCAGGAATAAAATCTACGAGCATTTGCAGCATATCGCGTGCGAGGTCTTCTTTATTGGCGGCTTGTTTCAAAGCAGCTTGCCAATCAATGATGATGTTCTTGTGCTCGCTGGCTTCAACTTCTGAAACAGAGTTGTGGTCGATTTCAGCAGAGACCGCCGGGTGAGCTGGGTCTATTTTATCAATGTGCTCAATCTCAGAGGTAGGGCTCCAATGAATAAGAACCTGTTGTAACACATGCTCTTCGATAGGCTTGGTTAGGTAGTCATCCATACCTGCTTCAAGTAGTCGGTCACGCTCTCCCATCATTGCATGCGCAGTAACAGCAATCACAGGCGTGTTTGCATTGTTCGCCAACGCCTTAATTTTTTGGCAAGCGGTCACGCCGTCCATCTGCGGCATTTGAATATCCATGAAAATGACATCAAATGGAGTCTCTGTCGCTTTGTCGAGAGCTTTCTGACCACTAGTACAACTGATGACTGTCTCTACGCGCTCTTTTAGCAGCGCAGTAATCAGTTTAAGGTTGGCAGGGTTGTCGTCGACCGCCAAAACCGTAAGCGGTAGTTTCTCTTCTGAATGTGTTTCAATAGCGGGTGCAATTAAGGTTGGCGCTTGGTTCGATACCAAAGTTTGCAGCAACTTCTTGCGAGAGAGAGGCTTAGTAATGCACTGAACATCGACTTCTTTCATCAATTGCTCACCCAACGCTAGCTCGGTACTTGGTGTACCAATAATCACGTTCTGAGCGATCTTCTTCGCGCCAATCGCCCAACCACTCACGGTATCAAATTGATACTCTTGGTTCGCGGCTAAGTTAAGTAGAACGTAGTCATACGAGGTAGATTCGTCAGGCATAACCGAACGGTACGTTACCACCAAGCCTTCTTGGGTTAGGAGCTGCTGAGTAATTGATGCCGCTTGCATGTTTGGTTCGATAAGCAGCAGTTGCTTGTCTTGCAGGCACTGAGTCTCTATTAGTTCTGTCATCGGCATATCGGTAGTCGATAGTCTCAGGGTGAACCAGAAGGTGGAGCCTTGGTGAAGACGACTGGTTAGGCTGATCTCTCCGCCCATTTGGCTGACCAGTTTTTGGGTGATTACCAGACCTAAGCCTGTACCACCATAACGACGAGAGATGCTCGCATCGGCTTGGCTGAAGGCTTGGAAAAGTTGTGCTTGTTGGCGCTCTGAGATACCAATGCCCGTATCTCGAACCATAAACTGCAGCTCAATGCTGTCTTCGCTTTGTGAACGAAGTTCAACGCTGATGTCAATGTTGCCACGCTCGGTAAACTTGATCGAGTTACCCACAAGGTTAGTCAGGATCTGCTGGATACGCAGTGGATCACCAACAACGCCTGGTGGTACTTTCGGGTCGATCTTAAGTGTAAGCTCAAGACCTTTTTCATGAGCATTAGTGGCTTGAAGGTTAACCACCTCTTCTAGGCTCGCTTGGAACTCAAATGGAATGTTTTCTAGAGCGAGTTTGCCGGCTTCAAGTTTCGAGAAGTCCAAGATATCGTTGATGATGCTGAGTAGGTTGTTGGCCGAACGCTCAATGGTCTGTAAGTAGTCGGTTTGGCTGTTCGATAGGTGTGTCTTGAGCATCTGACGAGTAAAGCCAATCACACCATTGAGTGGTGTTCTAAGCTCATGAGACATATTCGCCAAGAACTCGGATTTAACACGAGCGGCTTCTTGAGCTCGTTTTTTCGCAATGTCTAACTCAACGTTTTGAATCTCTAATTGCTCTAGGGTTTCACGCAGGTCAGATGTTGCTTGGTCGATGCTGTGCTGCATCTCGACGTGATATTCTGATAGCGAGACCGCCATCGCGTTGATACCGTTTTTCAGTGAATCAAGCTCACCATGCATTTTGCCTTCGATACGCACATCTAAGTGGCCACGACGAATTCGGTCGACCATGTTTTTCATGTGTGTGATCGGTTGGGTTACATCGTGCATCAAGCGGAAGGCAAATACCCCAGAAAGTCCAAGACCGAGGATCAGCACCAAGAAGGCAGAGAACACTTCTTGATATTGCTGCAATCGAAGTGACGACAAGTCTAACTCTATCGCAATATAGCCGATCGCTTGATTCGCTTGAGACTGGCCATTAGCTGAGTTGATGTATTGTCCCTCAGCGATGATAGGTGTCCTAAGAATCAGCGTGTTATCGAGCAGGTTCGATGAGCTTAAATGCGGAATCGGTTTATCTTTCGGATAGGTCAGGCTTTCAAAATCAGGATGGAAGTTTGACGTTACAAACAACTCATGACGTTCATCAAACACCGCAATACTGCGCACCAGCTTAGAATTTTTTCGATGAGCATAGCTAATCAGCTGACGAACAGACTCTCGACTTTCGAGCTTCATGCCAGACTCACTCGCAATCGCTAGTGGTTCAATGATGCTAGTACCAGTGTTAACCACTTGACCTTCAAGGTCTTGATAGCGGTTAAATGAGAAAAATGCACTCAATAGCAGCCCAATAATTAGGGTTGGAGCTAGAGTTAAGGTAATTACACGGGCTCTTAAGCCATATCTGGTCATGTTCTTTAATTACATCGAGGTCTGGATATGGGAAAATAACGCACACAATGGCGGTTAAGTGAACGGTAAGCTTAATCAAAGCCGTGACGTTCGACAATGATTCCAAGACAGAATAGTGAGTCCTGGATACCAATTACTTATTAAAAGATACATTAGGCACAAGCAATGGCACGTTTTTTCCAACCAAAAAAGAAAACTCAACTCGAGACCAAGCATCAATCGGTTTTGGTTGAACGAATGGATCACAATGGCGCTGGCATCGCTTATCAGAAGAACAAACCCGTTTTCATTGATGGCGCATTGCCCGGTGAGAAGGTGGTTATTCAACTTACTGAGAGCAAAAGTAAGTTTTCTCGAGCAAAACTCATCAAATTACTTCAACCGAGTGAGCTGCGTTTAAAGCCATTTTGTAAGCACTTTAATCAGTGTGGTGGCTGTCATCTTCAACATCTCGGTTACTCATCTCAGGTTGAGCATAAATCACAATCTTTGACGCACCTGATGAGCAAATACCAAACGGCTAACACCGAAGTCGCCCAGCCGATTGTCGGTGATGAAACCGGTTATCGTCGTCGCGCGCGTATCAGTCTATTTGTTGATAAGAAGACACAGCAGCTTCAGTTTGGTTTCCGTAAGAAACAAAGTAAACAGATTGAAAACATCACCGACTGCGCGGTGCTTGACCCTCGCCTTAATGTATTGCTGCCAAAACTGAAAAGTTTACTGAACACTTTCAGTAGCCTTACGTCTTTAGGACATGTTGAATTGGTGTTGGGTGATACTGGCCCTGTTATGGTGCTGCGTCACCTTAAACTTTTGGTTGAAAAAGATGAGCAAGCGTTGATGACGCTCGCGAAAGAAGAAGGTGCAACGCTGTACTCGATGCCTGAAACCGATAAGTTGGTTCGCTTAGTCGGCGATGCACCTTCTTATAGTGAAACTGGCGTGACGTTACCTTTTGAGCCAAACCACTTTATCCAAGTCAATCAGAAAGTGAATCAGCAGATGGTGGCTCAAGCGATTGAGTGGTTAGAGCTTCAAGCGGATGAGCGTGTGCTTGACCTGTTTTGTGGTTTAGGCAACTTCAGTCTGCCTATCGCACAACAATCGGCGTTTGTCGTTGGTGTGGAAGGCGTTGATGAAATGGTTCAACAGGCAACGGCTAATGCGGCGTTAAACCAGTTAAGCAATACGGAGTTTTATCAAGCGAACCTCGAAGAAGATTTATCTTCACAGCTTTGGGCAAAAGAGAAATTCGATAAAGTATTACTTGACCCTGCACGTGCTGGAGCGAGTGGGATCGTTGATCAAATTTCAGCGTTAGGAGCGAAGCGTGTGGTTTATGTTTCGTGTAATCCTGCTACTCTAGCGAGAGATTCTGAGAGTTTAGAAAAACAAGGCTATCAATTAGCCAAACTTGGTATGTTGGATATGTTTCCCCATACCAGTCATCTAGAATCGATGGCTCTCTTTATCAAGGCTTAGAAGCCCTTAAATAAGGCTTAAAAATGAATCACAAAGGCGCAGGGAAGCCTGCGCTGATATCAATATGAGTCGAACTAACTTGGAATCAGTTAGTCATATTGAATTGGGTATAAAACATAATAACTAGGAAGGCATGATGGTTGCGGTACGAAGCGCACATTTAAACCCAAGCGAACAGTTTGAGCTAGAAAGTTGGATTGCGTCACTGAATCAAGACGTAAAAACCTCGAATAAACTGACCAAAGTTTATCGTCACTGTGAAGAGCTATTAAAAGATCACGAGCAAGCGTCGCTCCTGCTTTGGCGTGGGCGTGAGATGATCGAAATCTTGGTTACGTTGTCTATGGATCGCGCAACTTTAGTGGCAGCGCAACTCTTCCCTGTCGTATCAAGCGGTGTTTTTGAGCGTGAAGCGTTTGAAGAAAGTTACGGTAAAGAAACCGTAAAGTTAATTGATGGCGTTGAAGAAATGGCAGCTTTGGGCCAGCTCAACGTTACCCTTGAAGGCAGTGCTGCCTCGGGACAAGTGGATAACGTTCGTCGAATGTTACTGGCCATGGTCGATGATTTCCGCTGTGTCGTCATCAAGCTAGCAGAACGAATTTGCAACCTCATCGAGGTAAAAAAGGCCCCTGATGCTGTTCGCCGTGCGGCAGCAAAAGAGTGTGCTAACATCTATGCGCCTCTTGCAAACCGTTTGGGCATTGGTCAGCTAAAGTGGGAAATTGAAGATTACGCTTTCCGCTATCAACAACCAGATACCTACAAGCAGATTGCCAAACAGCTGTCAGAGCGTCGTATCGTGCGCGAACAATACATCACTGACTTTGTTGATGACCTAACATCAGAAATGAACCGTTCAAGCATCAATGCTGAAGTCAGCGGTCGTCCCAAACACATCTACAGCATCTGGCGTAAAATGCAGAAAAAGGGCTTAGAGTTTGATGAGCTTTTTGACGTGCGTGCGGTACGTATTATTGCCGACCAACTGCAAGACTGTTATGCCGGTCTAGGTGTGGTTCACACCAAATATAAACATCTTCCAAGTGAATTTGATGACTATGTGGCGAATCCTAAGCCCAATGGTTACCAATCAATTCATACCGTAGTTCTTGGCCCTGAAGGCAAGACCATCGAAATTCAGATCCGTACCAAGCAAATGCACGAAGACTCTGAGTTAGGTGTGGCTGCGCACTGGAAGTATAAAGAAGGTGCTTCTAGCGGTGTACGCAGTGGCTACGATGAGAAAATCACGTGGTTGCGTAAGCTTATCGACTGGCAAGAAGAGATGTCAGATTCTGGCGAAATGCTGGATGAAGTACGTAGCCAAGTCTTTGATGACCGAGTCTATGCCTTTACACCACGCGGTGATGTGGTCGATTTACCAATGGGTGCAACGCCGTTGGATTTTGCTTACCACATTCACTCGATGGTTGGACACCGTTGTATCGGTGCCAAAGTCGCAGGTCGAATCGTTCCGTTTACTCATAAGTTGGCGATGGGCGATCAAGTTGAGATCATTACTCAAAAAGAACCGAATCCATCACGTGATTGGTTAAATCCGACCACAGGTTTTGTTCATTCAAGTCGAGCTCGAGCAAAAATTAACGCTTGGTTCCGCGCTCAGAGTCGTGAGAAAAACCTCGAAGCTGGACGAGACATCCTAGAAGTCGAGCTAGGCAGAGTCGGCGCAACACTGAAAGATGCTGAACAATATGCGCTGAAACGATTCAACGTCAATACACCTGATGAATTGTATGCAGGTATTGGTAGCGGTGATTTGCGTATTAACCAAGTGGTTAATCACATCAATGCTCTGGTCAATAAGCCGACGGCTGAAGAAGAAGATAAGAAAGCACTCGAGAAGTTGCTTGAGTCTGACAATAAGCCAGCACATCAGAGCCGTCCGAAAAAGGATGCTGTCGTTGTTGAAGGTGTTGATAACCTAATGACCCACTTGGCTCGTTGTTGTCAGCCTATCCCGGGGGATGTGATCAAAGGTTACATTACTCAAGGGCGTGGTATCTCAGTACACCGCAGCGATTGTGAGCAGTTAAGTGAACTTAACCTACATGCCCCTGAACGTATCATCGATACGGTGTGGGGAGATGGTTTTGTAGGCTCGTATATCTTAACACTGCGTGTAGAGGCGCTAGAACGTACCGGCTTGTTGAAAGACATAACATCCCTGTTCTTGAACGAAAAAGTCAGTGTGACGACAATGAAGAGCCGTATTGACTATAAACGTCAGCTGTCAGTGATGGATTTCGATTTGGAAGTGACCAACATTGAGATTCTGAGTCGCGTGACAAGCCGAGTAGAACAGATCAAAGATGTTATGAGCGTAAAACGCCTAGGCTAGTTTTTACGTCGTACTTGGCCTTCTAACTGTGTTAACTGCACTATACTCGCTTCATCACATAGGCAAGCTATGCTCAGAAGTCTCGTAAGTTTGTTGCCTTGTTAGAAGAGCCAATTACTTAGTAAAACAAAGATAGTCGTCATCCCCTACAGTGAGGGACGAACGTTATAGGGAATCTCGCCAAGCGATTTGAGATCCCCAACTCGCTCATTCTTCGCTCTTGAGGATGACTGAAAAAATAGAAAGGTGAGTGGTTTTGGCTACTCACCTTTTTTAGTTTTAGAAGACGTTATAAATTTAAAAATCAAAGACAGTGAATAGGAATAAAACGATGAATCACCCGATTGAACAACTTGAACAGATCATGACTAAGCTGCGCGATCCTGAAGGTGGCTGTCCTTGGGATTTGAAACAAAATTTTGAAACCATTGTGCCGCATACGATCGAAGAGACCTACGAGGTGGTGGACGCGATTCACAACAAAGATTGGCCAAACCTGCAAGAAGAGTTGGGTGACCTGTTGTTTCAGGTGATCTTCTACAGTCAATTAGCAAAAGAGCAGGGCTTATTTGAGTTCTCTGATGTGGTTGACGGTATCAATGAGAAGCTAACGCGCCGTCATCCACACGTATTTTCTGATACAGAGTTTGCTAGTGATGACGAAATTAATGCCAACTGGGAAGCTGAAAAAGCCAAAGAGAAAGCACAGGCAGGCAAAACTCAAGAAAGTATTCTAGACTCAATACCAAACTCTCTACCTGCACTTTCGCGTGCTACAAAAATTCAAAAGCAAGTCGCGAAATTTGGCTTTGATTGGGACTCTATTGGTCCAGTCGCCGACAAGGTTTTAGAGGAAGTTGATGAGGTGCTAGAAGAAGCGCTTCAAGTAACGCCAAACGAAGATTTAGTTGAAGAAGAACTGGGTGATTTGTTGTTTGCTACCGTCAATTTAGTGCGACATTTGGGTAAAAATCCAGAAACGGCTCTCAATAAAGCCAATCTGAAATTTTCACGCCGCTTTAAAGGTGTGGAACAAAAAGTTCGTCAGCAAGATAAAATTTTGACCGACTTTTCTCTACAACAGCTTGATTCCATATGGGATGAAGTCAAAGTGGCGGAGAAAAGATCATCAAAGCTTTTATCATGAATTGATTTGAAGCAAAAAATAAAAAATAGCAGTGTGATAGATTTCACGTTGTGGCGATAAGGGGCTTCTGGTATATTTTCATCCCGTCCAGAAGTAATCCATTTCCCTCATTCAACCAATTTCAGGTTAAACATGACGACAAATTACATTTTTGTTACTGGCGGGGTTGTATCCTCTCTAGGTAAAGGTATTGCAGCAGCATCTCTTGCGGCTATTTTAGAAGCTCGTGGTCTTAAAGTGACTATGATGAAGCTTGACCCTTACATCAACGTTGATCCAGGCACAATGAGCCCGACTCAACACGGTGAAGTGTTCGTTACGGAAGATGGCGCTGAAACTGACCTTGACCTTGGTCACTACGAGCGATTCATTCGCACCAAGATGACTAAGCGTAACAACTTCACTGCAGGTCGTGTTTACTCAGACGTACTCGCTAAAGAGCGTCGCGGTGATTACCTAGGTGCAACTATTCAGGTTATCCCGCACATCACTAACTCTATCAAAGAACGTGTAATTTCTGGCGCAGCTGGCCACGATATCGCGCTTGTTGAAGTTGGTGGTACGGTTGGTGATATCGAATCTCTACCATTCATGGAAGCGATTCGTCAGCTAGCAGTAGAGCTAGGCCGTGAACGCGCAATGTTCATGCACCTTACTCTAGTGCCATACCTAGCAGCTGCGGGCGAAGTGAAAACTAAGCCAACGCAACACTCTGTAAAAGAGCTGCTGTCTATTGGTATTCAGCCAGACATTCTAGTTTGTCGTTCAGACCGCAACATTCCTTCGAACGAGCGTAAGAAAATTGCTCTGTTCTGTAATGTGCAAGAAAATGCAGTTATTTCTATGCGCGATGTTGACTCTATCTACAAGATCCCTCAGCTTATTAAAGCTCAAGGCACTGATGAACTTGTATGTAAGCGTTTCGGCATCACAGCTCCAGAAGCAGACCTGTCTGAATGGGAACAAGTAATTTACGAAGAAGCTAACCCAACGGGTGAAGTGACGATTGGTATGGTTGGTAAGTACATTGAACTACCAGACGCATACAAATCAGTAAATGAAGCGCTAAAACACGCGGGCTTGAAAAATCGCCTAAGCGTTAATATTAAATACGTAGATTCACAAGACGTTGAGTCTCGTGGCGTAGAAGTTTTAGAAGGCCTAGATGCAATCCTAGTTCCTGGTGGCTTTGGTGATCGTGGTGTTGAAGGTAAGATTCTTGCTGCTCAATACGCTCGTGAAAACAAAGTACCTTACTTAGGTATCTGTTTAGGTATGCAAGTAGCACTTATCGAGTACGCTCGTAACGTTGCGAAAATGGAAGGGGCACACTCTTCTGAATTCTGTACTGAAACTAAGTACCCAGTTGTTGGTCTTATCACTGAGTGGACTGACGGCGAAGGTAAAGTTGAAGAGCGTACAGAAACATCTGACCTTGGCGGCACAATGCGTCTTGGTTCACAGCTTTGTCACCTAGCGAAAGGGACAAAAGCTTACGAATTATACGGTAGCGCGACGATCCATGAACGTCATCGTCACCGTTACGAAGTGAACAACAATCTTCGTCCACAAATTGAAAAAGCGGGCCTAAAAGTATCGGGTCTATCTGCGGACAAGAAACTGGTTGAAGTTATTGAGAACCCGAACCATCCATGGTTCGTTGCTGCTCAATTCCACCCAGAGTTCACTTCAACACCTCGCGATGGTCACCCATTGTTTGCAGGTTTCGTTAAAGCAGCTGGCGAGTTCCAGCGCGGCGAATTAGAGAAGTAAAAAGGAATACAGGTAGCTGCGTAAGTTGTGCTGCTACCTTTAAATTTGACATTTATATATTCAACGAGAAGGAAACATTCAATGTCTAAGATCGTTAAAGTTCTAGGTCGTGAAATCATCGATTCACGTGGTAACCCAACTGTAGAAGCTGAAGTACACCTAGAAGGCGGTTTCGTAGGTATGGCTGCTGCTCCATCTGGCGCATCTACTGGTTCACGCGAAGCTCTTGAGCTACGTGACGGCGACAAATCACGTTTCCTAGGTAAAGGTGTTCTTAAAGCTATTGAAGCTGTAAACGGCCCAATCGCTGAAGCTCTAGTAGGTTCTGACGCTAAAGCACAAGCTGACGTTGACCAAATCATGCTTGACCTAGACGGTACTGAAAACAAGTCTAAGTTCGGTGCGAACGCTATCCTAGCTGTATCTCTAGCTAACGCAAAAGCTGCTGCTGCTGCGAAAGGCATGCCTCTATACGAGCACATTGCTGAGCTAAACGGTACTGCTGGTCAATTCTCTATGCCTCTACCAATGATGAACATCATCAACGGTGGTGAGCACGCAGATAACAACGTTGACATCCAAGAGTTCATGATCCAACCAGTTGGCGCTAAGACTCTTAAAGAAGGTCTACGTATCGGCGCTGAAGTATTCCACAACCTAGCTAAAGTTCTTAAGTCTAAAGGCTACAGCACTGCAGTTGGTGATGAAGGTGGTTTCGCTCCTAACCTTAAGTCTAACGCTGAAGCTCTAGAAGTTATCGCAGAAGCTGTTGCAGCTGCTGGTTACGAACTAGGTAAAGACGTTACTCTTGCTATGGACTGTGCAGCATCTGAGTTCTTTGACAAAGAAGCTGGTATCTACAACATGAAGGGCGAAGGTAAAACTTTCACTTCTGTAGAGTTCAACCACTACCTAGCTGAGCTAGCGAACAACTTCCCAATCGTTTCTATCGAAGACGGTCTTGACGAGTCTGATTGGGATGGCTTCAAGCACCAAACTGAACTTCTAGGCGACAAGCTTCAAATAGTTGGTGACGATCTGTTCGTTACAAACACTAAGATTCTTGCTGAAGGTATCGAGAAAGGCGTAGCTAACTCTATCCTTATCAAGTTCAACCAAATCGGTTCTCTAACAGAGACTCTAGCTGCTATCAAGATGGCTAAAGACGCTGGCTACACTGCAGTAATCTCTCACCGTTCTGGCGAAACTGAAGATGCAACTATCGCTGATCTAGCGGTAGGTACAGCTGCAGGTCAAATCAAAACTGGTTCTATGAGCCGTTCTGACCGTGTTGCTAAGTACAACCAACTTATCCGTATCGAAGAAGCTCTAGGTTCTAAAGCTCCTTACAACGGTCTTAAAGAAGTTAAAGGTCAATAATTCCTAGCGAATTATTAATCTAAGCTTTTTAAATGCCTCGCTTATGCGGGGCATTTTTTTGTCTGTAGAAAATGACGGGAAGAAGCTCTAGGTTCTAAAACTCCTCCTTTTTACAACGAAAGCGGTCTTAAAGACGTTAAAGGTCAGCACTTTCTTCAAGACTTAAAGCCTCGTGAATTGTTAGCTTAAAGCTTTTGAAAACGCTCTACTTCGGTAGGGCGTTTTTTTTTGCTTGTAGGAAAGTGAGATCTAATTTCTAAAGCTCCTCCTCGTTACATCTAAAGTTCGTCATTCCCTAGACTGACGAAGGAAGGAGTCGGGAATCTCATTGTTACCATACTTATCCCGACAATAATTCTCCGACTTATTGATTCCCTAACACCACATATCTCGCACCAATAAGCTCATTATGGTATATATGTGCCTTATTCTAGTTCCTTCTTTTTCAACCGGCGAAAGGTGTTATGCGAATTTTTGCTTTAGTACTGCTCATAGTGTTTGGCTGGCTACAACACACACTGTGGCTCGGTAAAAATGGTATTTCTGATTACTACGGTGTGAACAACGAAATCCAAGTTCAACAGCAAGTAAACGAAAAGCTTCATCTTCGTAACGCAGAGATGTTTGCGGAAATCGATGATCTACGCCAAGGCTTAGACGCGATAGAAGAGCGCGCACGTCATGAGCTTGGAATGGTAAAAGAAGGCGAAACGTTTTTCCGCATCATTGGTGAGGAATCCCATTAATGTCGACTCAACTTCAAAGTGTGATTGCCGTTGTACCTGCAGCGGGCGTCGGTAGCCGAATGAAAGCAGACCGCCCTAAGCAATATCTTAAGATTAACGGCAAAACGATTTTAGAGCACACCATTGAGAAATTACTGTCTCATCCACAAGTCTCTCAAATTGTCGTTGCGATCAGCGATGATGACCCCTATTACCCGGAGTTAGCACTCAACCAGAATCCAAAAGTGGTCAGAGTGTCTGGCGGAAGCGAACGAGCGGACTCGGTACTCTCTGCGCTAAACTGTATCGCTGAGCAGCAGCTTAGCGATTGGGTAATGGTTCACGATGCGGCAAGGCCTTGTGTTCAACTCAGTGATATCGACAAGCTAATTTCCGGCGCGATGAGCCATGATGTAGGGGCTATTTTAGCGGCGCCAGTTCGTGACACGATGAAGCGAGGTGCCCAAGGGCAGATCGAACATACCGTTGAGCGAGCCGATCTATGGCATGCACTTACGCCGCAAATGTTCAGAGCAAAGCCTCTGTGGAATGCATTAAGCGAGGCGTTGCAACAAGGCGTTTCGATTACCGATGAAGCCTCAGCCTTTGAATGGAAAGGTTTATCGCCAGCTTTAGTGGCAGGGCGTTCAGATAATTTTAAGATTACTCAGCCTGAAGATTTAGCACTTGCTGAGTTCTATTTAAGTCAGAATAAGGAATAATGATGATTCGTATTGGCCATGGCTTTGATGTACATAAGTTTGGTGGTGAAGGTCCGGTAATTATAGGTGGCGTTAGAGTCCCTTATGAGCAGGGTCTTATCGCACACTCAGATGGTGATGTTGCCCTTCATGCGTTGTGTGACGCTTTATTAGGTGCGATTGCTGCCGGTGATATTGGTCGTCATTTCCCCGATACTGATGATGAGTGGAAAGGCGCGGATAGCCGTGAACTGCTAAAAGATGTTTATCGTCGAGTAAAAGAACAAGGCTACGTGATTGGTAATGCCGATATTACTATCATGGCGCAAGCTCCAAAGATGGCGCCTCATATAGACTCTATGTGCCACGCTATCGCACAAGATTTAGAAACCAGCATTAGCAATGTGAATGTAAAAGCGACGACCACTGAGCGTTTAGGTTTTACAGGTCGCAAAGAGGGCATCGCATGTGAAGCGGTGGTCCTAATTACTAAAAGTGCGTAAGCACCAACACGAAAAGAACAGCATGTCAGATATTTTATCTTCATTGGCTTATCTAAACGGTAAACCAACTGCGAAAGCAAAACTAAAAGCAAAAGCCGAACACTTTGTCGTTAATGAAGACTTAGGTTTTGAGTTCACTGGTGAAGGCGAACACCTTATGGTTCGTATTCGTAAAACGGGTGAGAACACGAGCTTTGTAGCAAACGAGCTGGCTAAAGCGTGTGGTGTTAAGTCGAAAGACGTGAGTTGGGCTGGTTTGAAAGACCGTCATGCTGTGACAGAACAGTGGTTGAGCGTGCATCTACCAAAAGGTGAACCTGACTTTTCTGCTTTTCTTGCACAATACCCAAGCATTGAGATCTTGGCGACAGCACGCCACAACAAAAAGTTACGTCCAGGCGATTTAGTTGGCAACCAATTCGAGCTAACTTTGTCTGAAGTAACGGACTGCGATGATGTAGTCAAACGTTTGGAAAAAGTCGCTCAAGTGGGCGTGCCAAATTACTTTGGTGCTCAGAGGTTTGGCAATGAAGGTAACAACTTATCTGAAGCTCGTCGTTGGGGGCGTGAAAACGTTCGTACACGTAATCAAAATAAGCGCAGCTTGTACCTCTCTGCAGCTCGTTCTTGGATCTACAACTTAATTCTTTCTGACCGTATTGAGCACGATGCGTTTGCTTCGGCATTGGTCGGCGATATTGTAGTTAAAAACGATGCTCAACTTGCTGTGACAGCCGCTAATATCGAAGCTGTAAACCAAGATATCGCCAATGGTTCTGCGTTTATTACCGTTGCTTTAGCTGGAGATAATGCGTTACCGACGACGGATGCGTCTCAAGCTCTAGAGCAGAAACACCTTGATGCTGAACCGGATCTAATGGCGCTTATTTGTGGCAACCGTATGCGCCATGATCGCCGTGAAGCCTCGTTGAAGCCGATGGGTTTAGTGTGGGAAGTAAACGAAGACAATGTCACTCTTAAATTCTCTCTGGACGCAGGCTGCTTCGCAACCGCTATCGTTCGTGAGTTAGTTGAAGAAGTACACGTAGAAAGAACCTACGAGCAATAATGATTCTGCTTGGGTCTAAGTCACTTTATATTGATATTTAAGTGACTTTATATCGGTATTTAAGTGACTTGGCATTGGTACAAAAGAAAGGATACAAGATGAAGATTTTACTCAGCAACGATGATGGTGTGCATGCTCAAGGTATTCATGAGCTGGCAAATGAATTACGTGATCTTGCTGAAGTTATCATTGTGGCACCTGACCGTAATCGCTCTGGTGCTTCAAATTCATTAACTTTGGAACAGCCTTTGCGTGTTCAAGAGATTGCTAGAAATACCTATTCGGTACAAGGAACACCGACCGACTGTGTACATTTCGCATTGAACGAACTCCTAAAGAGTGACATGCCTGATCTGGTTTTAACGGGTATTAATCACGGAGCTAACCTTGGTGATGACGTGCTTTATTCAGGTACAGTCGCAGCAGCAATGGAAGGCCACTTTCTAGGTGTTCAATCGGTGGCATTTTCTCTGGTTGGAAAACAACATTTTAAGACAGCAGCAGCGGTTGCTCGCCGTATTGTCGAACAACATTTAGCAAACCCAATCCCGACCAATCGCCTGTTAAACGTGAACGTCCCTGACTTAGCATTAGACCAAATATCGGGTACTCAGGTGACACGTCTAGGTGCTCGTCACCATGCTGAAGATATGATTAAGCAGAAAGACCCACGTGGTCATGATATCTATTGGCTTGGCCCTCCTGGTAAGGAGCAAGATGCTGGTGAGGGTACTGATTTTTACGCCATTGAACATGGTTTTGTGTCGGTAACACCACTACAAGTTGATCTGACGGCACATGAGTCGTTGGGTGCGATGACTACATGGTTAGGGGATAAATAAGTGAGTAATCCACAAGCTGAGCGCTTAGTTACTTTTCTGATAGAAAATGGTATTCAGGATCAAAAGGTTCTTGATGCTATTTACTTACTACCGAGAGAGAGCTTTTTATCACAGGCTATGCATCACCAGGCCTATGATAATAATGCGCTGCCTATCGGGCAGGGGCAGACAATTTCTCAGCCTTACATTGTTGCTAAAATGACCGAGCTGCTTGAGTTACAACAAGACAGCCGCGTTTTGGAGATCGGAACGGGTTCTGGTTATCAAACGGCTGTTTTGGCTCAGTTGGTTGATCACGTGTATTCGGTTGAAAGAATAAAGTCGCTACAATGGGATGCTAAGCGTAGGTTGAAGCAACTCGATTTCTACAACATCTCAACCAAGCACGGTGATGGTTGGCAAGGTTGGTCTTCTAAGGCGCCTTTTGATGCGATTATTGTCACTGCTGCTGCAGAGTCGATCCCTCAAGCGCTTTTGCAGCAGTTGAAAGATGGAGGGCGCTTATTAATTCCGGTCGGAGATGATGAACAACAACTGTTGAAGATTGTTCGCCACGGTGATGAGTTCTTATCGAGTGTTATCGAGATGGTGCGATTTGTACCTCTTGTACCTGGTGAGTTAGCTTAATAAAATTATTAATGGTGTAGGTGGATAGAAAGTCGATGCGTTCGAAGGTTTTTAAAGGAAGTTCTCTACTGCTTAGCTGTGCACTTGTTGGGTGTGCTGCGAATTCGCCTGCGCCAGTTTCAAGCTTAAACAAGAATTACTCATCGATTGATCGTGGTAGTTATCGTGGTAGTTACTATGAAGTGAAAAAAGGCGATACCCTTTATTTTATTGCTTACGTAACAAATAAAGATGTTAAAGAGCTGATTCGCTATAACAATCTGTCTGCACCTTATACCATCCATCCCGGACAGAGCCTTAAGTTATGGCGTCCTAGCTACAACGCTCCAGCGTATGGTAAATCAACGGTAGCGGTTGCAGCCGTCGCTGCGCCTGTTGCCGCATCCACAACTTTGTTGGCCTCAAGCAAACCTAAAACAACACCTCAAAAGAGTAAAAACTCTAAACCTGCGCCCGCTCAAACAACCACCAAAGTGGCGAAAAAAGATCCACAAAAGAAGGTTGTACAATCCAAATCAAAGGAGTATGTTGGTTCTAAAGGTAAACAGAATGTTACACCGCCAACAAAACCAACGAGTAACAAAGTATCCAAATGGTTATGGCCAACGAAAGGGAGAGTAATTAAGAATTTCTCTGTAGGCGAACAAGGAAATAAAGGCATAGACATAGCAGGACAGCGAGGTCAGCCAATAGTATCTACTGCAGGGGGAACGGTTGTTTATTCGGGTAATGCATTACGAGGCTACGGCAATCTAGTGATTGTGAAGCACAATGATAATTACTTAAGTGCATACGCGCATAACGACCGACTATTAGTATCTGAAGGGCAAAGTGTGAAACCAGGGCAGAAAATTGCAACAATGGGAAGCTCTGGAGCCAGCAGTGTCAGGCTGCACTTTGAGATTCGTTACCAAGGTAAATCAGTTAATCCAAAACGGTATTTACCTTAAATACAATATGCAAAAATTACGTATTGTATGGAGTGACATAGTCATTTAGCGACATATGAAGTTGTAATGTCATGCTAATTTCGCCAGGGGGAGGCGTTATGAGTATAAGCAATGCAGTAACCAAAAAAGAGTTCGATCTTAACCAAGCAACCACGGAACAGGAAGCTCTTGGAAAAGCAAAACGAACAGTCACTAAGAAAACCGAAGCGAAAGAAGATACTGAAGTTACGTCTAAAAGCTTAGATGCGACTCAACTCTACTTAGGCGAAATCGGTTTCTCACCACTATTAACCGCTGAAGAAGAAGTGCTTTATGCACGTCGAGCTCTACGCGGTGATGAAGCAGCACGCAAACGCATGATCGAAAGTAACCTGCGTTTGGTGGTAAAAATTTCTCGTCGTTATAGCAACCGTGGTCTTGCACTTCTCGATCTTATTGAAGAAGGCAACCTAGGTTTGATTCGCGCCGTAGAGAAGTTTGACCCAGAGCGTGGCTTCCGTTTCTCAACTTACGCAACATGGTGGATTCGTCAAACCATTGAACGTGCGCTAATGAATCAGACTCGCACTATCCGTTTGCCTATCCATGTTGTGAAAGAGCTGAACATCTACCTACGTACCGCAAGAGAACTTTCACAAAAACTTGACCATGAACCAACGGCAGAAGAAATTGCTTCTAAGCTAGACAAACCTGTTGGTGATGTGAGTAAGATGCTTCGTCTAAACGAACGAGTGAGCTCTGTTGATACGCCAATTGGTGGTGATGGTGAGAAAGCGCTGTTGGATATTATTCCAGACATCAACAATTCAGATCCTGAGGTTTCAACTCAAGATAGCGATATCAAGAATTCGTTGATCTTCTGGCTTGATGAGCTGAATCCTAAGCAGAAAGAGGTGCTTGCGCGTCGCTTTGGATTACTTGGCTATGAACCATCAACACTAGAAGAAGTAGGCCGTGAAATTAGCCTGACTCGTGAACGTGTTCGCCAAATCCAAGTTGAAGGTCTTCGTCGTTTACGTGAAATTCTAATCAAGCAAGGCTTGAACATGGAAAATCTGTTCAACGTAGAAAACGACTAAATGAACGGATGATGTTTCTTTGAATAGAAGACAAATAAAAACGCTGACTTTAAGTCAGCGTTTTTTTGTTTGTGGCTTTGGTATTTGATGCCGTCTAATCAAAATCACGGACGGCAATAACAAGCTACTTGGAAAGAGACTAAAGCAACTTCTTCAAACGGTAGAGCTCTTCTAGTGCTTGGCGAGGAGTTAGATCATCAGGATCAACATTCGCTAGTGCTTGTTCTACTTCACTTGGTTCAGGTATCAGGCTCAGTTGGTTTGCGATATCAACGCCACTTGGTTTTGATGTTGGTGACTCCATGCTTAACGCTTCTAGTTGAGTCAACTTCGCTCGAGCATTCTTGATTACCGCTTTCGGTACACCAGCCAATCCTGCAACCGCTAGACCGTAAGATTTACTTGCAGCTCCTTCTTGAACTGCGTGCATAAAGGCAATGTTGTCACCATGCTCAACCGCATCCAAGTGCACGTTGGCCAGTGTTGGAAGTTGGTTAGGCAGCTCAGTTAGCTCAAAGTAGTGCGTTGCAAATAGTGTCATCGCATTGATTTGATTAGCTAGCCATTCCGCACTTGCCCAAGCCAGAGACAGACCATCGTAAGTACTGGTACCACGACCGATTTCATCCATTAACACAAGGCTATTTGGTGTTGCATTGTGCAGGATATTCGCGGTCTCTGTCATCTCAACCATGAAGGTTGAACGACCCGAAGCCAAGTCATCGGATGCGCCAATACGCGTAAAGATACGGTCGATAGAACCAATCGTCGCGCTTTCTGCAGGAACATAACAACCGATATGAGCCATCAGCGCAATGAGTGCAGTCTGACGCATGTAGGTCGACTTACCACCCATGTTTGGACCTGTGATGATCAGCATCTTACGTTGATCATTGAGGTCGATAGGGTTAGCAATAAAGGGTTCGTCCATCACTTGTTCAACAACGGGGTGACGACCGGCCTGAATTTGTACGCCAGCAGACTCTGTCATGGTTGGACGACAGTAATCAAGGGTGTCTGCACGTTCAGCTAAGTTTTGTAGAACATCCAGTTGAGACACTGAAGAAGCAATGTTTTGTAGTCGCTCTAGATAAGGCAGTAACAAATCAAACAACTCATCCCACAACTTCTTCTCGATAGCTAGGGCTTTCGATTTAGAGCTAAGCACTTTGTCTTCGTGCTCTTTTAGCTCAGGAATGATGTAACGCTCTGCATTTTTCAGCGTTTGACGGCGAACATAGTGTGGTGGCACAAGGTGGCTTTGTCCGCGGCTTACTTGAATGAAGAAACCGTGTACGTTGTTGTAGCCCACTTTAAGTGTATCGATACCATGACGTTCGCGCTCTTCTTGCTCAAGTTTATCAAGAAATTCGGTTGCGCCAGCTGCAAGGTCGCGCCATTCGTCTAACTCGGCATTGTAGCCTTCTGCAATTACACCACCGTCACGGATAACCACGGGAGGGTTCTCTTTGATCGCTCGCTCAAGTAGTTCAGAAACCTCATCCACAGGCGAGGCATATTGAGCAAGTTGAGTTAGGTATGGGTGCTTCAATTGCGTCAGTGTTTCTGCAAGTTCTGGCAAATATTCCATCGCTTGGCGAAGTCGTGCCATATCACGAGGACGAGCTGAGCGAAGTGCTAGTCGAGCAAGAATACGTTCGATATCCCCGATCTGTTTCAAGGTTGGCTGTAGCTCTGTAAAGAGAGCCAAATCTTTCATTTCACCAATAGCATCTAGGCGCTGATCGAGTGCAGAGATATTGCGCATTGGTTGATGTAACCAGCGCTTAAGCATACGGCTACCCATAGCCGTCGCGGTGTGATCAAGTACTTCGGCAAGGGTGTTATCAGTACCACCACCAAGATTTTGCGTGATCTCCAAATTACGGCGAGTCGCTGCATCGAGGATCACCGAGTGATCTTGCTTATCCATCGTCAGTGAACGGATATGTGGAAGGGCAGTACGTTGGGTATCTTTCACGTATTGGATCAAACAACCAGCCGCACATAAGCCTAGTTTCGCGCCTTCTACGCCAAAGCCAACCAGATCGCGAGTACCAAACTGCTTATTCAATTGCTGCTTCGCGGTATCTAATTCAAATTCCCATACCGGGCGGCGGCGATTGCCATTACGGCTTGCCATTAGATTTACAGGTTCGAAATCTTCAGGGAACAGTAGCTCACGAGGTGAGGTTCTCTGCAGTTCTGCCGCCATTGCTTCTTCGGTTTCCGGCTCACATAGCTGGAATCGGCCAGAAGTAATATCAAGCGTCGCGTAGCCAAATTTACCATTGTGGTGGTAAATAGAGGCAATCAGGTTATCAACACGCTCAGAAAGCAAAGCCTCGTCGGTCACGGTACCGGGTGTAACGATACGTACGACAGCACGCTCAACAGGGCCTTTTGAAGTTGCTGGATTACCAATCTGTTCACAAATTGCTACGGATTCACCAAGTTGCACTAACTTTGCAAGGTACCCTTCAACGGCATGGTAAGGAACACCTGCCATAGGAATCGGCTCACCATTTGAAGAGCCACGCTTGGTCAGTGAAATATCGAGGAGTTGAGAAGCTTTTTTAGCATCATCATAGAAAAGCTCGTAGAAATCGCCCATGCGGTAGAACAGCAGAATTTCTGGATTTTCTGCTTTTAGCTTTAGGTACTGCTGCATCATGGGAGTATGTTTTTGATCGGCTTTCACAGTTAACTTCTTTCGTTTATTTCTATTGCGGCTTAGGATACGTGAAAGCGTTTCGTGCGAAAAGCGACACATGCGAAAAGATGCGAATCCGAATGATATGACAGTAGATAAAGGGAAGTTGATGATGCAGATGACTCAAGATCTTAGTGAACAGCTTGGATACTTACTCGCTAAACATAAACACGTTTTAGTGACGGCTGAATCTTGTACTGGCGGTGGGGTTGCTAGCGCGGTGACGGATATCGCAGGGAGCTCTGGTTGGTTTGATCGTGCATTTGTTACTTATAGCAATGAAGCGAAGCAAGAGATGATCGGCGTACAGCTTAAAACCTTAGTTGAGTTCGGTGCGGTGAGTGAGCCTGTCGTAATAGAAATGGCGAGCGGGGCATTGCAACATTCAAATGGGACTATCTCTGTATCGATCAGTGGTATTGCTGGCCCAGGTGGCGCGACCGAAGATAAGCCTGTTGGAACGGTATGTTTCGCTTGGAAAGCACTAAACGGTTGGGATAAAGTAGAAACGCATGTATTTACAGGCGACAGATCACAAGTACGCCAACAAGCCACGCACCATGCCCTACAAGTTATTTATGATTACCTATCAATGGAAGGTAAGTAACATTTGTACAAATTATTTTCATACAGGTATAGACACTGTATGAATCAACAGTATAATAAAAGCCAATTAGTCACCCCTATGTGGGTTAGAAATAGATTCTAGATCGCTTGTTAAGACAACCGATTATGTGGAGATAGTAATGGACGAGAATAAACAAAAAGCGTTAGCCGCAGCCCTTGGTCAGATTGAAAAGCAATTTGGTAAAGGTTCAATCATGCGTCTTGGTGATAACCGCACAATGGACGTAGAAACTATTTCTACAGGTTCTCTATCTCTAGATATCGCACTAGGTGCTGGTGGCCTACCGATGGGACGTATCGTAGAAGTTTACGGTCCAGAATCATCAGGTAAAACAACGTTAACGCTTGAGCTTATTGCTGCAGCACAGAAAGTGGGCAAAACGTGTGCATTCGTCGATGCCGAGCACGCACTAGACCCTATCTACGCTCAAAAGTTGGGTGTTGATATCGACGCTTTGCTTGTGTCTCAACCAGATACAGGCGAACAAGCGCTTGAAATCTGTGATGCACTGGCTCGTTCAGGTGCTATCGATGTTCTTGTTATTGACTCAGTAGCAGCACTAACACCTAAAGCAGAAATCGAAGGCGAAATGGGCGATAGCCACATGGGTCTTCAAGCACGTATGCTTTCTCAAGCAATGCGTAAGCTAACAGGTAACCTTAAGCAGTCTAACTGTATGGCTATCTTCATTAACCAAATTCGTATGAAAATTGGTGTGATGTTTGGTAACCCTGAAACAACAACAGGTGGTAACGCACTTAAGTTCTACGCATCTGTTCGTCTTGATATTCGCCGTACTGGCGCGATTAAAGATGGTGATGAAGTTGTTGGTAACGAAACTCGTATCAAGGTTGTTAAGAACAAGATTGCTGCACCATTCAAACAAGCTGAAACTCAAATCCTTTACGGCAAGGGCTTCAACCGCGAAGGTGAGCTTATCGACTTAGGTGTTAAGAATAAGCTAGTAGAAAAAGCAGGCGCTTGGTACAGCTACAAAGGCGACAAGATCGGCCAAGGTAAAGCTAACGCTGGTAAATACCTGCGTGAAAACCCAGAAGTTGCTCTAGAAATTGATACTAAACTTCGTGAGTTACTGCTAACTCCTGCTGTGCTTGAAGAGAAAGGTGCAGAGAAGGAAGAAGAAAACGAAGAGCTATAAGCTAACGTTTTGTTAAGTCATCTTCATAAGAATGCATGACTTTGAAAGATTTTAAAGCCTCGAATTTTCGAGGCTTTATTGTTTCAGTCGTAAAAATGTAAGGTATTTGAATGTTTAGAGGAAAGTGACGGTGGTTGCTCTAGATTACTTACAGTCATGCACTCATAGGTCTATTCTTTATCAAATAATCAAAGAAACCCTTTGGGTTAAATCGATTACCGTCAAAAGTTCTTGCCCCTAAAGGCCTATTACTAGACCTTTGTTCGTATCTTATTATTGAATTCGATCTGCTGAACTAGTGCTTCTTAAGCTCGTCGAGTACCATAGCATTGTGCTGTTCGTGAATCGTATTTACTCTGACGTGTTGGTGCTGATTAGGAGCCAGGCGCTCGTATTCTGTTAGGTAAATATCGCTGTGAATATGCTCTGCTATCATTTTTACAATTAAGCGATTATTGGCATACAAACCTAAGGTTTCTTCACGGTGTGAGAACATGAGGGCGAGCTTCATATCGGCTACACACATAAAGCGGTGTGAAGGGTATTCGGTTTCTTCATTTTCAGAACGCGAATGTAATTCTATTTTTTCATGTGGGCTCGCCATTTTGTTGAATGAAAAGCCAATCACTCGTACTCCACGTTCCACGGCATCGCATAATTCTTTGCCAAACAACTCAAGGTTAAAATCGGTATTCAGGTAAATTTCTAGATTTGCCTGATTAATGATTTCCTTGGCCTTTTGAAGTAAGTTGTCGAACCCCGATACGTTGTAAACGAACTCTTTTTCCTCTTTCAGCATCATCTTAGATAATTCTGATTTAAGGAAATTAATATTAGTGACGGTCTTTTTTTCTATCTGGCTGAAAATCAAGTCTGGTGATTTAGCTTCGTACTCTTTAGTGTCGCCATCAGACATGAAAATGTAGCCATTGGCGTAAAGGTTATCGATAGACGAGTAAACAGAAGAGCGGGAGATAGAGATCTCTTTCGCGATTTTATATCCGCTGGATTGGCCATTTTTGAGTAAATTAATATAAACAAGCGCATCGGTTTTGGTAAACCCAAAATCCATTAATTTGGTGACTAGCTCTGACACGGGTTGTCCTCTGAAACTATTCAATATCTTCTCCTTCTAAGGTTACCATTCTTGTCACGACGAGCGTAAATGATTGTTGTGATTTTTTTCAGCGATGAGAAACGCTCCGCGAGCAAAGGTGAATTCATCTTGTTTTGGGTGAATAATCACTGGAATTTCATTAACGTGAATGTAGCGAGACAATGCGACTTTTAAATCTGCCGTTAATGTAGGATAGGTCGTTGCTTCGCCTGATAATACGAGTCGTGTAGGCAGTAATTGTTGAATGGGATTAACTAAACTGCGCGCCAATTGGTCGATATAAGTACGATATATGCGCGATGCATGCGGTTCACTTAGGTCTACGCCTGAAAAAATTTGCGCTAAAGTTTGGTCTTTTAGCACGACTTGATGATATTGCCGCTCAATACTTGGTGCGGATAAAAACTGTTCAATGCACGCCTCATTTCCACAGCGACATACAGGAGTTAAGCCATCAACGAGCCATTGAAAATTAGGCAACCTTGAATGTGCCCAATGTGAGCTTAATGGGTGGTGCACTTGCTCGTTATTTTGATAAAAACTTATGCCACAACCATCGCCCAAAAATACGCTGAGTATGGCCTCTTTGTATAAATCTCTAGCCCTCTTATTTAGACTTGAACCTGCCGAGAGTGGTTGTTCAATTGAGTCAGCGCTTTTCATGGCGTTACTAATAGCGTCGCACGCAATGGCCGCACTGTGTGAATGCATCACAAGCGAGCAGTCGACCTTGAAATGCTGATTCAGGTTTCGTGTTAATTGGGTGATTTCTGTCGAGTGAGTAGGACTTGATTTTGCAACTTCATGTACGGATTGGCGATGAGATAAAAAAAACTCAGATACACTTATGCCTATCGCGGCGATACGTCCATAGCGGTAGCTGACGCTTGATATTCGGCTTATCAAATGTTGAGTCAAGTGGGCAAGGTCGCCAGGAGTGCGCTGCACCATTCTATACACCTCTTGTCCGTTAGAGGTGCTGGCGACCGAGTAAATAGAGTGGGAATCAATCGCGATTCCCATCACTATATTTGGTTCTGCTTTAATGAGCATGATTTGATTAATGACACACTTGGATTTAGTTCGCTTGCTCAATCACGTAGCCATAAGCGCTAATGGTCAGTGATTTTCCATCGAGCATGATCTGTTTATCTTTATCGCTGTTGTTTAGAACAAACATTAAATTGCCACGGAGGTAAGCGATACACTCTTTGTCTGCCGTCCCTTTTTCATCCTCCACGTTTAACCAGTCAATGCAAGGCTGATTAAAATCGGGATTGGCTTTACGCAAAGCGATCATTTCTTGAATGAAGTTTTTGAATTCTAAGTCTTGCTCTGATTCTTCCCATATCATGCATTTTCGGTTGTCTTCGCTGCCCATGCCGCGGCCGCCATCCATACCAATTTCGCCACCATAATAAATGCATGGAGCACCGACTTGAGTGAACATAAATAAATAAGCTAATTTAGCTTTACGTTTGTCACCCTGGCATAAAGAGATAATGCGAGTGGTGTCATGGCTATCTAATAAGTTAAACATCGCTTCGTTTACGTTGCGTGGGTATGCCATGTACGACGCGTTCACTGCATTTACAAAGCTCTCTTTATCAACGTCGCCAAGACCAAAGTAGTCGGTAATGGCTTGTGTCAGCGGATAATTCATCAACGAATCGTATTGGTCGCCGCGTAGCCAAGGCATACCTTCGTGCCAAATCTCACCAAGAATGTAGCAGTCTGGGTTGGCATCTTTTACGACTTTACGGAAGTCACGCCAAAACGCGTGGTCCACTTCGTTGGCTACGTCTAAACGCCATCCATCAATGTTGAACTCTTCTACCCAGTGGCGCGCCACGTCTAATAAGTATGCGCGGCACTCTTCATTTTCAGTATTCAGCTTCGGCATTTCGACGACGTTGGCGAAAGTTTCGTAGTTTAAGTTCCAGAAATCCCATTCTTCTTTTGGTGTGGCTGGGTATACAGGGAACTGATTGATCCAAAACCAGTCGGCGTATTTGGACTTTGCCCCGTTATTCACAACGTCTAGCCATAGTGGTGATTGAGATCCAATGTGGTTGAACACCGCGTCGAGCATAATTTTCATGCCGCGTTTATGGGCTTCATCGACGAGTGCTTTAAAGGCTTCATTGCCGCCGAAGTGCGGGTCTACGTTGTAGTAGTCGACAGTGTCGTATTTATGGTTGGCGTTGGCCGTGAAAATAGGGCACAAGTACAAACCATTCACGCCAAGATCTTGCAGGTAATCGAGCTTATCGATCACACCCCATAAATCGCCCCCCATAAAGTTGTCGGATACAGGTCTGGTACCCCAAGGCTGCACATTAGTCGGTGATATTTCCGGGCGTCCATTTGCAAAGCGTTCTGGGAATATTTGATACCAAATGGTGTCTTTTATCCACGAAGGTGTTTTTAGTACGTCACGTGGGTTTATGTAAGGAAAACAGAAAAAATTACTTAAGTTGCTCAGCTCGATTTCTGCACTTTCAGGCGTTGAAATGTCGGCGCAGCGTTTTTCTCCAAATAGAATCTTTTCGCCACCTTTTCCGTACAAAATAAAACCATAGCGGCTACGACGTTTCGGTGGAGTAAACTCGGCAAACCAGTGGTCGTGGTACTCGGTTTCCCCTTCATGAATCATGGTCACTTCATTGCCACCCACCCAACCGTGTGCATCACTGCCACCTAGGTTGCCACCATCTAGGCCACCTTCTGCCCAGTGGTACGGGTCGCCTATCCAAAGTGAAACCTTGTCTAGTTCGCCTTTTGCGCTTCGTAGTCGAAGGTGAAGTGTTTCATTGTTATAAGCATAGCTGTCTGCGCTTTTTGCTGAGTGAGTCAGCGAGCTGCGCGTAATGAAGCTTGTTGTAAGTGAATCTGTAATAGCCATAGCGGAAATCATCCCTAATTATTATTCTTTAACTGCACCGCTGACGAGGCCGGTAGTAATGTGTTTCTGAGTCGCAACAAATAGCAAAGTGATGGGCACTGCAACCAATAATGAACCCGCGGCAAACAGCGTGAAATTCTCCGCTGAGTTAGATGAAATCCAACTGAAAATACCGATGGCTAGCGTCATTTTTTCTTCGCTGCGTAAGATCAGCGTAGGTAAAATGAAGTCCATCCAAGGTGCGGTGAAAGACACTAAACCAACAAACACTAAGATAGGCTTCGCGAGAGGGAGAATGATCTCGAGGAAAATCGTCATGTGGCCTGCACCATCAATTTTTGCGGCTTCATCTAATGAAGTGGGAATGGCATCGAAATAACCTTTCACCAACCAAATCATGAATGGTAATGAGCCCGTTACATACACAAATAACAAGCCAGCATAGGTATCAATCAATCCCATTTTTGATAGCAAAATGTAGATAGCCGTCATCGAAAGAAAGGCCGGGAACATCTGCAATACAAGAATGCTCATCATAATGTTGCGCTTACCATTGAAGCGGTAGCGAGAGAACACAAACGCTGAAATAGTCACGACAACCAGTGAGATAACCATATTCGCTGTAGCGAGAAGAAAGGTGTTTTTATACCAGTCTAAATAGGGTGTGTCCGTGAACAATGCGCGGTAGTGGTCGAGCGTAAAGTCAATACTTGTGAAAGAAGAACTGAATAAGTTATTCCCTGTTTTGAATGAAGCTAGCACTGTCCAAATCACTGGGCCAAGTACTAATAATGCGTTGGCAATGAGAAATAAGTACACGACTAGGGTGCCTACTTTGCCAATGTATTTGTCCATGTTAATTAACTTATCCGTACTATTTAAATTAGCCATGTTACATACCTACATCGTCTTTGAATGACTTCATGCGGCTGAATTGCCATATCGCAATACCAGACAAGAACAAGAAGATAATGATTGAGATAACCGAAGCGATTTGATACTGCTGGAAGTCGAGCGTGAGCTTGTAAATCCAAGTGATCAGAATGTCGGTGTGCCCTGCAAATCGATATTCAGGGTTGATAGGCCCCCCTTCGGTTAACAGGTAAATCGCCCCAAAGTTATTGAAGTTATGGGCAAAGGTCATGACCAACGATGGAGCCACTTGGTGCAACACCATAGGCAGGGTGATTTCTTTAAATTGCTGGAACTTGCTTGCACCATCGACTTCACTGGCTTCATAAAGTTCGCTTGAAATGTTAGTCAGTGCTCCTGCAATAAGCAGCATAAAGTAAGGTGCGCCAACCCAAACACTCACCGCGATAACGGTAATTTTTGCGGTGAAAGGGTCTGATAAGAAGGCAATCGAATCAAAGCCCCACGAGTTTAACGTTGCGTTGACTGGTCCAATACCATTTAGTAGTAAGCGGAACATCAATAAGGTCACGAAAGCCGGAATGGCATAAGGGAGAATAAAGATAAAGCGCCATGCTTTTTTTGCTTTAATGTTTCTATTTTGTAGCGCAAGCGCCAGTAAAAAACCAAACCCACAAGTACATATGGTGGCAAAAAATGCCCACAGAACCGTCCAAGAAGCGACACCGAAGAAAGTGCTCGACCATATTTTCAGTTCAAATAGTGAAACAAAGTTTTTAAACCCCACCCAATCTACAAGGTTTCTTGGTGGGATATGATGAGGTGCCGAATAGTTAGTGAAAGAGACGAGTACCGTAATTATGATTGGTAAAATAATGAATGCGATACTGGCAAAAAAAGCTGGCGATAGCATGATGAACGCGAACTTTTGGTCGTAAATGTCTTTAAATTGTTCTCGAAGGTTCAGTCGTGACTTAAGGCTGACTTTTGCATCTTGGACATTAGCGATGTACAGACAGATGAATAAGAAGCTGTAGAGTAGGGCTATGACCCCTTCGACCAACATAAAGACCGAGTTATCGCCCTGTAATATTTTAAAGCCTTCACGAACTTGAGCGACATCTCCTAAAGTGACTAAGCCTTTTAGCGAGGCCAACAGCTCCGGGAGAATCAACAATGTGATTAGCTGCATGGCTAAAAATACACCGCCTTTTATCCAATGACCTTTTACGATCTGTGTACTCCCCATAATAAGGAGTGAAGCGGGCATTCGTGATGCCGGCTGATTCTCTGTTAACAACATTGTTTATCTCTATTGTTTAGGTTGTCGTTATGTATTCGTTTTCTGGTCACGCCCTGAACTAGCGCTGTGGCTTTATGACACAGCGCATGAGCTAAGTCGCTTGTGAGTCGCGACGGGAGTTCAGAGGTTATTCTTGTAATGCTATTTGTTCTTCAATGATCGAAAGCGCACGGTCAAGAACAGCACTCGCAGGTTTATCGTTTACCCAGTAGTCTGTAATAGCACTGGCCATTGGCGACCAAATGAAGCCCATTTCAGGAATCGATGGCATTGCGTCTGAGTAGAAACCTTGCGTAATAATGGCGTAAGTGGCTTCATCGGCATCAACAATGATCTCTTCCATAACTGACTGGATCGGAGGGAGTGCTCTTGACATCTCATAGCGTTTTTTCAGCATCGCGTCGGAAGTAAGGTAGTCAGCAAATAATTGTGCGGCTTTCGGATACTCAGTGTAAGAAGACACAACCGCAAGACGAACAGTTGCAAAAGTGCGTGGTTGTTGGCCTGCTAATTTAGGCATAGGTACAACACCAAGATTTATCCCTGATTCTTGATACCCTTCGATTGCCCAAGGGCCGTCGATAATAGCGGCGACTTTTCCTTCATTAAATAAGCCACGACGTACTTGCGGGTTGCGCATATCAACTGGATTTGAATTGTTGGCCACTTGCAGGGTTTTCATTGCTTCTAAGCCTTGTTGGGCTTTTTCAGAATTGATGCCGATGTCTTTTGCATCGGTACCGTTATTACCAAATTCGTATGCGCCGTAAAGCGTGACAAACATACGAGACTCGTAATAGTTCTGTATGTCCCAAAGCAGTGCGTATTTATGTTCTTGCTTATTGTTGAAAGTTTTTGAAAATTCAATAATTTCTTCAAAAGTTTCAGGTGCTTTAGTCAGTAAATCTTTATTGTAGAACAGAGCGGTAGTGGCGAAGCTAACTGGGAAGCCATAGCTCACCCCTTCAGCTTGAGACGCATTAATCGCATTTGGCATAAAAGTATTCGAGATACGTTCGGCAGATACCAGATTCTCCATCGCCCCACCTGCCACGACTAATCGCCCCAATAAGTCATGTTCAATCTCGACTACATCTGCCACGCGAGCAGAGCCGCCATCCTGAATCAAACGAGAAGCGGCATCGATAGGCGCTAACCCACGGAATGAAAAATCAATATCGTATCCTAACTCCTTATTAAAGGACTGAGCGGCGTACTCCATGTAGTCGACTGTTGTTTTGTCGGTCCAGATTAACAACTCAGCCCCATTTTCTGGCTGAATTGTGTCTGCGTTTGCATCGGCTGCAGCCGTTAATGTACTGGTCGTTAACGTTGCCGCCATTAAGGCTGCCGCGAATAGATTCTTTTTCATTCCTGAATTTTTCATACTGACACCGCGCTATTTAAATTCTTAGTAGTCGTTCGTTAGGTACTACTATGTTATGTCTCACCGACAATATGTCAACATTACCTGGTTAATATGTCAGCGTATTTGTGATGCTTGTCACCTTCTGTTTGTGCTTTTTACATCTAGTAGCTATAGGGTTTTATGTCTTGTTTATTGGGGGTTTTGAACGGTGCTTTGTTCGTTTTGATACTTAGATTAATGAAAAGCCTACCGTTTGTGATGGTGATCAATAATCTCCGCAGTCAAGGGTGATTGATCTCTCATTTCTAAATTCAATAGGAAGCAAAACATTTATAATTCTAGAACAATAAATAGGCGTTCATTACGGACGACTATGTTTTTCTGGTTAAATGTTGCGAAATCAGCAAGCCTATCAAGAGACACAGTGGATAGAGAAAGAGAAACAGTAAACAAAAATAACCCTACAAATAACAACAAATGATTCAGTTGAAGAATCAATAAGGAATGACCGTGAAAAAAACATTATTGTCTGTAGTGATCACCAACACTTTACTTATTAGTGCTGGCGCTTCGGCTGCTGATAACCGAACTATGTCTCCAAGTGATATCTTTTTTTATGACGCTTTAAAATTTGGTGGGCATGTTGGAACATCGATTGAAGTCGAAGAGAAAAACATCACTGATTTTGCATCATGGGGTGGCGGTAAGTCTAAAGAGCGTACAACGACTCATGAAGTGTTTAACGTCTTCTATAACAACGCTGCGTGGAATGCGACCGCACTTTACGCGTTCAAACTTGAAAATCGTAAGAAAAAGAAAGGCGCATACGCAGAAACAGAAAATGGATATAAGCACTTATTATCATTAAATAAAAGTTTTCAACTAGGAAATGGTTGGGGAACGGGCTTGATCTATGAGTTGGAATATACAAAGGGTGATATTGTTACCTCTAATAAAGTAGACGGCTTGAAAACCACGAAAGCTGAGCACAGTATTCGTCCATACCTTACGTACTGGAATAATGAATATTCAGCGGGTTTCTATTCAAACCTAGAGTATCTATACAACGATTCAGATAAGAGTGCTTGGGGTTCTCGTGAAGAGGAAGGTTACAGTTTCTTATTTAAACCTTACAAGCGCTTTGGTCAGTGGGAAGTTGCAGCTGAGCTTTACTATCAAGTTAAAGAAAATAAAGCGAAAACCGGAAATGGTTCAATCAATGAAGCCAGCGATTTCACCGAGATGTACATTGAGCCAATCGTTCAGTACAGCTTTGAAGAAGCCGGCACTATGTACGTTCGTGCTCGTATTGGTGAAAACGAAACGAAACATACAGACGGTTGGGCAAAGAACGAAACTTTCTTCAAAGATATTCGTAAGGCAACTTTAGGCTATGAGCAAGCAATTGGCGACGATTGGTTGGTAAAAGGCGAACTTGAGTGGGCTAAAGACACAGAGACCTTCTCTAAGCTGAAAGGCGACGAGAAAACTGTAGAACAAGAAACAATGTACCTACAAGCGCTTTACCGCTTCTAAGTGGTATTAATCACAACTCAAATGACAGAGTAATATTATGATCAAAGTTTCAGATGTCGCCCAAATCGTTGGTGGAAAAATTGAAGGTGACAACACGGTAGAAATATCGAAGATTCGCCCAGTTTCCAGCGGAGAAGAGGGCGGCTTAGCCATTGTCTTTGCTAAAGCCGATTTAAAAGGGCTATCTGAAACTTTGGCTGATGTCATTGTTGGGCCAGAAGCCATTTTACAGACCAAAGCAAAAACAAAAATCGTGATTGAGAAGCTCGAAGCTGAGAAGCTCAATCAACTAATGCGTCATTATAAAGTTCAAAAATATCAATTATTTGACCAAGGGAATACATCAGATACTCCCGATGTTTATATCGGAAAGCATTGTCAAATAGGAGAAGGTTGCCATTTCATGCCCGGTGTTAAAATCATGAACGGTGTAACAATCGGCAATAACGTTGCAATTCATGCCAATACAGTCATCAAAGAAGGCACTGTGATTGGTAACAATGTCACCATCGACTCTAACAACTCCATTGGTAATTACAGTTTCGAATACATGACCGGCCAGAATACCCGCTACGAACGCGTAGAAAGTGTAGGGCGAGTCATCATTGGTGATGATGTTGAAATTGGCTGTAATAACACCATTGACCGAGGCACGCTCGGCGACACCACCATTGGTCGCGGAACCAAGATAGATAACCTAGTGCAGATAGGCCACGACTGTAAAATTGGTCAACATTGTTTACTGGTATCACAAGCGGGTTTTGCAGGGCATACCACCCTAGAAGATCATGTCATTGTGCACGGACAAGTAGGCACAGCAGGCCATCTGACTATCGGGAAAAACTCCGTTATTAAAGCCAAATCTGGTGTGAGCCACTCTTTCCCTGCCAATAGTGATCTGTTCGGTTATCCGGCGAAAGATGCACGTTCTTATTATAAAAACTTAGCCGTATTGAACAAATTAACTCATCAAAAAAACAGTAACCCCCGTCCAAACTCTAAATCGTTAGAACTTGATACAGACAAAAGAGCGGTGGTACCGAAAAAGAGCTTAATAGCGAGACTATTTCGTTTATAGATTGCCGAAGCGAGAGCTTTAAAAATTAAAGCCCTAACTTGCGATGACTAAGACGGAATAGAACCCTACATATATAAAAAATAATAAGGAAATGACAATGAAACGTACTCTACTTGTAGCCGCACTTTTATCTTCAGCGTTAATGGGTTGTGCGAGCACAGCTGACACGCCAGCAGCTGATCAAATGAAAGCAACAGGTCCTTTCGCCGATTGTAATCTCGCCACGGTGGAAGATCGCGGGCCAATTCGTCCTTCACTTTATGTTATAGGCACTTTCCCTGATGGCCAGTGGATCCACATGGAAAACCGTCAAATGTCGCATAAAGGCAAAGGTATTTACCAAGTGGTAAGCGAAGAAAAAGCGGGCAACGTAAGTTTGCAGTTCGCAACGATGGGCTGGTCTCCACAATTTACCGCAGCTGGCATGTCGATGACGGCAGGTTATGAGAAAACGCTAAAACGCGGTGGCTTTGCAAAAAACACAACCGTTAATATTCCAGAAGATGGCAAATATTTATGGAGTGTTGAAATTAGCGAAGATAAGAAGCCAGTTCGTGCATTGGTTAAAGCGTGTAAATAAGCGATGTAGCCAACCGACATAACCCACTCTATATCACCATTTATAACCACGCTGTATAACACCGTTTATAAACTTGTGGTTGAACGCAGTGATACAGAAGAAAGGTGCTCTGAATATCAGAGTGCCTATGTTTTAAACATAAACTTTAAATGTTCAATGATTAACGTTTACGTCTTTTTAGCCAGTAATTTGAGAGCTCCAGTCACTGGCTAAAAAGATTTTTACCTATCAAGATTTAACCCGTATTCGGAGTTTCAAATGGCAACAGTTAGCCTGCGTAAAGTAGAAAAACAGTACGATAATGGTTTTAAAGCCGTACACGGAATTGACTTAGATATTCACGAAGGTGAGTTCATGGTATTTGTGGGGCCGTCTGGTTGCGCCAAATCTACCACATTGCGAATGATTGCTGGCTTAGAAGATATCTCGGCAGGTGAAGTGCGTATTGGCGATAGAGTGGTGAATGATTTAGCGCCTAAAGAGCGTGGTATTGCCATGGTATTCCAAAACTATGCGTTGTACCCACACAAAACGGTCTTCGATAACATGGCCTTTGGTTTGAAAATGCAAAAACGACCAAAAGAAGAGATCAAACAACGCGTAGAAGATGCCGCTGAAAAACTAGAAATTACCGATCTCCTGTATCGTAAACCTAAAGAAATGTCGGGTGGTCAGCGTCAGCGTGTCGCGGTGGGGCGAGCTATTGTTCGTAAACCGGACGTGTTCTTATTTGATGAGCCTCTATCCAACCTTGATGCCAAACTGCGTGTTTCGATGCGTGTGAAAATCGCACAATTGCACAAGTCTCTTAAAGATGAAGGTAACCCTGCGACCATGATTTATGTCACGCACGATCAAACGGAAGCTTTAACTTTAGGCGACCGAATTTGTGTATTAAATCAAGGTAACATTATGCAGGTGGACACGCCGACCAACTTGTACAACGCACCACAGAACAAGTTTGTGGCGGGTTTTATCGGCTCCCCAGCCATGAATCTAGTGAATACAACCCTACGAAAGTTAGGTGATGATATTTACGTGGAACTTGCCCCTAACGCCCAAATTATTATTCCTAAACGTTTGCAAGAAAAGCTTGTGGATCATATTGATAAGCCTGTGTGTCTAGGCATTCGACCTGAACACATAAATATTGCCGCTGATGATGAGATGGTGAACGTACACCCTGGTGAGCTAACCGTGGTTGAAAACTTAGGGAATGAAAAATACCTGTATTTCAAATTGGGTGATAACGAAATTGTTGCGCGAGTGAATAACCAAAGCATAAGTACATCAGATATTGGCAGCCAAGTACGCTTTAATTTTGATTCTGCTTTTTGCCATATTTTTGATGGTGAAACCGAACAGAACCTGACGTTGTAAGTTTATTTTTAAAACGAAAATGCTTCACAGCAAAAAGTGTCAATAAGATCAAAATAGTAAAGGCTATTACTCTACAAAACTTACCTTAACAACATACCCTGAGCCGGCCTGCTAGGTTCAGGGCATTACCCGAATTCTAATAAATATAAATGATCCTGAGAATTATTTCTTAAGGCTTTGTCGTACCTGAAATTTACTGTTGCTGATAGACCTCATTATGGTGATTTAACGTAACAGCTATAGAGCGCGGCATTAATAAAAAGCAAAAACAAAATAAAACGAAACCCATAACGTGAATAAAGGACGACACATGAAGAATAAGCTTATTGTGCTATCAGCATTACTGGCTTCCCTACCTGCTATGGCAGATTGGAACCAGGCCTATTTCCGTGGTACCGCCAATAACTGGCAAGCTGAATCTATGGTTAAAGTGAAAGCAAACCACTGGCAAATAGTGAAAAAATTTAACACCGGTGATGGAACGAACTCTCCTAGTTTTAAGGTTGATCGCTTTGGTGATTGGTCTGAAAACTATCCTCTATCAAATTTCTCTGTTGACCCTAATAAAACCTACGAAATTAATTTCTATGACGACACGAATAAAGTGGTGGTCCATGAAAAACTGCCCTTTGATATGCGTGATGAAACCATGTATTTCGTGTTTCTTGACCGTTTCTATGATGGCGATTCAGCCAATAATACAGCGACGGGTGCCGACATGTATTCGGCAGACAAATCGGATTTCAAAAAATACTTTGGTGGTGACTTAAAAGGTTTAACTGCAAAGCTAGATTACTTGCATGATATGGGGATCACGGCCATTTGGATAACGCCTCCAGCTGATAACATTAACGTACCTGACAGTCGGGGTGGAGCGGGTTACCACGGCTACTGGGGACGTGACTTTTTTAAAGTTGATGAGCACCTAGGTACCGTTGAAGATTTTAAAGCATTAAAGACGAAAATGGATAGCTACGGCATGAAACTCGTGCTGGACTATGCGCCTAATCACTCTAACCCTGATGATGAAGGGGAATACGGTGCACTTTATAAAAAGGGTGTCCGAGTTACCGACTACAAAAATGATAATGCAGGGTATTACCATCATAATGGAGCGATCGCTGAAAACGGTAAAGATTGGGAATGGAACGACGCATGGGCGGTTCGTAATAAAACCTTGTTTAACTTAACCGATTTTGACCAACGTAAAGATGGCCCTGCGCGTCAGTACTTGATTGATGGCGCGAAATTCTGGGTTGATTTAGGTGTGGATGCGATTCGTATTGATGCGGTGAAACATATGGATAAAGAGTTTATCCAAGATTTTACTGGCCAAATAAACGCGTACGCGAAGAAAAGCCAAGGTAAAGATTTCTATTTCTTTGGTGAGTGGATGGATTCAGGTGCTGACGCAACGGGATCAAACTTTGCCTCTATCGATTTTGCCAATACATCAGGCTCTGCATTGCTTGATTTTGGTTTGAGAAACACCATCGAAAACGCCTTGCTACAACACAATGGCACTGGCATGTATGCCATTAATAACTACATGAAGCTGAGAGACCAAAAATTCACAAGCAGTGATTGGCAAGTGGTGTTCTTAGATAACCACGATGCGTCACGTATCTCTACCGTTTTACGCTCAGACGCGAAGAACTTTGGCGCAGGTAAAGACAAGTGGGGTGGTCGTCAAAGTGTTGCATTTGCACAAGACAGAGTGGAGCTGGGTTTAGCGCTTATTATGACCTCTCGTGGCATTCCTTGTATTTATTACGGAACAGAGCACTACGCGGCTAACTTCACTACCAATGGTTTTGGCCAGCAAGGTAATGATCCTTACAACCGTGAAATGATGCCAAGCTTTGATAAAACGACCAATGCTTACAAGATGATTAAAACGTTGAGTAAGTTACGTAAAGAAAGCTATGCGGTGCAGCAAGGTGATTATATCGAGCGTTGGATAAGCAATGATGTATTGGTATATGAACGTAACGCAGGCGATGACGTAGTTGTGGTTGCAATGAACCTCGGTCAAGGTACATCGGTTAACGCTGTGAATTTAGGATTGGCAAACGGAACTTACGACAGTGTACTAGGAACTGACCAAGTGGTTGTTTCTAATGGCAGCGGTACATTTAATCTAGACCAAAATGAAGTGGTTATCTTACGCACTAAGCACTAACAGATAATGCAGGCTATTGATAACGGTTTTACTGGTTTTCGATTGAGTCTCAACAACATAAACCTCGCACATAGTGTGCGAGTTTTTTTTGTTTTTCTTCGCCTGAGCTAGTGGAATATTCTTCATTTTATCGAATTCCCACTAAAATCCTGCCCAAGGGTGTCTTTTCTACAAGAAAACTAGTCGAAGCCTTAACCATGATCTACAATACGGCAAAATTCTAACTCGACTATTTTCAGGAAGAGCTGCATGTACATGAGCACTGATGAGGTTCGCAACGCGTTCCTTAAGTTCTTTGAGAGCAAAGAACACCAAATCGTAGACAGTTCATCGTTAGTTCCACATAACGATCCAACCCTGCTATTTACTAATGCAGGCATGAACCAATTCAAAGATTGCTTCTTAGGCGCCGAAAAACGTGCCTACACTCGAGCAACTACGGCTCAGCGTTGTGTACGTGCGGGTGGTAAACACAATGACCTTGAAAACGTAGGTTTCACGGCTCGTCACCACACGTTCTTCGAAATGTTAGGCAACTTCAGCTTTGGCGACTACTTCAAAGAAGAAGCGATTGGCTTTGCTTGGGAATTCCTGACTGAAACACTCGGTCTGCCAAAAGATCGCCTGTTAGTAACGGTTTACGAGACAGATGACGAAGCATTCGAAATCTGGAACAAGAAAGTGGGCATCCCAGCTGACAAGATTGTTCGCATCGGCGACAAAGAAGGTGGCAAGAAGTTTGAATCTGATAACTTCTGGACAATGGGTGACACAGGTCCTTGTGGTCCATGTACTGAAATCTTCTACGATCACGGTGAGCACATTTGGGGCGGCCGCCCTGGTACACCTGAAGAAGATGGTGACCGTTTCATCGAGATTTGGAACAACGTATTCATGCAGTTCAACCGTCACGCTGACGGCACTATGGAACCGCTACCTAAGCCAGCTGTAGATACTGGTATGGGTATTGAGCGTATCTCTGCAATCATGCAGGGTGTTCACTCTAACTACGAAATTGATGTATTCCAAAAGCTAATCAAAGCGACAGCAGAAGTAGTCGGTCACGACGACCTATCGAACCAATCGCTGCGCGTTATCGCTGACCACATCCGTTCTTGTTCATTCCTAATCGCTGATGGCGTAATGCCTTCAAACGAAGGTCGTGGCTACGTTCTACGTCGTATTATTCGTCGTGCAGTGCGTCACGGTAACAAGATTGGTGCACAAGGCGTGTTCTTCCACAAACTTGTGGGTGTACTGGCTGAAGTGATGGGTTCTGCAGCTGAAGAGCTTAAGAAACAGCAAGAGCTTGTTGAAAAAGTACTTCGCATAGAAGAAGAGAACTTTGGTCGCACGCTAGAGCGCGGCATGGTTATCCTTAACGACGCATTAGACGCACTTGAAGGCAAAGAGCTTGACGGTGAAACAGTATTTAAACTTTACGACACATACGGCTTCCCAGCTGACCTTACTAACGATGTAGCTCGCGAACGCGACTTTACTATCGATGAAGAAGGCTTTGAGAAGGCGATGGAAGCACAGCGTAAGCGTGCACGTGAAGCGGGTCAGTTCGGTACTGATTACAACGCAACGATCAAAGTAGACACTAACACTGAGTTCTGTGGTTACACAGGTACTGAAGGTGCGGGTGAAATTTCTGCGTTATTCGTTGACGGCGAAGAAGTATCTTCACTATCGGCTGGCGACAAAGCAATCATCATCCTTGAAGAGACACCATTCTACGCTGAGTCAGGTGGTCAATGTGGTGACGCGGGTACGCTAAGCACTGCGTCGGGTCTATTCAAAGTACAAGATACTCAGAAGCTAGGTAATGCATTTGCACACCACGGTGAGCTCGTTGAAGGCGTATTTGCTCAAGGTGATAAAGTAGAAGCGCGCGTTGATGCTGAGCGTCGTGCTGCTATCTCACTAAACCACTCTGCAACTCACTTACTTCACTCTGCATTGCGCGAAGTGCTAGGTGAGCACGTTGCTCAGAAAGGTTCTTTAGTTAAGCCAGATAACCTACGTTTTGACTTCTCTAACCTTGAAGCGGTAACACCAGCACAGATTAAAGAAGTAGAGCGTCTAGTTAACGCACAAGTTCGTAAGAACCATGTGATTGAAACTAACATCATGGACATCGAGTCAGCGAAAGAAAAAGGTGCTATGGCACTGTTTGGCGAGAAGTACGATGATGAAGTTCGCGTTCTGTCTATGGGCGATTTCTCTACTGAGCTTTGTGGTGGTATCCACGCAAGCAACACGGGTGATATCGGTCTATTCAAGATCATTTCAGAAGGTGGTATCGCTGCTGGTATTCGTCGTATTGAAGCGGTAACGGGTGAAGCAGCTCTAGATGCAGTAGAAGCTCAGGCTAACGCTTACGAAGAGAAGCTTGCTGAATCAGCTAAGAAAGCGAAATCGCTAGAGAAAGAAATCCAACTACTTAAAGAAAAGATGGCTGCAGCTGAAGGTGCAAACATCATGGGTAAAGTAGAAGAGATCTCTGGTACTAAGGTACTGGTTGCTGCCATTGAAGGCGCAGACAACAAGAACCTACGTACTATGGTTGATAATGCTAAAAACCAAGTGGGTAGCGGCATCATCCTGATTGCGAACGTAGCAGACGGTAAAGTTGGCTTAATTGCTGGCGTAACCAAAGACCTTATCGGCAAAGTTAAAGCGGGTGACCTCGTTAAGATGGTTGCTGAGCAAGTTGGCGGTAAAGGCGGCGGTCGTCCAGATATGGCTCAAGCGGGTGGTACTGACGTTGAAGCACTACCTGAAGCGCTTAAATCAGTACGTATTTGGCTTGAAGAGCGTCTTTAAGCTTAAGTAATTGATACAAAGATGCCCAATCAACTGATTGGGCATCTTTTATTTTGCCCATTGGAAGAACCTTTGAAAAAGGTTTGATTGAGATTAACCAAGAAGGCTAATGGTAACGTTAGACTCCTTGGTTAATTTTTTATTGCTTCGCCATGACGCGGAGTATGTGTTTTTTTGTCATATATAGACATTGGTCTTGGGAAGGTGAGGAAGGGTGAAAATGCCTCTTATCGTGCAGAAATTTGGTGGAACGTCGGTGGGTTCAATTGAACGAATCCATCATGTAGCAGAAAAAATCATTGAAGCGAAAAATGAAGGGAACCAGATCCTGGTTGTCGTTTCTGCTATGTCAGGTGAAACAAATCGGTTAGTTAACTTAGCTTCACAAGTTGATAGCGTACCAAACGCTAGAGAGTTGGATGTACTGTTAACGGCTGGAGAACAAGTTTCCATGGCTTTGTTGGCGATGACGTTGCACAAGTTGGGTTATGAAGCGACATCGATGACTGGCTATCAAGCCAAAATACACACCGATTCTAATCATAATAATGCGACGATTGAGCGTATTGATACCGCTCCTATTAAAGCGCTGTTAGATGATGACCAGATTGTCATTGTTGCAGGTTTTCAAGGCGTTAATGCAAAAGGTGATATCACAACCTTAGGGCGAGGTGGTTCAGACACCACGGCCGTTGCGTTGGCAGGCGCCCTTCAAGCGAAAGAGTGTCAGATATATACCGATGTTGATGGTGTATATTCCTGCGACCCTAGAGTGGTTAAGCAATCTAAGAAATTAGATACCTTAGACTTTCCCTCTATGGAAGAAATGGCTCGTAGAGGCGCTAAGGTTTTACACCTTCCATGTGTTCAACATGCGTGGCGACACAATGTACCATTGAGAGTGCTTTCGAGCTTTGAAGAAGGCGAGGGAACACTTATCGCGGGTAATGACTGTTTGAATGATATTGCCGGGATAGCCATTCAAAGAGATATGGTTCGCGTCGAGTGTTTGAATCAAGATTTACCGTCCCTCATGTCGCATTGCCATTTATTAGGGATTGAAGTCTGTAGTGTGATCGAGGAAACAGAACGGGCAGCACTCATTATCAAACCGGACATAAGTGTTAAATTAAAACTAGTTTTTGACGAGAAAATCCGTAATAGTGAACAGGTTAGTTTGTTAACTGTGGTAGGAAGCCGAACACAAGAAATTGTGGTCAGTTCACATGGATTGTTGTCTGAAGGCGAAATTGATGTACAGCATCACTTATTGCAGCAGCAGTCTTTAACTTTGGTGATATCACCAACGCAAGTCGATATGGCTGCTAACATATTACACAATGCATACATCGTAGCGCGTGAAACACAGGGTTATCCTAAAAAAGAAGTGCATTTTGGTTAAATAAACTCAATCGATAGTTTACGAAAATATAACTTTTGTTGGATAATGCTCGCGTAGCTAGATAAATTTAGAGATTACTCAAGGAGCAAAGAATGCTAATTTTGACTCGCCGCGTTGGCGAAACACTGATGATTGGTGACGAAGTAACAGTTACTGTACTAGGCGTTAAAGGTAACCAAGTACGTATTGGTGTTAACGCACCTAAAGAAGTATCTGTTCACCGTGAAGAGATCTACATGCGCATTCAAGCTGAAAAAGGTAATGGTAACGTTGCACCTGGCAACTACTAATACTTTTGCGTAGAGAAGAGGCTAGCACTGTTGCTAGCCTTTTTTGATCTTGGGGGAATGGAAATACGCATTTGAACATCGATGGGGTGGTAACGGGTTAGTCTTAACGCGGTGAAGTGAGAGCTTTATGACGTTATGAAATACAAATAGGATCGATCATCGCTATTACACGGTATTTTGTCTGCGCAAACTCAAGATTTGTTAGCTTCCCCTATGGCGCAAATACGCATCCCGTAGTATTGTGCAAACAGCGGTAGCACTTGCTGCTGGATAAATTAGATAATTGTTTTCGGCTGTTTATTATTACCAATCTTTCACCTTAATTTTTAAGGGAAAAAGCGCGATTTGAAGCTTATAAGTTCAATTTGCAAGCGCTTTGATTAAATAGCAAACGGTTGAGTGTTTTTGTCCAATTTTTTTCAATAAAGTGTTTGACATATTTTCGGTAAAACGTAATATGTGCCTCCGCAAGACGGTGAGGTGGCCGAGAGGCCGAAGGCGCTCCCCTGCTAAGGGAGTATGTGGTTTGTAGCCGCATCGAGGGTTCGAATCCCTCCCTCACCGCCATTTCTTGCACGTTTGAATTTGCAAGCAAACACAGAAGTAACAATGTGCGCCCTTAGCTCAGCTGGATAGAGTACCTGGCTACGAACCAGGCGGTCGGAGGTTCGAATCCTCCAGGGCGCACCATTCTCTTTACTCTTACTTGTAAGTGTTTCGAGAATAATGAATAAGGTGAGGTGGCCGAGTGGCCGAAGGCGCTCCCCTGCTAAGGGAGTATGTGGTTTGTAGCCGCATCGAGGGTTCGAATCCCTCCCTCACCGCCATTCATTACAGGCCTATGGCCTTTTTTTTGTTTCGTAGAAACAGAATGTGATATATTTCACAACTTCTTCTCTTGAAGATACCGTGCGCCCTTAGCTCAGCTGGATAGAGTACCTGGCTACGAACCAGGCGGTCGGAGGTTCGAATCCTCCAGGGCGCACCACTATTTAGGGTTTTCATTAATCCTGATGTTGAATTTTTAGTTTTAACTGCTTTATTGCCTTAACTAACAGCTCAATATCGAAACCGTTGCGCCCTTAGCTCAGCTGGATAGAGTACCTGGCTACGAACCAGGCGGTCGGAGGTTCGAATCCTCCAGGGCGCACCACTATTTAGGGTTTTTACTAATCCTGATGTTGAACGTTTAGTTTTAACTTTATGCTTAATATCGAAACCGTTGCGCCCTTAGCTCAGCTGGATAGAGTACCTGGCTACGAACCAGGCGGTCGGAGGTTCGAATCCTCCAGGGCGCACCACTATTTAGGGTTTTCATTAATCCTGATGTTGAATGTTTAGTTTTAACTTCATGCTCAATATCAAAACCGTTGCGCCCTTAGCTCAGCTGGATAGAGTACCTGGCTACGAACCAGGCGGTCGGAGGTTCGAATCCTCCAGGGCGCACCACTATTTAGGGTTTTTACTAATCCTGATGTTGAACGTTTAGTTTTAACTTTATGCTTAATATCGAAACCGTTGCGCCCTTAGCTCAGCTGGATAGAGTACCTGGCTACGAACCAGGCGGTCGGAGGTTCGAATCCTCCAGGGCGCACCACTATTTAGGGTTTTTACTAATCCTGATGTTGAACGTTTAGTTTTAACTTTATGCTTAATATCGAAACCGTTGCGCCCTTAGCTCAGCTGGATAGAGTACCTGGCTACGAACCAGGCGGTCGGAGGTTCGAATCCTCCAGGGCGCACCACTATTTAGGGTTTTCATTAATCCTGATGTTGAATGTTTAGTTTTAACTGCTTTATTGCCTTAACTAACAGCTCAATATCAAAACCGTTGCGCCCTTAGCTCAGCTGGATAGAGTACCTGGCTACGAACCAGGCGGTCGGAGGTTCGAATCCTCCAGGGCGCACCACATTATTAGAGAAAGCCTCGTTTTTACGAGGCTTTTTTTATGTCTGCTATAAATTTGTTGCAACAATGTTAAATTTAAGGTGTTTTTAACTTGTTGTATTTAAAGTAATTCTTGATTGCTTCTTTGTTATTCTACCTTTCTCATATCAATTCTCAGAAAAGCCCCATTTAAGTCACAGTTTAAATATCTAAAAATGACTCATTTGACAGATTTATGTGATCTGATAGGCGAATAATTAACCTTATGTGTGCGTTATCCGTAACAGAACCTTAAACAAAATTGACAAACTTTTACCAATCGAGATAATCCATGGGTCGGGATCACTATTCGCTGAAATCCTGTACGTATGTCAGGATGACGAAGAAAGGAAGCAACATGACTAATATTGGAAGCCTGCTAGGAGATGCGGCGACTCTAATGATAACGGGGATGTCCGTTGTCTTTATTTTCTTAACTATTCTAGTTTACCTCGTTCGGTTGATGTCAAAACTGGTACCAGAAGAAGTACCGGAGCCGATCGCAGCACCTAAAAAAATTCAAAAATCACAATCAAACCCTTCAGCTGTTAGTCCACAGGTAGTGGCAGCAATTTCGGCCGCGGTTCATCAATACCGTGCGTCTACTGCTAAGTAGCATTTAAAGGATTAAAAAGGAGTTTATGAGCATGTCTAAACCACTAGCTATCACAGATGTGGTACTTCGTGACGCGCACCAGTCACTATTTGCTACTCGTATGCGTATCGAAGATATGCTGCCAATTGCGGCAGAACTGGATAAAGTCGGTTACTGGTCACTTGAGACTTGGGGCGGCGCAACGTTTGATTCGTGCATCCGTTTTCTTGGAGAAGATCCGTGGGAACGTTTACGAGAGCTGAAAAAAGCGATGCCCAACACACCAATGCAGATGCTACTGCGTGGTCAAAATTTATTGGGTTACCGTCACTACGCGGATGATGTAGTAGAAAAGTTTGTTGAACGTGCCCATAGTAACGGCATGGACGTATTCCGTATTTTTGATGCGATGAATGACGTACGTAACTTTGAAACCGCAGTGAAAGCAACGATTGATGTTGGCGGCCACGCTCAAGGTACGTTGTCTTACACAACCAGTCCGGTTCACAACTCAGATACGTGGGTTGATTTGGCTAAGCGCCTAGAGGATCTAGGTTGTCATTCACTATGCATCAAAGATATGTCAGGTTTATTAAAGCCTTATGAAGCGGAAGAGCTAATCACTCGCATCAAAGCGTCTTGTGATGTGCCTCTAGCGCTGCATAGCCACGCGACAACGGGTCTATCAACCGCTACAGCCGTTAAAGCTGTTGAAGCGGGTATTGATATTCTAGACACCGCAATCTCTTCTATGAGCTGTACTTACGGCCATACACCAACCGAAACGGTTGTTGCTATGCTAGAAGGCACAGAGCGCGACACGAATCTCAAACTAGACCAAATCGAACCAATCGCGGCTTACTTCCGTGATGTACGTAAAAAGTATGCGAAATGGGAAGGCCAGCTAAAAGGTGTCGATTCTCGAATCTTGATCGCTCAAGTTCCTGGCGGCATGTTAACCAACATGGAAGGCCAGCTTAAAGAGCAAGGCGCAGCCGACCGTATGGACGAAGTGCTCGAAGAGATCCCACGCGTACGTAAAGAATTGGGTTACATTCCTTTGGTAACACCTACTTCTCAGATTGTCGGTACTCAAGCGGTTATCAACGTTCTAACGGGTGAGCGCTACAAGAGCATAACTAAAGAGACTGCGGGTCTACTGAAAGGCGAATACGGTCAAGCTCCTGCTGAGGTTGATGCTGAACTGCAAGCGAAAGTGTTAGATGGTGCTGAGCCAATCACGTGTCGTCCTGCTGATTTACTTAAGTCTGAAATGGATACATTAACGACTGACCTTTTAGAAAAAGCGAAATCAGATGGTATTTCACTCGCTGAAGATACCGTTGATGATGTACTGACGTACGCACTATTCCCACAAGTGGGTCTTAAGTTCCTTAAAAACCGTCACAACCCTGAAGCGTTTGAACCTGTACCAACGGCTGAAGCTGCAACTCCTGTTACGGCTGCACCACAACCTGCTGCAAGCGGCATTGAGAGCTACAGCGTGAAGGTTGATGGTCAAGTTTATGATGTTGAAGTTGGCCCACAAGGTGAACTGACATCGGTATCTCCATCAGCAAAACCTGCACAAGCGGCTCAAGCAGCACCTGCTGCGGCTTCTGATGCAGAAGCAGTTCCAGCTCCATTAGCAGGCAACATCTTTAAAGTCATCGTTCAGGCGGGGGCAGAGGTTGCCGAAGGTGATGTTCTGCTGATCCTAGAAGCGATGAAAATGGAAACGGAAGTACGAGCTGCTCGCAGTGGTATCGTTCAAGAATTGAATGTTAAAGAAGGCGATGCAGTTACTGTAGGCGCTCCACTACTAAGCTTAGCGTAAGGGAGTACCATGGAAGGATTGATGACCTTATGGTCTGAAACAGGGATTGCTAACTTTGAGTTCGGCCAGATCTGTATGATGTTGGTTGGTTGCTCACTGTTGTTTTTGGCGATTCGCAAAGGGTTTGAACCTTTACTGCTGTTACCTATTGGTTTTGGTGCCGTATTAGCCAATATTCCAAATGCTGGATTCACGGATCCCGGCGGTTTACTTTACTACGTTTACTACATTGGTATTGAAACTGGCATTTTCCCACTGCTGATCTTTATGGGTGTTGGAGCGATGACGGACTTTGGTGCGTTGATTGCTAACCCTAAAACACTGTGGCTCGGGGCTGCTGCTCAGTTTGGTATATTCGCAACGCTATTTGGCGCGATCTTGCTGAACTATGTACCAGGAATGGAGTTCTCAATGGCAGATGCTTCGTCAATTGCGATCATTGGTGGTGCCGATGGCCCAACCGCGATCTTTTTGGCGAGCAAGCTATCTCCTGATCTATTAGGTGCGATTGCGGTAGCGGCGTATAGCTACATGGCTTTAGTTCCTATTATTCAGCCACCAATCATGAAAGCGTTAACGTCTCCTGAAGAACGCCAAATTAAGATGGCTCAACTTCGTCATGTAAGCAAAGCTGAGAAGATCCTTTTCCCGCTAGCTGTACTGCTGATGACGATTTTGTTCCTACCTTCAGCAACCCCTCTAGTAGGTATGTTCTGTTTGGGTAACTTAATGCGTGAAGCGGGTGTGGTTGATCGTCTTTCAAAAACAGCCCAAAACGAACTGATTAACGTTGTGACTATTTTCCTTGGCCTAGGTGTTGGCTCTAAGCTTCAAGCAGATACTTTCTTGAATTTAGAGACTCTGGGTATTTTAGGTTTAGGTGCGGTGGCGTTTAGTATTGGTACGGCTGGTGGTGTATTGATGGCGAAGCTGCTGAACCGCTTCTCGAAAGAAGACATTAACCCACTGATTGGCGCAGCTGGTGTATCAGCGGTTCCGATGGCGGCTCGTGTTGTGAATAAGGTTGGACTTGAGGCAAATCCTCAGAACTTCCTGTTGATGCATGCGATGGGTCCGAACGTAGCGGGTGTACTTGGTAGTGCCGTTGCAGCGGGTATCCTATTAGCTCTCGTAGGTTAATGAGTTACTTGGTTATGCTGCTCGTTACGTTAATTGGTCGTCAATTTACGCATGAGCGGTTAACTTCGCCTTATTAAATGGTTTATAGTCAAAGGGATGCTTTCGCATCCCTTTCTTTTTATTAATGAGGGTGCTTACTCATCAGGGCTTCTATCAATCAAGGAAATGTGGAAATGGAAAATAAACAGATTGCGATTACTCAATTCGGCGGCGTCGAAAACCTCAGTATTCAAACCAGTGCTATTCCTGAGCCAAAGGCCGGAGAAGTGGTGGTTAAAGTTTCCTTTTCAGGCATTAATCCTATTGATGTGAAAACCCGTGCAGGCCTTGGTTGGGCGGCAGCACAAAACAAAGACAACCTTCCTTGGGTTCCTGGTTACGATATTTCAGGGCAAATTGTTACGCTAGGCGAACAGGCAGAGCGTTTTACTGTTGGTGATAACGTAGCCGGCTTTATTGGTTTTCCACTGCAAGGTGGCGGTTATAGCCAGTATGTGTGTGTTCCAGAAGTCGCATTAAGTATGGTCCCAGACTCGGTTGCGTTAGAAGCGGCTGCAGCTTTACCACTCGCTAGCCAAACCGCAGCACAAGCGCTTAACAAAGCGGAAGTGAAAGAGGGCGATCGCGTACTCATCTTAGCGGGCGCCGGCGGCGTTGGTCATCTTGCGGTTCAAATCGCAGTGGCTGCAAAAGCTGAGGTTTACACGACCTGCAGCGAGGCCAACCTTGATTACCTTGCTACGTTAGGCGCTCATGCTATTAACTATAAATTTGCGCCAGCATCGGAAAGAGTCTCTGATGTTGATGTACTGATTGATTTAGTGGGTGGTGATACCGCGCTTGATGCGTTGAAGTGTTTGAAAGATGGTGCGAGAGTGGTAACGGTGCCCACGCTGTCTGCTGAATTAATTTGCGAGAAAGCGACATTATTGGGTTTCACTGCTTCAGGTATGCTCGTTGAGCCAAATCCAGAGCAAATGGACACTATGCTTTACATGGTTAGCGTAGGATTGCTCAAAACAGAAATTCAAACTATCTACCCGTTAGATGAAGCACAGTCGGCGCATCGGCAGGTTGAAACCGGACACACCAGAGGCAAGGTACTACTTAAAATGCAAGAAGGTTAATATGCAGTGCTAGAGTTCTTTAATTCTCTTTTTGAAAACATAGCGTTGTGGTTTTCTGACTCGGCGCTGTGGGTGCTCTTCATTAGTGGCTTCTTGAGTGCCACATTGTTACCAGGGGGCTCAGAAGCAAGCCTTGTGGCAGCATTGAGCTTAGAACAGTTCTCAACATCATCAATCATTCTTCTGGCGACACTCGGTAATACTTTAGGCGGGCTGACCAACTATTGGATTGGTTTGTGGCTGCCTAATCGAACTCAATCTGAAAAGCATGGTCATAAGGCTATGGCTTGGCTGAGCCGCTATGGCTATTGGACACTGTTATTCAGTTGGTTGCCGATCATTGGTGACCCTTTGTGCTTAGCCGCGGGTTGGTTAAGAATGAAATTTATTCCTAGCGTTATTTTGATAGCGATTGGCAAAGCCGCTCGCTACAGCTTACTTGCTGCTATCTACTTCGGTTTTTTCTAAGGAGAACCTATGAAAAAGGTTTTACTTGGTACATTTTCTCTTATCGCCATTGCAGGCTGTTCTTACAATGTACCTAGCTCAACACCCTTCTTTTCCTCGTTACCTGAAGGTGTCACTCTGTTAGAAGAGGTTAAGCCTTCTAAAGATAAAGTGGTGATCCCTTACACCAAATATCAGCTTGAAAACGGCCTGACAGTTATTCTTTCTCCTGATGATTCTGATCCTCTTGTACATGTGGATGTGACCTATCATGTCGGCTCAGCTCGTGAAGAAATAGGCAAATCGGGCTTTGCTCATTTCTTCGAACACATGATGTTCCAAGGCTCTGAGAACGTCGGTGACCAGCAGCACTTTAAGATCATTACCGAGGCGGGTGGCTCGTTAAACGGCACCACTAACCGTGATCGTACTAACTACTTTGAAACCGTTCCATCTAACCAACTTGAGAAAATGTTGTGGTTAGAATCAGACCGAATGGGTTTTTTATTGGATGCGGTTTCTCAGAAGAAATTCGAAGTTCAAAGAGGCACGGTTAAAAACGAACGTGCTCAAAGTTATGAAAACCGTCCTTATGGCTTGATGTGGGAACGTATGGGTGAAGCGCTTTACCCTGAAGGTCATCCTTACTCATGGCAACCAATCGGTTATGTGGAAGATCTAGACCGTGTTGATGTGAATGACCTTAAGGCGTTCTTCCTACGTTGGTACGGCCCAAATAATGCGGTACTGACTATCGGCGGTGATATCGACGTTGATGACACGCTAGAGTGGGTTAATCAGTACTTTGGACCAATCCCTCAAGGTCCGGAAGTTAAGGCTGCTGAGAAGCAACCAGCTGTTCTAACAGAAGATAAGTACATCACCTTAGAAGACAACGTTCGTCAGCCGATGGTGCTTGTTGGTTGGCCAACAACCTACCGCGGTGAAGATACGCAAGCTTCACTGAATGCGCTGTCTAACGTGTTAGGTTCAGGGACCAACAGTTATCTGTACCAAAACCTCGTAAAAACGCAAAAAGCGGTGAGTGCAGGCTCTTTCCACGATTGTGCTGAGCTCGCTTGTACTATGTATGTCTATGCGATGGGTGACTCAGGTGAAAAGGGGGATTTGACGGTTCTAAATAAAGAACTGATGGAAACCCTAGAACAATTTTCGAAAGGCGGTGTGGAACAAGATCGTCTAGATCAAATTACCGGCATGGCTGAAGCGAATGCGGTGTTTGCACTGCAAAGTGTTAGAGGCAAGGTTTCACAGCTCGCGTCAAATCAAACCTTCTATGGCCAGCCTGATCGTATTGAATCACAACTCGATCAAATCCGAGCTGTTACCCCTGAAAGCGTAAGCAAGGCGTACCAAGATTTTATCGAAGGTAAGCACAAGGTTACCTTGAGTGTGGTTCCTAAGAAAAAACTCGACTTAGCGGTTCGCGAGGCTACATTTAGCACTCCTGCTCGTACCCTTCCTGAATACAGCAAGGTGACAGAAGAACAATTGGATTTCAGAAAGGCACCGAACACATTTGATCGCAGCGTGATGCCCGAAGTGAACTTTGGTGTTGAAGCGACTATGCCTGAGCTGTATCGCATGCATTTTGCTAATGGTACTGACTTGATTGGTACTGTGACCAGCGAAACGCCGACAGTGCAGCTACAAATTCAACTCCCTGCGGGTGAGCGCTATGTTGGTAAAGGTCAAGAGGGTTTGGCGAACCTAACTGCATCAATGATGGAAGAAGGTTCGACTAAACGAACGGTTGAAGAGTTACAGGCGACCTTAGATAAGCTGGGTAGTAGCGTTAGCATTAGTGCTGGCAGTTATACCACAGATATTTCAGTCTCGACGTTAGATAAAAACCTGCCTCAAACCTTAGCGATCGTGCAAGAAGTTCTATTCGAGCCTAAGTTTGATGTTCAAGATTTCGAACGCGTTAAGAGTCAGATGTTAGAAGGCGTAGTGTACAAGCATCAACAACCGAGCTGGATGGCTTCTCAAGCAACCCGAGAAGTGTTGTTCGGTAGCAGTATTTTTGGTCGAGCGAGTGGTGGCACCAAGGACTCTCTAGAATCGTTAACTCTAGACGATGTAAAACTGTTTTACAGTCAGCACTATACTCCTGAGGGAGCTAATATTGTTATTGTAGGGGACATCTCGAAGGAGGAGGTTGGAAAGCAGCTTCAGTTCTTTGAAGAATGGCAAGGTGACGCTGCACCACTCACTCGTCCACAGATCATCAAGGAGCTTTCGGGGCAGAACTTGTACTTAGTGGATAAGCCGGGAGCACCACAAAGTATTGTACGCTTAGTTCGTAAAGGGTTACCGTTTGATGCGACCGGTGAATTGTATTTAAGTCAATTGGCTAACTTTAATTTAGCCGGTAACTTCAATAGCCGTATCAACCAGAACCTGCGTGAAGACAAGGCCTACACTTACGGTGCAAGCGGTTACTTTGCGAGTACGCGTGAAACTGGTGCGGTAGTGTTTAGTGCTCAAGTTAGAGCCAATGCGACGGTTCCATCAATTCAAGAGTTTATTGCTGAGCTAAATGAATTTAGTCAGAGTGGATTAACTGACGAAGAGGTGAAATTTATGCGCCTTGCCGTCGGTCAACAAGATGCGCTTAAATACGAAACACCAAGTCAAAAGGCTGGATTGTTGAGTAATATTGTTACGCTAAGCCTTGATGAAGACTACCTACAGCAGCGCAACCAGATAGTAGAAACGGTTTCAAAAGAGACTTTAAATGAGCTCTCGAAGAAATGGTTTGACCCGAATGATTATCAAATAATTGTTGTTGGTGACGCGACTTCGCTGCGCCCTCAATTAGAAAAGTTAGATATTCCAATAGAAGAGCTTGAAATCATTCGTTAGAGTACACATTAAAGGGGGAGGGAGGAGATTCTACTTTTCTCCTCCAACCTAATTTATGATAGTTCTAATAAGAACAATATAAGATAAGTGAACAGAATTTTGACTGATTTTGCTGCGCGACTAAAGCAAGTTGCAACCAACCCTAAGACCTTCTCTCAATTTGGTCGTGGTGTTGAAAGGGAAACATTGCGCTACACGGAAGATGGGCATCTTGCTACTGGGCCGCACCCTAAGGCTTTAGGATCTGCGTTGATGAACGAATGGGTAACGACCGATTTCTCTGAGTCGCTACTGGAGTTTATCACGCCTGTTTCTAACGACGTTCCGACGCTTTTGAATCAGTTGTCTGATATCCATCACTTCACTCAAACCAAGTTAGACGGCGAAAAGCTGTGGCCACTCTCTATGCCTTGTTATGTGGGGAGTGAAGATTACATTCAGCTTGCGCAATACGGTACTTCTAACAACGGTAAGATGAAGACGCTATATCGTGAAGGCCTAAAGCGTCGCTACGGTAGTCTGATGCAGATTATTTCGGGTGTTCACTTCAACTTCTCTTTCCCAGAAAGCTTTTGGGACAGTCTGTTTGGAGAGCAAACCGAAGAAGCGCGTTGCGAAGCTAAATCAGATGCGTACTTCGGTTTGATTCGTAATTACTACCGCTTTGGTTGGTTAATCCCATACTTCTTCGGTGCTTCACCTGCGCTATGTTCTTCTTTTATCAAAGGAAGAGAAACCAACCTACCTTTTGAAAAGGTTGGAGAAACACTGTATCTACCCAAAGCAACGGCATTGCGCTTAAGTGACCTTGGTTACACCAACAGTGCGCAAAGTGTACTGAAGATTGGCTTCAACAGCCTAGACCAATACCTTGAAGGTTTGAATCAAGCGATTCGCACACCATCAGAAGAATTCGCTGAGATTGGCACTAAGGTTGATGGGGAATACCGTCAACTAAATAGCAACGTACTGCAAATTGAGAATGAGCTTTATGCTCCAATCCGTCCTAAGCGTGTGGCGAAAAGTGGCGAGAAACCATCTGAAGCACTGGCTCGTGCTGGCGTTGAGTACATCGAGGTTCGCTCTTTAGACGTAAACCCATTCAGTTCAATTGGCATCAATGAACAGCAAGTTCGCTTCTTAGATTTATTCCTAACGTGGAGCGTGTTATCAGACTCTGCTGAGATGGATAACTGCGAGCTTGAATGCTGGCGCGATAACTGGAATAAGGTGATCTTAGAAGGTCGTCAGGTTGGTTTAGAGCTCAAGATTGGTTGTGATGGCGAAAGACTGTCTCTGCAAGACTGGGCTAAAAATGTATTCAAAGATCTTCGAGTTATCGCTGAGTTGATGGATGCTGAGCAAGGTGGTCGTGCATACCAAGAAACGTGCGATACGCTTGAAGCCTGGATTGATAACCCAGAGTTGACCATTTCTGGCCAGTTATTAGAAGAGACCAAGAAATTGGGTGGTTTGGGTAAAGTGGGTTGTGCGTTAGGAAAAACGTATGCTCAGCAACACAAGGCACACCAATATAAAGTTTATTCTGCTGAGTTAATGGAAGCGGAAGTTCAACGCTCTGTCATTGCTCAACAGCAAAGTGAAGAAGCGAGCACTCAAGATTTTGATAGTTTCTTAACGGACTATTTTTCATATTTAAAAGCATAGCGAGACTTTGGTGGAAAGGAAGCAAACCTTATTAGGTCAGTCTACTCATGTGGGTGGAAAATGGTTACCTGTCGTGACTGTTGGTATTGTCTCTAGTCTATTGGTTGGATGTGCGACGCCTCCTCCTAAGCAGCAAAATAATATATGCAGCATCTTCAGAGAGCACCCTTCTTGGTATGAAGATGCGGTCGATATGCAAGATGAGTGGGGCACACCGATTAACGTCGCGATGGCTTTTGTTAAACAAGAGAGCAGCTTTCGGCATGATGCGCGTCCACCAAAAGATTATATTCTTGGCTTTATACCGTGGGGAAGAGTCAGTAGTGCCTACGGCTATGCACAAGCTCAAGACCCTGCTTGGGAAGACTTTCAAAAAGCGACCAATAATGGTGGTTCGAGAACCAATTTTGATGATGCATTAATGTTCATTGGTTGGTACACCAGCGAGACGCGCCGTCAGTTAGGAATCTCATTATGGGACCCGTATAACCAATATCTGGCTTATCATGAAGGCCGTGGTGGCTATAAGCGCAAATCATACAACAGCAAACCATCGTTGATTAAGGTGGCTCGCAAAGTCGAACAGCAAGCAAAAGATTATGGATGGCAACTTAAACAGTGCCGAAAAGAACTAGAAGACAATCGAAGTTGGTTTTTTTAAAGCCAATCGTCATGGAGAATAGCAATGCCTTTATTAGATAGTTTTACTGTTGATCACACGCGCATGAACGCACCTGCAGTTCGTGTTGCTAAAACAATGCAAACCCCAAAAGGGGATACCATTACGGTATTTGACCTGCGTTTTACTGCACCAAACAAAGATATCCTATCTGAGAGAGGTATTCATACTCTCGAGCACCTATACGCTGGGTTCATGCGTGCTCACCTCAATGGCTCTGCGGTTGAGATCATTGATATTTCGCCTATGGGTTGTCGTACCGGTTTCTATATGAGCTTGATTGGTACGCCTTCAGAGCAGCAAGTGGCTGAAGCTTGGTTAGCGGCTATGCAAGACGTACTGAAAGTTGAGAACCAGAATAAGATCCCTGAGTTGAACGAATACCAGTGTGGTACTGCGGCAATGCATTCCTTAGATGAAGCTAAAGAGATTGCGAATGCAATCATCGCTACCGGTATTTCAGTAAACAAAAATGATGAACTGGCATTGCCAGAGTCGATGCTTCAAGAGCTTAAAATCGACTAATCACTTTTCTTTACTTTAGATGCGCTTCACTCTAGATACATTTCAATCTAGAGACAGAGCGAGTTAGATACTAAAAGGCCCGGTTCAATGAACCGGGCCTTTTGTTGTAGAAGGACTTAGTTGGTTACTCAGTGGGTTACTCTCATATAATGAGTCGGCTCTATCCGTTTACGATCTGCGGAAACACACGCACCAGCTTGATGCGATTCTCTTCGAGCTCAACAATTTCCATTGGATGGCTGGCAACCTGAACACTCAGGTGACTCTCTGGAATATCTTCAAGATGCTCCAGTATCAAACCATTAAGTGTTCTTGGTCCATCGGTAGGTAGTGCCCACTGCAAACCTTTGTTGATATCTCGGATATTAGCGCTACCTTCAATCAAGAAGCTACCATCGCTTTGCGGTGTAATCTCTTCAGATAAACTTGGTGCGATTGAAGTCGTAAATTCGCCCACGATCTCTTCGAGAATATCTTCGAGGGTAACCAAACCGTTAATATCGCCATACTCATCAACAATCAAACCGATACGCTGTTTGTTGCGTTGGAATTTAAGCAGTTGGGTGTTAAGCGGTGTCGCTTCCGGAATAAAGTAGATCTCATCTGCAGCACGCAGCAGGGTCTCTTTATTGAATTCGTTCTTTTCGAGCATCAAGCGATAAGCTTCACGTAGCCTCAGCATGCCAACCACTTCATCTATCTGATCACGGTACAACACGATGCGACCATGAGGTGAATGAGTGAGCTGACGCACGATCGATTTCCAATCATCATTGATGTCGATGCCAGTGATCTCGTTACGTGGCACCATTATGTCATTTACGGTGACGTGTTCTAAATCGAGAATAGACACCAACATATCTTGGTGACGCTGTGGTATTAGGCTACCCGCTTCATTTACTACGGTTCTGAGTTCTTCTGAGCTTAGATGATCGGTTGCATCATGGTTAGCTTTAACGCCTAAGATACGAATGAAGCCATTGGTAATAAAGTTGACCAAGATAACCAATGGAGATAGCACCTTCATCAGTATTATTAATAGAATACTGCTGGCGTAAGAAACTCGTTCAGGGAAAAGAGAAGCGATTGTTTTTGGTGTAACCTCAGCAAACACGAGGATCACTAGGGTCAGGGCTCCGGTTGCGATTGCAACACCGATATCGCCGTAGATACGCATACCAAGAATAGTCGCGATCGCGGATGCAAGAATATTGACGAGATTGTTGCCGATGAGAATAAGGCCAATCAATCTGTCTGGGCGACTTAGAAGTTTTTCTACGCGTTTGGCACCTTTATGACCCGTATTGGCCAAGTGTTTTAAACGGTAGCGGTTCAAGGACATCATGCCCGTTTCGGAACCAGAGAAATAACCAGAAATTACAATGAGACACGCGAGTAGCGCAAATAAGATACCCGTTGATATGTCGTCCAAAACTATTCTTTTCCTTTTTGTGTATCTTGATTAATTTATGACCGAACATGGTCGAGATGTCAATTGAATGTATCGTACTCAATATTTTAAAGGCAAGGTGTGTGAGACCTTGCCTTCATTATCCAGATTAATTCAGGATTATTTCCTGAACGAAGCGGCTACCGAAGTAAGCTAATGTGAGCATGGTGGCACCCGCAAGGGCAAACCATGTAACTTTTTGCCCACGCCAACCTTTTTGATAGTGACCCCAAAGAAGGATGGAATAGATGACCCAAGCTATAAAAGACAATACTGCTTTATGTGCTTTACCTTGAGCAAACATATCTTGTACGAAGATAAGTCCAGTTAATAAAGTACCTGTTAACAAACCATTACCGATTAAAATGATCTTGAAAAGCTGTCTTTCCACCATCATTAAAGGAGGTAGGTTAGGGTTTATCACTAAGGCTTTTTTCTTTTTAAGTTTGTGATCTAGCCACGCGAGTTGCATAGCGTATAGCGCACCGATGGTAAGTGTCGCGTATGAGAACAGAGCTAAAGATATGTGTAGCAACAGCTTTGGGTCATTCTCTAAGTGTTTGATGAAGGTGCTAGGAAGAAAAGTGGCAGCCATTAGATTTAGAGCAGCGAAGCTATAAACAACAGGTAAGATGAACCACAAACGGGTTTTGAGCATAGCACCGCTCATGACCACAGATATGATTAAACTGATTAAAGAAGCAACGTTTAAGATACTGAGGTTTTGACCACTGGCATTAAAGATTAAATCGCCAAGCAACCAAGCATGGAAAGCTAAAGCAAGTAATGCGCTGATAAACACCGTTTTTACACGGATTCCTGTTTGGTGCACGAGACCTGGAATGATCGTGAAAATCGCCATTGTATAAAGAAAGGCTGCTGCGATCGCAATAAGACTGTCCATGGTATCCATTTAAATGATTACTAATTGGCGAATTATACCTCGCATCGCTCTTTGGGGCTATGGTGAACCTCATTCAATTCCAAGTGAATAATGTCTCACATCACATGCGTGGATGATTAACGCTCCACAACGGGTATGACTCTAATCCGCGCTAATGTATACTCACAGTAATAGTCGCAGTTTTGAGCGAAGAGAAAACTATGTTTGATAATTTAACGGATCGTCTATCCAAAACGCTGAAAAACATCAGCGGTAAAGGTCGCCTGACCGAAGACAATATTAAAGAGACGCTGCGTGAAGTACGTATGGCGCTACTTGAAGCCGACGTTGCACTGCCAGTTGTCCGTGATTTTGTTAAGCGCGTAAAAGAAGGCGCTGTGGGTGTCGAGGTTTCTAAATCTCTCACACCGGGTCAAGAATTCATTAAGATCGTTCAAGCTGAACTTGAAGCTGTGATGGGAGAGTCTAACGAGGCTCTTGACCTAGCAGCACAACCGCCAGCAGTTATCTTAATGGCGGGTCTACAAGGTGCGGGTAAAACCACATCGGTAGGTAAGCTATCTAAGCTCCTGACTGAGCGTGATAAGAAGAAAGTTTTGGTTGTGTCTGCCGACGTTTACCGTCCAGCCGCGATCAAACAGCTTGAAACCTTAGCAAGCGATGTGGGTGTCGACTTCTTCCCATCTTCAGCTGACCAAAAGCCTCTTGATATTGCAAACGCTGCAATCGACCACGCGAAGAAGAAATTCTACGATGTGCTAATTGTCGATACTGCCGGTCGTTTGGCTATCGATGAAGAGATGATGGGTGAAATCAAAGAGCTTCATACTGCCATTAAACCAGTAGAGACGCTGTTCGTTGTTGATGCTATGACAGGTCAAGATGCTGCGAATACTGCAAAAGCCTTTGGCGATACGCTACCACTAACCGGTGTTATCTTAACGAAAGTGGATGGTGACGCGCGTGGTGGTGCTGCACTGTCTGTTCGTCACATCACAGGTAAGCCGATTAAATTCTTAGGTGTTGGTGAAAAGACTGACGCACTAGAACCATTCCACCCAGATCGTGTTGCTTCTCGTATCCTTGGTATGGGCGACGTACTGTCTCTTATTGAAGACCTACAGAAAAACGTTGATACCGAGAAAGCAGAGAAACTGGCTAAGAAGTTCAAAGAGAAGAAAGGCTTTGACCTTGAAGACTTCCGTGAGCAACTTGGTCAGATGAAAAACATGGGCGGCATGATGGGCATGATGGATAAGCTTCCAGGCATGTCTCAACTACCAGACAACGTTAAAGATAAAGTTGATGACAAGATGTTCAAGCAAATGGAAGCGATCATCAACTCTATGACAATGAAAGAGCGTCAGCGCCCAGACCTAATCAAAGGCTCACGCAAAAAGCGTATTGCTGCAGGTTCTGGTACGCAAGTACAAGATGTAAACCGTATGCTTAAACAGTTCACTCAAATGCAGAAGATGATGAAGAAAATGCAGAAAGGTGGAATGAAAGGCATGATGCGCAACATGCAAGGCATGATGGGCGGCGGTGGAGGTATGGGCGGAATGGGTGGTGGTTTTAACCCGTTTGGCCGATAATCTACAAATGTAAGCTTTAGCTACGTTACTTTTCATAGTGTTAGCCGTGTCACAGAAAGTGAGCGGTGGCTATGTTGGTGAAAAAATAGCTAAAGCCCTTGCATTGCCCCGGAATAAGAGTAAAATTCCGGGGCTTTAATTTGGCACGAGACCCCAAGCTATTTACTTATACTTGGGGTTAATTATTTTATTAAGAAAGCAAAGAGGACGACATGGTAACCATTCGTTTGGCACGTCACGGTGCAAAGAAGCGCCCATTTTATCAAATCGTAGTTGCGGATAGCCGTAACTCTGTAACTGGCCGTTTCATCGAGAAAGTAGGTTTCTTTAACCCTACTGCTCAAGGTCAAGAAGAAGGTCTACGTCTAGACCTAGATCGTGTTAACCACTGGGTTGGTCAAGGCGCATCTCTATCTGACCGCGTAGCTAAGCTAGTTAAAGACGCTCAAAAAGCGGCTTAATTCTTTTTTAAAAAGAGAAATAGCTTATGTCGATGAAGGGTAAAGAAACGATGAGCGAGCAAAACGAAAGAATTGTTATGGGTAAACTTGGGTCTACCTATGGTATTCGTGGCTGGCTTAAAGTGTTCTCCTACACAGACAATGCTGAAAGCATATTTGATTACAGTCCTTGGTATTTAAAGCTAAAGGGCGAGTGGGTTGAGTATAAAGTTGAAAGCTGGAAACGTCATGGTCAAGGCTATGTATGTAAGCTAGCGGGATTAGATGTACGTGAAGACGCGCAACTGATGACCAATTTTGAAATTGCTATTGACCCTGCTTCATTACCTGAATTGTCAGAAGATGAATTCTACTGGCGCGAATTGTTCGGTATGCAAGTTTTTACCACTAAAGATTACAACCTTGGTGAGGTCACTGACCTATTAGAAACTGGCTCGAACGATGTTCTAGTAATCAAAGCAAATCTTAAAGATGCTTTTGGCCAAAAGGAACGGTTAATCCCGTACCTTGAAGAGCAAGTGATCAAGAAAGTTGATCGCGAAGCTCGCCGGATCGAAGTTGACTGGGATCCTGGATTCTAACTCCAAATTACAGAGCGAGAGAACACATGTGGGTTGGCATTATTAGCCTTTTTCCTGAAATGTTCCGTTCTGTTACTGATTTTGGAGTAACAGGTCAAGCGGTTAAAAAAGGTCTTTTATCTATTGAAACATGGAATCCTCGTGATTTCACTCATGATAAACATCGCACTGTTGATGACAGACCTTACGGTGGTGGTCCTGGCATGTTAATGATGGTTCAGCCTTTGCGCGATGCTATCCAAACAGCCAAACAGGCAGCACCGGGAAAGACGAAGGTTATTTACCTTTCACCTCAAGGTCGTAAACTCGACCAACAAGGTGTTGAAGAGCTGGCAACAAACGAGAACTTGCTTCTTATTTGTGGTCGCTATGAAGGGGTAGATGAGCGCATCATTCAATCTGAAGTCGACGAAGAATGGTCGATTGGAGATTTTGTGATGACGGGTGGCGAGCTGCCAGCCATGACGTTGATTGATTCAGTATCTCGGTTTGTTCCGGGTGTACTTGGAGATTTCGCATCAGCAGAAGAAGATTCTTTTGCAAATGGTTTGCTAGATTGTCCCCATTATACGCGCCCTGAGGTGCTAGACGATAAAGATGTGCCATCGGTACTCAAGTCTGGAAACCATAAGGACATTCGTCGCTGGCGATTGAAACAATCGTTGGGCCGAACTTGGCTAAGAAGACCAGAACTCCTGGAAAACCTAGCTCTGACTGACGAACAGGAACAATTACTGGCTGAATTCATTAAAGAGCAACGCTCTTAACGAAAAGCAAGCAGTAACCTATTAAATTTAGTATCAGTTTATTCTAGGAATTTATACAAATGAGCAACATCATCAAGGCTCTTGAAGAAGAGCAACTAAAATCAGACCTTCCTAAATTCGCACCAGGTGACACTGTTGTAGTTAAGGTTAAGGTAAAAGAAGGTGACCGTGAGCGTCTACAGGCTTTCGAAGGCGTTGTAATCGCTATTCGTAACCGTGGTCTACACTCTGCATTCACAGTTCGTAAGATCTCGAACGGTGAAGGCGTAGAGCGTGCGTTCCAAACTCACTCTCCAATGGTTGATAGCATCGAAGTTAAACGCCGTGGTGCAGTACGTCGTGCCAAGTTGTACTACCTACGTGAGCGTTCTGGTAAGTCAGCTCGTATTAAAGAGAAGCTTACTAAGAAGTAATTCTTTTTGCATTCTATCGATAAAAGCGGAGCCATTTGGCTCCGCTTTTTTGTGTCTGCTATTTAGAGTCTCACAGGTAAGAGATCTCCAACTTGCTCGTTCCTCACTCTTGAGGATGACGAATGACAAGCCTTGATACCTTGATAGGCTGTCGAACCGCTGAGGGAGTTTTTGAATCAACCAGAGCTGTCATTCCCTAGACTGACGAAGGAAGGAGTAGGGAATCCCCATTAGTGCCGTGTTATAGGCAATAAAAAAGGATTGCCGTAAAACGTCAATCCTTCAAATTCTATTCGCTATTCGCTATTCGCTATTCGCTACTCGCGCCTAGTGTGGGCCTTCAGACCAACCATCGCTATCCGACATATCGGGTGCGCCAGCGATGCTGTTTTCTTCGTCTGCCCATTCACCGAAATCAATCATCTGACATTGCTTGCTGCAAAACGGGCGGTGTGGGCTTTGTTCACCCCATTCAACGTCAGTATTACATTGAGGGCATTTAACGATGGTGATTTTGTTCGACATAGTGATTCTTAATTAGAGGGTGTAGTAATACCAATCGTAGCAAATAACTGGTCATCCTAGCTTGTTAAAACGCTCGATAACTTCGTTAGAAATTTTGATTGTAGAATAACTACTTATCGAAAATTTCTGTCTTGTTCTCAAGCCTTTTTCCTACGCTATTTATGAACACTTACTTACTGTGATTGGCATAAGAAATAGTTTAGGCTCAAGTGAGGACTCAAGCCAAACAATAAAGGAAATGAATTAGCTGCAGATAGCCAACTCAAATTCAATATCTTGAGTACAGGCTTGCCCAGTTTCAAAGCTCATAAATTTAATAGCGAAACGGTTTTTATGTCCCGAGATCATCGGGTAGGCACCGTACTGCATTGGAATTGAAAGGCGAAGGATATTCGCTTCATCAGCATCGCTTTGGAAGAAACCTGTACGAGCGATCTGATCCTTAAAGTGACCAGTCTCTCTGGTGAGCTTCAACCATAGTGTTAGCGCTTCATACAGAGGCTGTAAGCTATCCATCCATGTCTTAGCATCTCTAATTCTTTTATCAAGAGGAAGATGAAGCCAATAATGTAGAGCCGGTAAATCAAAGCAACATGAGCCACCTGGCAAGTTAAAGCGTTGACGAATAGCGCTAAGGAAGCGGTCCTCTTTTAATGATTGCCCAAAACGTTCCGCCTGCATCAGTTCACGATAGATATGACTAATATCATTGAGCAATGATGTCAGCATCTCTTGATCGACACCTTCAACATCTAACCAACTTTTATAGGTTACACGCTGTTTTTCAATATCTTTTGCGAGTTCGCACTTAAGTTGTATCTGTTCGAATATTTCAATCAGATCAAAGATAGAACGGAAAAAGAGTTGATACTGTTGAGCATCGGAAAATGCAGAAGACAGGTGTAACTGCCTCAAGAGTGATTCAACTCTTAAGTAGATGCGTGTTTTCTCATTTAGAGGATGTTCAAATTTGTGGGTGATCATCGAGCAAACCTTCATTCAACATTGTTCTATTCTGACCCATCTACTGCACTGATTGCCAGATACTTTTGATGTAAATCTGTGATTTGAGGCAAAAGTTCTTGGTTTTTAGTATGGTTTTTAATCACGTCATCTGCAACTGCTAAGCGCTGTTCTCTTGATGCCTGTGATTTTAAAATTGATTTAACTTGTTCCCTAGAAACATTATCGCGACTCATCGTACGTTCTATTTGCACTTCTACCGGCACATCAACGATTAATACGCGATCGGTCATGCCTTGCATTTGGTTTTCAACCAATAGCGGTGCGACTAATAAAGCATAAGGGGATGTGACTTTAGACAGGTCACTGTCAATTTTGTCGCGGATCATAGGGTGAAGCAGTTCATTGAGCCATTGTTTCTCTGTGGGATCAGAAAAGATCACTTCGCGCAGTTTAGCTCGGTTTAGCGCCCCATCTTCGAGCAATACCTCTTCACCAAAATGAGTCGCAATCTGTTTTAGACCTTCACTGCCCAACGCCACCACTTCACGTGCCACGATATCAGCATCGACAATATCAATGTGAAAATGTTCGCTGAAGAGATTAGCTACCGTCGTTTTACCACTGGCGATCCCACCGCTTAATCCGATAATGATTGCCATGATTAAATCCCTAGTACAGAAGTGAAATACCAACCCATGATGTCATTGCCCCACATCAAACTTACCCAACCCGCAATCGCCAGGTAAGGTCCAAATGGGAAGGCTTTATCTATGCCTTGCTGTTTCAAGCGAAGTTGAATCAAGCCGAAAACCAAACCAACCAGCGAGGACAAAAGAATGATCATTGGTAGGTGTTGCCAGCCAAGCCATGCACCTAATGCGGCTAGGAGTTTGAAGTCTCCATATCCCATGCCTTCTTTGCCTGTTAGTAGCTTGAACAACCAATAAACAGACCACAAAGCTAGATAGCCAGCCATTGCGCCAACTACGGAATTTTGAAGCGAGACAGGGCTGATGTTAAACAGTGCTAAAGCGATACCAGACCAAACCAAAGGTAAGGTGATTTGATCAGGTAACAGCATGGTATCTAGGTCGATAAAGGTTGCGGCAATCAATGCAAAGGTGAAAAAAATCAAAGCAATGGCGTAGTAACTGAAACCAAAGTGGCTAGCCACTACGGTGCATAGTATTGCAGTCAGCAGTTCGACCAATGGATAGCGAGCACTGATTGGGTTAGCACAGCTATGACACTTCCCTTTTAAGAACAACCAGCTTAATACTGGAACATTGTCGACGATTCTTAATTGGGTTTTACATTTCGGGCAAGCCGAACGAGGGATACTGAGATTGAACTTCCCCTCTGGCGCTGGAATTTTATATTGAGAGAAATACTCCGAGCACTCTTGTTGCCACTCTCGTTCCATCATAATCGGTAAACGGTGTATGACTACGTTGAGGAAACTGCCAATAAGAAGGCTAAAAATGAAAGCTAATACGGGGAATAGCCAAGGATAGTAGTGAAATACTTCCATAGTGTCCTTTACCACTTAATCAATACAAGCAGAGGTTCTCTGCTTGAGGGGTGTTTGGTTGCTTTTAGCTATCCTAACACACTCATAAGATTAAAGATCGGTAAGTACATCGCGACAACAAGTCCACCAATAGCGGTGCCTAAAAATACGATGATCAGTGGCTCTAGAATCTTACCTAAATTATCGACGGTGTTGTCGACTTCAAATTCATAAATAGATGCGATTTTATTGAGCATGTCATCAAGGTTACCGGACTCTTCTCCTATCATGACCATCTGCAAAACCATCTCAGGAAAGGCATCGGTATTGCGCATCGCGATATACATCGGCATGCCAGCGGCAGTTTCACGATGAACCTCGATGATGGCCGATTCATAATGCAAGTTACCTGCTGTTTTGGCTGTGGTCTTCAGGCTGGTTAAAATAGGAATCCCTGAACTAAAACTGGTTGATAAGGTTCGGCTGAATTTGGCGATTGAGGCTTTGGCCAATACTCCGCCAAGAATAGGGAATCGCAAACCTAGACGGCTGAATGATAAACGAATGGAATAAGACCGTTGACGCAGTTGGTAGGTAAATAATGTGACTAACCCTATGCCAACGGCAGCATAGAGACTGTAAGCCTGTACCCAATGCGAAAGGGAGAGTACTTGTTGAGTAAACCAAGGGAGGTCTGCCCCGAAGCCTGAAAACATCGATTCAAATTCAGGAATGACCATGGTGAGCATTAAGTAAGAGACAGTCAAAGCGACAGCGACCACCATTGTGGGGTAAATCAGTGCTTTTATGACCTTAGACTTTAGCTGCTCACTCTTTTCTCTATAGGTTGCTAAGCGTTCAAATACTTGCGCTAGGTTTCCGGAAAGCTCGCCCGTAGCGACCAAATCGGTGTACAGGTCGTCAAAGTGAGTGCTTGCCGTCCGCATCGCTTTTGATATAGGGGTTCCCGCTTCTACACCTCGACAGATGTGCAATAAAATTGATTTCATTTCAGCTTTACGGTGATTGTCTGACACTAGCTTAATGGCCTGAACGATAGGCACGCCAGTGGCAAGCATGGTCGCAAGTTGTCGAGTCAAAATGGTGATGTCTTTGGCTTTGACTCGATGTGTTAAACGAGTGACTGCTGAGATACTTTTCTTTTTGATTTTCTTAATCTGAATATGCTGCTCTTTGAGCTTTTCTCGTACTTCTAATTCAGCGAGTGCCAAGGTTTGCCCTGACACCTTTTTGCCTGAGCTGTTTATGCCTTTCCAGTGGTAGTTTTTTAATTGTGACTGCAGTTTAGTGCTCATGAGTGCTCCGATGGATTATAGATACAGAACACGTTGCAGTTCTTGATAGCTGGTGGTGCCTTCAAGCAACTTATCGATACCGGATTCTTGCAGTGTTCTCATTCCTTCTCTACGCGCGAGATCTTCAATCTCTAACGCGTTAGGTTTATTGATCAGACTATTTTTTAGTTTGTCGGTGAACGGCATTACTTCGTAGATACCCACTCGACCGGAGTAACCCTGATTACACTCATTGCATCCTTGTGGGGTGGCTTTGTAGATGTTTTGGCTGTTAGGAATAGAGTGACGTAGAAATATGTCCGGCGAGTTGTCAGCTGTTTTACAGTGGTTGCACAGTCGCCTTGCCAGTCGCTGCGCGATAATCAGGCTTAATGACGAGGCGAGGTTAAATGGTTCAATCCCCATATGGGCGAGTCGAGTCACGGTTTCCGAAGCTGAGTTAGTATGGAGTGTCGAGAGGACTAAGTGACCCGTTTGCGATGCTTTGATCGCGATCTCTGCGGTTTCTAAATCACGGATCTCACCGACCATCACTACATCAGGGTCTTGTCGCAAGAACGATCGTAGTGCTTCGGCAAACCCAAAACCGATCTTTGGCGTCACCTGTACCTGATTGATACCACACAGGTTGATCTCCACCGGATCTTCAGCTGTTGAGATATTACGCTCAGAGGTGTTAAGCATGCGAAGTCCAGTGTAAAGAGATACCGTTTTGCCACTGCCTGTGGGCCCAGTCATTAAGATCATCCCTTGGGGGCGTTTTAGGGCATTGAGATAGAGCGCTTTTTGATCCTCGCTGTAACCTAATTTATCGATATCTAAATTGGCTGCGCTGCTGTCTAGAAGACGCAGTACGATCTTTTCTCCCCACAATGTCGGCAGAGTCGACACACGCATATCGATCGCCAGCTCGTCGTTCAAACGCAGCTTAATACGGCCGTCTTGAGGTAAGCGACGTTCAGCGATATCAAGTTTGGCGAGAATCTTTAAACGAGCGGATAACCGACGGCTTAAATGAGACGCGGGTTGTTGGACCTCAACAAGAATGCCATCGCAACGCAGACGCACTCGGTAGTTTTCTTCATAAGGTTCGAAGTGGATGTCTGATGCGCCTTTACGCACCGCATCAACCAGTATCTGATTGATAAATCGACTGACAGGGGAGTCGTCTTGACTGAGATCTTCAATTGAACTCATTTCATCATCAGAGACTTCAACAAGATTGGCGAGCTCATCTTGGGTGATCTCTTTGCGCTTGGAGTCTTGCCCGGAAATAGAGCGACCATACAGCTTTCGTATGGCGCCTTCTAATTCTGAATAGTTAGCGACAACGAGTTCTATCTGCAATCCAGTCGCGAATCTAAAATCGTCTTCAGCTTGCAAGTCGGTTGGATCGGCAGAGGCGAGTGTGAGAGTAGAATTAGATATGGAAACTGGGATAGCACAGTACTTGGTGATCAGTTCACGAAGACCTAACTGTTCGCATAAAGCTTCATAGTCCGTATTGCCAAGTTGTACCAACGGCAAGCCGAAAATGGCCTTAATGTTATGCGCGAGACTCTCGCCGGTGAATAAGCCCAAAGTGAGCAAAGCTTCAGGCGTAGACCCACCAGAAGCTTGAACCTGCTCTGTAACAGCTTGTTTTTGAGTCAGGCTAAGCAAGTTAGCCTGACGGAGAACGGTTGGGAGGTTAGTTAGCACCTATGAGCAACCGTTTATACTAACACCAGCCGATACGGTTAAAGCGCAAGTCCACGAACCATTTGTAGTATCTCTTGATAGGATGACTTTAGAGCCACGACCACCACCTGATGTTACTTCAACTGTAACGTTATTAGATGCTACGGCAACAGTTCCAAGAGAGAATGGAGTTGCATTAACTGCTGCTGAAGTTCCCGGGTAAGTACCATTGACAGCAATATAATCTTCAATATTTGTTTTAAGTGCTGTAGCTGTTGCATATGCAGCGCCTGCTGCTCCTTTTTTTACGTAGGTCTGATATTGTGGTATCGCAATAGCAGCTAATACCCCAATTACAGCCACTACAATCATCAATTCAATCAGCGTAAAGCCTTTCTGGTTTTTTCTTTTGTTTTTCATAGTTCTATTCCATTCGTTAGTTTGTTTCAGTGCAAGCACCGGTTGATGGAGAGAATAGAAGTTGAGATCGAGAAGTGGAATGGTGTTCAGGTGTGGGCGCGAGTGGTTTTGTATTTATTGGTGTGTTGTTTCATATGGATCGCAAAATTATGCGATCAGCTTAGTTAACTGATTGATATACTGATAATAAAAGCAATAAAAAGGCATGGCTGATTGCCATGCCTAGAAGTTAAGTGATTGATAGAACTATGAGATTAAGCTTTGAATCGCATTGAAAGGTCCATTGCTTTTAGATGCTTAGTCAGTGCACCTACTGAGATGTAATCGACACCCGTTTCAGCGAACTCTGCAATCGTATCTAAAGTCACGTTACCTGAGTTTTCTAGTGCTGCACGACCTGCGTTAATTTTAACGGCTTCACGCATCATGTCAGTGGTGAAGTTATCTAGCATGATGATGTCTGCACCGGCGCTGATCGCTTGCTCAAGCTCTGCTAGGCTTTCTGTTTCCACTTCCACTGGCTTACCCGGGTTCAGCTCTTTTGCTGTCGAGATCGCTTTCTCAATGCCACCACATGCGATGATATGGTTTTCTTTGATTAGGTACGCATCGAAAACGCCAATACGGTGGTTGAAGCCACCACCACAAGCCACAGCGTATTTTAGTGCGCTGCGAAGTCCTGGAATTGTTTTACGCGTGTCTAATAGGCGGCATTCTGTGTGTTTGATTTTGTCAGCGTAGATTGCTGTCGCCGTCGCACAACCAGATAGTGTTTGAATAAAGTTCATTGCGTTACGCTCACCGGTTAAAAGTGCGCGAGCAGGTCCTGTTAGCGTGCAAAGTGTTTGGTTTGGTTCAACTTTGTCACCGTCTTCTACGTTCCACTCGATAGTGACTTCACCGCCCAATTGCTTAAACACTTCATCAGCCCAAGCTTTACCACAGAATACACCATGTTCACGGGTAATGATGGTTGCGCTGTTGATTGCGTCTGCAGGGATTAGACTTGCCGTAATATCAGCCGCTGGATCTAACGTTCCACCTAGATCTTCTTTGATGGTCTCAGCGACTGCGCGAGTGATCTCTAGCGGCAGTTGCTCTTTTAAGTAATCAAGGCGTTGGTGGCTGTTATGTGTGTTTTTCATCGCAAATCTAATCTTGAAAGGGAGTGGGAATGGAATGATACTCTTGCTTAACTTCAAATTAAAGAGGCTAGCGCGACTGCTCTATGGGCAAAGTCACAATCTTATTGCGCTAGTAGAAAAGAAAGCGAGACTAAGATGACGATCAGCTCCAACGGATGGTACGACAATGCTCGGCATGTTCCTTCTCCGTATTTTGATGCTAGACCCAGCACCGACGATATCTCTCTGCTGGTGGTTCATAACATTAGTTTACCACCGGGCCAATTTGGCGGCCCTTACATTGAACAGTTTTTCACGGGCAAACTTGATCCGGCAGATCATCCATTTTTTAAAGTGATTCACCAAATGGGCGTTTCGGCACATTGCTTGATTCGCCGCGATGGGGAAGTGGTGCAGTTCGTTTCTTTCTTAGACCGAGCTTGGCATGCGGGTCAATCGAGCTTCGCTGGCCGTGAAAGATGTAATGACTACTCGATTGGCATTGAATTGGAAGGCAGTGACTTTGTTGCTTATACCGAGCAGCAATATCAATCTTTGACTCAATTGACGAATACATTGATGTCGACGTTCCCGCAGATTACGCGCCAGCGTATCACTGGCCATCAATACATAGCCCCGCTACGAAAAACTGACCCCGGTTTGGTTTTTGATTGGCAGAAGTTTAAAGGCGAGCTCAAGGTTTAAGCCTCATTATCGAAGATGTTCTTATTGTTGCTAGTGGTTGAATAGTCAACGCCTAGCATAGTGACTTGTGAATTTTTGTTGTTGCGATGTAAATAAAGTGGTTAGGGGGAGGGCGTCAATAAATCGAGAGTGTGACGAGCTTATCAAACGATCTAATATTAAAACTTATGAACAGGATTTCTACCTCTAATGTGCGCTTGGTTTGATTTTTAATCAAGTGGCACTCATCTTTCTGAAACAATCCATTTTTATCCTGAAACTTTCTAGCACGGATACTCCCCAAAAGTATTACCCCTGTAAATGGTAAGACCAAATTGGTTGCTGTTTTAAATTTCATTTGTTAAATCATGGTTAATTCGTGCTGTGTTCTATGATTCAGGTCAATTTTAGTCTGGACAGTGGCGTTTTAATTATGTTAATTTCTGCCCAACTTAAAATTGGTAATACCAATTGTCAGCGAAGAAAAAGAAGAACAACAAACTATGGCTTATCAAAGGATTCGTCAGCCAAAACTCTCGGACGTTATCGAACAAGAGTTAGAAAGGTTGATAGTGGAAGGAACACTGGCTCCAGGGCAGCAGCTGCCGCCTGAGCGTGAACTGGCGAAACAGTTCGATGTGTCTCGTCCTTCAATCCGAGAAGCGATACAACGTTTAGAAGCAAAACGCTTGCTTACTCGCCGTCAAGGTGGAGGTACGTTTGTTAGCGAAAATATCTGGAAAAGCTTTTCAGATCCTTTGCTTAATTTGTTGTCCTCCCATTCTGAAACCCAACTAGACTTGTTGGAATCGCGTCATGCGATGGAAGGGATTTCGGCTTACTTCGCGGCATTACGTGGTACTGATGAAGACTTTGCTCGAATTCAAGCATGCCAAGAAAAAATTCGCGGTGCGCAAGATAAGGGTGATATTGAAGCCGAGTCTGCAGCTGTGATGGCTTTTCTTATTGCTTTAACAGAGGCAGCGCACAATGTGGTGTTATTGCACATTGTTCGTAGCTTGGCTCCGTTACTCGAACAAAACGTCTTAGAAAATTTAAAACTGTTGCATCGTCGTAAAGACGTTGTGGAGAAAGTGAGTATACATCGAGCTAACATTGTAGATGCGATCGTTTCAGGACAGCCAGAACAGGCGCGTGAAATGTCACACTCTCATTTAGCTTACATCGAAGAAACATTGATGGATTTGACCAAAGAAGAATCGCGCCGCGAACGTTCTTTACGTCGAATCCAACAGGGTAAATAGTCGTAATACTTCGGCTTTTTACGTGTTTAGTAGAATCCAACTAACAAAAAGGATAGATCGCCATGTCTGACATGAAGCATGACGTTGATGCTCTGGAAACTCAAGATTGGTTAGAAGCTCTTGAGTCAGTAGTACGTGAAGAAGGTGTAGAACGTGCACAGTTTTTACTAGAACAAGTTCTAGATAAAGCGCGTTTAGATGGTGTTGATATGGCTACAGGCATCAACACGAATTACATCAACACAATTCCAGCAGCACAAGAGCCAGCTTACCCTGGTGACGTAACTCTTGAGCGTCGTATTCGTTCGATTATTCGCTGGAACGCAATCATGATTGTATTGCGTGCTTCTAAGAAAGACCTAGACCTTGGTGGTCACATGGCTTCTTACCAGTCAGCTGCTGCGTTCTACGAAGTATGTTTTAACCACTTCTTCCGTGCTCCAAACGAGACAGACGGTGGCGATCTAGTTTACTACCAAGGTCATATCTCTCCTGGTATCTACTCTCGTGCATTCGTTGAAGGTCGTCTAACTGAAGAACAGCTAGATAACTTCCGTCAAGAAGTTGATGGTAAAGGTATCCCTTCTTACCCGCACCCTAAACTGATGCCTGAGTTCTGGCAGTTCCCTACAGTATCTATGGGTCTAGGCCCTATCTCTGCTATCTACCAAGCGCGCTTCCTTAAGTACCTTGAAGGTCGTGGCATGAAAGATACTTCTGCTCAACGTGTATACGCTTTCCTAGGCGACGGTGAGATGGATGAGCCAGAATCACGTGGTGCTATCTCTTTCGCTGCGCGTGAGAAGCTAGACAACCTATGTTTCCTAATCAACTGTAACCTACAGCGTCTAGACGGCCCTGTAATGGGTAACGGTAGCATCATCCAAGAACTTGAAGGCCTATTTAAAGGCGCAGGTTGGAACGTTGTTAAAGTTATCTGGGGTAGCAACTGGGATTCTCTACTAGCTAAAGACACGACTGGTAAGCTTCTTCAACTAATGAATGAAACTATCGATGGTGACTACCAAACATTCAAATCTAAAGATGGCGCATACGTACGTGAGCACTTCTTTGGTAAGTACCCAGAAACAGCTGCACTAGTTGCAGACATGACTGACGACCAAATCTTCGAACTGAAACGTGGTGGTCACGATTCTTCTAAACTGTTCGCTGCATTCAACAATGCAAAAGAGACAGGTGGCAAACCAACAGTAATCCTAGCTAAGACAGTTAAAGGTTACGGTATGGGTGAAGCTGCAGAAGGTAAGAACATCGCTCACGGTGTTAAGAAGATGGACATGACTCACGTACAATACCTACGTGACCGTCTAGGCCTACAAGACATCCTTTCTGATGAGAAAGTATCTGAGCTTCCTTACCTAACACTGGAAGAAGGTTCAGCGGAGTACGAATACCTACATGCTCGTCGTAAAGCACTACAAGGTTACACTCCTCAGCGTCTGCCAAAATTCACTCAAGAGTTCAAAGTTCCTGAGCTAGACGCATTCGCACCTCTACTGGGTGAACAGAAGCGTGATATCTCTACAACGATGGCTTATGTACGTACGCTTAACATCCTTCTTAAAGATAAGAACATTGGTAAGAACATTGTTCCTATCATCTGTGATGAAGCTCGTACATTCGGTATGGAAGGTCTATTCCGTCAGGTTGGTATCTACAACCCACACGGTCAAGACTACACGCCTGAAGATAAAGGCATCGTTTCTTACTACAAAGAAGCGACTTCTGGTCAAGTTCTTCAAGAAGGTATCAACGAACTAGGTTCTATGGCTTCATGGGTTGCAGCTGCAACTTCATACAGCACAAACGATCTACCGATGATTCCGTTCTACATCTACTACTCAATGTTCGGTTTCCAACGTATTGGTGACATGGCTTGGTTAGCAGGTGACCAACAAGCTCGTGGTTTCCTACTTGGTGCAACTGCAGGCCGTACAACGCTAAACGGCGAAGGTCTACAGCACGAAGATGGCCACTCGCACATCATGGCGAACACAGTACCTAACTGTATCTCTTACGACCCAACGTTTGCTTACGAGCTAGCGGTAATCATGCAAGACGGTATCCGTCGCATGTACGGTGAGAACCAAGAGAATGTTTACTACTACCTAACAGTAATGAACGAGAACTACGCAATGCCAGCAATGCCAGAAGGCGCTGAAGAAGGCATCCGTAAAGGTATCTACAAGCTTGAATCTCACGCTGGTGCTAAGGGCAAAGTTCAACTAATGAGCTCTGGTACTATCATGAACGAAGCGCGTAAAGCAGCTAAGATCCTGAGCGAAGAGTACGGCGTAGCATCTGATGTATTCTCTGTAACGTCGTTCAACGAATTGACTCGTGACGGCCAAGCGGTAGAGCGTGACAACATGCTTCACCCAGAAGCTGAAGAGAAAGTACCGTACATCACAACTGTTCTTGGTAACGAACCTGCAATCGCAGTTACGGATTACATGAAGAACTACGCTGAGCAAGTACGTGCATTCATGCCTTCTGAGTCTTACAAAGTACTTGGTACTGACGGTTTCGGTCGCTCAGACAGCCGTGAAAACCTACGTCGTCACTTCGAAGTAAATGCAGGCTACGTTGTTGTTGCAGCACTTACTGAACTGGCTAAACGTGGTGATGTTGAGAAATCAGTAGTTGCTGAAGCAATTGCTAAATTCGGCATCGACGCAGACAAAATTAACCCGCAATACGCATAAGACTGGCATTAAGGTAGGTAAATACAATGACAATCGAAATTAATGTACCAGACATCGGTGCTGACGAGGTTGAAGTAACTGAGATTCTTGTAAACGTTGGCGACAAGGTTGAAGAAGAACAGTCACTGATCACTGTTGAAGGCGACAAAGCTTCAATGGAAGTTCCTGCGTCTCAAGCGGGTATCGTTAAAGAAATCAAAATAGCAGAAGGCGATTCTGTTTCTACTGGTTCTCTTATCATGATCTTCGAAGCGGAAGGTGCAGCAGCACCGGCTGCGCCAGCAGTTGAAGCGGCGGCACCAGTTGCAGCAGCTCCTGCAGCGGCGGCCCCTTCTGTTGCGAACGAGCTTAAAGAAGTTCACGTTCCTGATATCGGCGGTGATGAAGTTGAAGTAACTGAAATCATGGTAGCTATTGGCGACGCAGTAGAAGAAGAGCAATCTCTTCTTACTGTTGAAGGTGACAAGGCTTCAATGGAAGTTCCTGCACCATTTGCTGGTATCGTTAAAGAAATCAAGATCGCTTCTGGTGATTCAGTATCTACTGGTTCTCTAGTAATGGTATTTGAAGTGGCAGGTTCTGGCGCTCCAGTTGCAGCAGCTCCTGCTCCAGCGGCGGCACCAGTTGCAGCGGCTCCAGCAGCATCTGCTGAGAAAGAAGTGAACGTTCCTGATATCGGTGGTGACGAAGTAGAAGTTACTGAGATCATGGTAGCGGTTGGCGATACAGTAGAAGAAGAGCAATCTCTAATTACTGTTGAAGGCGACAAAGCTTCAATGGAAGTGCCTGCACCATTCGCTGGTACAGTAAAAGAAATCAAGATTGCAGCTGGCGACAAAGTGTCAACAGGCTCTTCAATCATGACTTTCGTTGTTGAAGGCGCAGCTCCAGTAGCAGTAGCGGCTTCAGCTCCAGCACAAGCAGCAGCTCCGGCAGCAGCACCTGCACCTAAAGCAGAAGCAGTAGCTCCAGCAGCTGGCGACTTCCAAGAGAACGGCGAGTACGCTCACGCATCTCCAGTTGTTCGTCGTCTAGCTCGTGAATTCGGTGTAAATCTAGCGAAAGTTAAAGGTACTGGTCGTAAGAGTCGCGTACTTAAAGAAGACGTTCAGTCTTACGTTAAAGATGCACTTAAGCGTCTTGAGTCTGGTGCAGCAGCATCTGGCAAAGGCGGCGATGGTTCTGCTCTTGGTCTACTACCGTGGCCAAAAGTTGACTTCAGCAAGTTCGGCGAAACTGAAGTTCAGAAGCTTTCTAAGATTAAGAAGATCTCTGGCGCTAACCTGCACCGTAACTGGGTAATGATCCCGCACGTTACACAGTGGGACAACGCAGACATCACTGAGCTAGAAGCATTCCGTAAAGAACAGAACGCAATCGAAGCGAAGAAAGACACTGGCATGAAGATCACTCCACTTGTGTTCATCATGAAAGCTGTTGCTAAAGCGTTAGAAGCATTCCCAGCGTTTAACTCTTCTCTTTCTGAAGATGGCGAAAGCATCATTCTTAAGAAGTACGTAAACGTGGGTATCGCTGTTGATACACCAAACGGCCTAGTTGTTCCTGTTTTCAAAGACGTGAACAAGAAAGGCATTTACGAGCTATCTGAAGAGCTAATGGCTGTTTCTAAGAAAGCACGTTCTGGTAAGCTAACAGCGGCAGACATGCAAGGCGGTTGTTTCACAATCTCTAGCCTTGGTGGTATTGGCGGTACTGCATTTACTCCAATCGTAAATGCTCCAGAAGTAGGTATCCTAGGTGTATCTAAGTCTGAAATTAAGCCTGTTTGGAATGGCAAAGAGTTCCAACCACGTCTACAGCTTCCACTGTCTCTATCATACGATCACCGTGTGATCGATGGTGCTGAAGGTGCACGCTTCATTACTTTCCTAAACAGCGCACTATCTGACATTCGTCGTCTAGTACTGTAATTGAGAAAGTAATTATTAAGGTGACTTTCGGGTCACCTTAATTCTTTATATAAAGACTATTTTTAGAGAACAGTTTCCGGCATTTCTCATAAACTGCGGGGGAATTGTTGTCTAGCTCACAGGCTAACTTAAAGCTACTTTCACACTGTTAACATCTCTGTAAAATGTTTCCTGTTTGAAAGCCCAATAATTTTAAGAACATCTACTCAGCCTGTTAGGGATAATGACTACAAGAGGTCACAATGAGCAAAGAAATTAAAGCCCAAGTTGTTGTACTTGGTTCAGGTCCTGCTGGTTACTCAGCGGCATTCCGTTGTGCGGATTTAGGTCTAGAAACAGTACTAGTTGAACGTTACAGCACTCTTGGTGGTGTATGTCTAAACGTTGGTTGTATTCCATCAAAAGCACTTCTTCACGTATCTAAAGTAATTGAAGAAGCAAAAGCGATGGCAGAGCACGGCGTTGTATTCGGCGAGCCACAGACGGACATCAACAAGATCCGTATCTGGAAAGAAAAAGTAGTTGATCAACTGACTGGCGGTCTTGGCGGTATGGCTAAGATGCGTAACGTTACAGTTGTTAACGGTTTTGGTAAGTTCACTGGTCCTAACAGCATTCTTGTTGAAGGCGAAGGCGAAGCAACGACAGTTAACTTCGACAACGCAATCATTGCTGCGGGTTCTCGCCCAATCAAACTTCCGTTCATCCCACATGAAGATCCACGTATTTGGGACTCTACGGATGCACTAGAACTAAACGAAGTACCAGAAAAACTGCTTATCATGGGCGGTGGTATCATCGGTCTTGAGATGGGTACGGTTTACCACTCTCTAGGTTCTAAAGTTGAAGTTGTTGAGATGTTCGATCAAGTTATCCCTGCTGCGGATAAAGACATCGTAAAAGTCTTCACTAAGCGCATTAAAGATAAGTTCAAGCTAATGCTTGAAACTAAAGTAACAGCGGTTGAAGCGAAAGAAGACGGTATCTACGTTTCAATGGAAGGCAAGAAAGCACCAGCAGAAGCTGAGCGCTACGATGCAGTTCTTGTTGCTATCGGTCGTGTTCCAAACGGTGCACTTATCGACGCTGAAAAAGCAGGTATCGAAGTTGATGAGCGCGGTTTCATCAATGTTGATAAGCAAATGCGTACTAACGTTCCTCACATCCACGCGATCGGTGATGTTGTTGGTCAACCAATGCTTGCTCACAAAGGTGTGCATGAAGGTCACGTAGCTGCTGAAGTTATCTCTGGTAAGAAGCACTACTTCGATCCTAAAGTAATCCCATCAATTGCGTACACTGAGCCAGAAGTAGCTTGGGTAGGTAAGACTGAGAAAGAAGCGAAAGCGGAAGGCCTGAACTACGAAGTTGCTACTTTCCCTTGGGCTGCTTCTGGTCGTGCAATCGCTTCAGACTGTGCTGACGGTATGACTAAGATGATCTTCGATAAAGAGACTCATCGCGTAATCGGTGGTGCTGTTGTTGGTACTAACGGTGGTGAACTTCTTGGCGAAATCGGCCTAGCAATCGAAATGGGTTGTGATGCAGAAGATATCGCACTGACTATCCACGCTCACCCAACTCTACACGAGTCTGTTGGTCTTGCTGCGGAAGTATTCGAAGGTTCAATCACTGACCTTCCAAATAAGAAAGCAGTGAAAAAGAAAAAGTAAATACTCTTCATACTTGAAGCCGCAGCGTTGTTAACTGCGTAAGTTCACCCTAATCACATAGTAAATCTATGCCCATAGGGCTGAACTTCAGTCACTTAACAAAGAAAGGGTCACCTAGCTGCAACTCCAATTATTTTGAGTATATCTAGATTATAAAAGCCGCTGATTCGTCAGCGGTTTTTTTATGTCTGAAGAAAAGATGGTCGTCATGCTTGTAAGAGATCCCCAACTCGCTCGTCCCTCGCTCTTGAGGATGACGAAGTGAAGCGTAGTGGTTCTTTATATCCGTCATTCTCTAGAGTGACGAAGGAAGGAATAGGGAAGCTCAGGCTTTAGTGTCTGATTAATTTTTTTGTCTGTCGTTTATAGTGACGATGAAGTTAAGCGTAGTGGTTCTTTATATCCGTCATTCTTTAGAGTGACGAAGGAAGGAATAGGGAATCTGATTAGGTGAGAGGAAATAAAAAAGGGTTAGCGTAAAAGCCAACCCTTTAGTTTTGTTCGAAGATCGAATCTACTTATAAATGCACAGCATGTTCAAGTAGCTATCCGTCAAGGTCGAAAGCTCTTCTTGTGTATCAGCACGTTTCGCTTGGATGAATAGCGAGTAGCAAATGCCGTGGAATAGATTTGCTAGATGTTTAGGATCGTGATCGTCACAGACTTCGCCGCGTTCAATCGCCTTGCTAAACATGTTTTGTACTAACATCTGGTTAGTGCGGTTAGTGGTTACAAATAGAGGCCACACTTCATCGCGAGTTGATGCACTCCATTCGAACCATACATTTAACCAATTGCTATCTTGAGCCACTAACGTCACCATTTCAGTCGCAATATTATGTAGATTTTCTTTTGCGTGAATATCTAGGTCAATGTTGTCTGAAAGGAAGTTCGAGAATTGACGAACAACGTGGTTAAGTACTTCATCAACCAGATCTTCACGGGTAGGGAAGTAGTTAAATACTGTTGCTACTGACACCTGAGCGATGTCGGCAATGTCAGCGTGTCCACCGCGGCCTATGCCACGGCGAGAGAATACTTCAAGTGCGATTTCCATCAATTGAAGTTTTCTTTTTAAGGGTGAAAGCCTAGTTCTAGGTCTCTTCGTTATTGAGTCCATTTTGTTTTTCCTTGCCAACGAATTTTTATATTAATGATTTTATCATTATTTAAGCCAAGATGAGTGTAATGGTGCATATGTGAATGGTCAATCCCTTGTGCTTGTTTTATAGACAGTTACATCAAACTTGATACATAAAGCGTGATCAGTGTTGATGTGAAAGGATGCGAGTATTGGATAACGCACCAATGCACATTTCATTGAGAATCTAACAGTAAATTCGAACCATAAGGTGGTGTGGGTATTTGAGCAGTGCTAGACTTACGCACAAAATTGAGCGACACAACTGACGAAAGTGTCAACATTCGTCGTAATCACCAAATAAAATGAGAGCAGTATGAAGCATACAGTTGAAGTCATGATCTCTGAGCAAGAAGTTCAGGATCGAGTGAACGAACTAGGCAAGCAGATCACGGAGCACTACCAAGGTAGCGAAGATCTAGTTTTAGTTGGCTTATTGCGCGGATCTTTTGTCTTTATGGCGGATCTCGCTCGTGCTATCGATTTAACTCACCAAGTGGATTTCATGACAGCCTCTAGCTACGGCAACGGCATGGAAAGCTCACGTGATGTTCGTATTTTGAAAGACCTTGATGATGACATCCAAGGTAAAGATGTTCTACTTGTAGAAGACATTATCGATACTGGTAACACGCTGACTAAAGTAAAAGAAATTCTGAGCCTGCGTGGTCCTAAATCTATCGAAATTTGTACGTTATTAGACAAGCCTTCTCGTCGTGAAGTCATTGTAGACACAAAGTGGATTGGTTTTGAAATCCCAGATGAATTCGTTGTTGGTGTGGGTATCGACTACGCACAAAAATATCGTCACCTACCGTACATCGGTAAAGTTGTACCTCAAGAGTAATAACGACTCTGTTGAACACAAACAAGAAAGGCTCGCAAAACGCGAGCCTTTCTTATATCTATTCTTTCTTATATCTATTCTTTCTTATATCTACTGGTTAGACGTTAAGAATTAACCTAGGATTGGAGACGATAGGATTTTATCAAGCGCCGCTAAATGGCTGTTTTCTAAAGTGTCATTACTTGAGCAACGAACACCAAGATCTTGCAGTTTGCCATTACCAATACCATAAACCACACCGTGGATTTCAATATCTTGTCCACGTTCCCATGCGCTTTGCATGATGGTTGAGTTACCAAGATTGTAGACTTGTTCTGCAACGTTAATTTCGCATAACTTGTCACCCCATTGTTCACGAGGCAGAGATTCAATTTGCTTACGGTACTTAAGATAGTTATCGCGTATGTGGAGTAGCCAGTTGTTGATAAGACCCAGTTTAGGGTTATCAATCGCTGCGTTAACACCGCCACAGCCGTAGTGACCACAAACAATAACGTGTTTAACTTTGAGTACATCGACAGCGTATTGCACTACTGATAAGCAGTTTAGGTCGGTATGAACTACTTGATTAGCGACATTTCGGTGAACAAACAGTTCGCCAGAATACAAACCAGTGAGACGCTCGGCCGGAACGCGGCTATCTGAGCAGCCTATCCATAGAAAACCAGGGCTTTGACCCTCTTCAAGCGTTGTAAAATACTCTGGTCGTTGAGAGCGAATTTCTTCTGACCATTTAGAGTTGTTTTCAAAAAGCTGTTTAATCTCTGGCATTTTGCGTCTTACATCCCTTAATTAAGAACTCTAACTATACACAATGTTACAAATTCAATCTTGTAAAAACTGTGTCAAATAGTACTCATCTGACGTGTACTAGTCGTTAAAATCATTAACTTAGCGTAAAAGGCTTAATCCGAATATAAGAGACGAATAGTGTGATTAAATTAACACTTTCTGAACCGTTGATACATTTGTTAAAGTGATAAGGTTTGTCATTTCATCATCAGGAAGGTGTGTTTTGTTTGGAAGTCGTTTTACGGATATCAATCTCAAAGGAGATATGTTTGGCGGTGTAACTACAGCCATCATCTCATTGCCTTTAGCGTTGGCATTTGGTGTCGCTTCTGGTGCGGGCGCGGAAGCTGGCCTTTGGGGCGCCATCATGGTGGGCCTATTTGCGGCATTGTTTGGTGGCTCAAGCAGCTTGATATCAGAGCCTACCGGGCCGATGACAGTGATCATGACGGCAGTAATGACCAGCATGGTGGCCAAGTACCCTGAAACCGGGATGGCAATGACCTTTACCGTGGTAATGATGGCGGGTGCTTTTCAGATATTACTCGGTACATTAAAGCTAGGAAAGTACGTCACTTTGATGCCATATAGCGTGATATCTGGCTTTATGTCTGGTATCGGCGTGATTCTTGTCATTCTGCAACTTTCTCCTTTGCTAGGGCACGCAGCCCCTTCTGGCGGAGTGATGGGCACACTTTCGGCACTTCCTGATACGCTAGCTAATCTGAAAGTCAGCGAGCTGTTTTTAGGGGTATTAACGCTTGGTATCCTTTTCGGTTTTCCAGCTAAATATCGTAAGTATGTGCCCGCTCAATTGGTCGCTTTAGTGGCTGTAACGCTCTTATCCGTTATTATCTTTGATACCGATTCTATTCGCCGTATTGGTGAAATTCCCGCAGGCTTACCTTCTCTTGTTATTCCGACTATCAGCTCTGAGCAATTCACCACAATGGTTATCGATGCTTTGGTGCTAGGTACTCTTGGTTGTATTGATACGCTTTTGACTGCAGTTATCGGAGATTCATTGACTCGTAAAGAGCATGATTCAGACAAAGAACTTCGTGGCCAAGGCATTGCGAATATGATTTCTGGTCTGTTTGGTGCGCTACCCGGTGCGGGCGCAACCATGGGCACCGTGACCAACATTCAGGTAGGGGCTCGTTCTCCGCTTTCTGGTGTTATTCGTGCTTTGGTGCTTGCGCTAGTGGTATTGGTTGCGGGAGGCTTAACAGAGCCCATTCCTATGGCGGTGTTGGCTGGTATCGCGATGTATGTCGGTTTCAACATCCTTGATTGGAGTTTTATTCAGCGCGCACACAAGGTGAGTTATGCCGGCATGGGTGTCATGTACGGTGTGATGTTATTAACCGTATTCGTTGATCTAATTATTGCGGTCGGGCTGGGCGTTTTTATCTCAAACATTCTGATCATTGAAAGGCTGAGTCGAGAGCAAGCTAGACAAGTTAAGGCGATCAGTGATGGCGATGATGAAGACGATATCCCATTGACTGACAGTGAACGTCAGTTACTGGATAGTGCCAATGGTAAAGTGCTGTTCTTCTACCTTTCTGGGCCGATGATATTCAGTGTTTCAAAAGCGATTTCACGTCAACACTCGAGCATTTCTGATTATGAAGCGATGATCTTAGATCTAACTGATGTGCCTATGATTGATGTTACCGTTGGCTTAGCGCTAGAAAATGCGATTAAAGATGCCCTAGATGGGCAGTGTGAGGTGTACTTATTGTGTCCTAATGAGAATACTCGTCAGCAATTAGAAAAATTCCACGTGATTGATCTTGTACCTGAATCCAACACCTATCGATTCAGATATGAAGCCCTGACGGCAGCAACAAGCTACGTCGACAGAGATGAACATCAATTTGAGACAGTTTAACCTTCTGTTATAGGTTTAGATGAATGAGTCATTAGTGCTCGATTCCATATTAATAATGAGTGCCGCTAAGTGAATAACTTCGCGGCATTTTTTATGTTTACTGAACACTGAATTGCTCTTTACCTACCTAATATTCTTGTTCGCTTTCGAAATAAAGCCTCACTCGGTATTTGTATTAATCGTCAATCAACGATAAACTTGTTTGCAAAATGGCTGAGTAAACAAGTTTGAGTTAGTTTTCTGCTAGCTCGTTTTAAGCATTACTCTCTTCCTCAAATTCGGTCATCAACATCTTATCTATAGCAAATGGCAGTCTACCTCTATGTATGCATTAGAAATTGAGCAACTAAGAAAAACTTATGCAGGGGGCTTTGAGGCTCTTAAGGGCGTGAGTTTACAAGTAGAAAAAGGCGACTTTTACGCACTACTTGGCCCAAATGGTGCGGGTAAATCCACCACCATTGGTGTTATTTCTTCACTGGTTAATAAAACGTCAGGCAAGGTGAAAGTGTTCGGCTACGACATTGATACCGATCTGGAGTTAGCGAAGTTGAACTTAGGTTTAGTCCCGCAAGAGTTTAACTTTAACCCGTTCGAAACGGTTGAGCAGATCGTGCTACAACAAGCCGGTTACTACGGTGTACCGAAAGCTCTTGCTAAAGAACGCGCTAAAAAGTACTTATCTCAGCTCGATTTGTGGGAAAAGCGTGGCGAACGTGCGCGTAACTTATCTGGTGGTATGAAGCGTCGTTTGATGATCGCGCGTGCACTGATGCATGAGCCTCATTTGTTAATTCTTGATGAACCAACGGCGGGTGTTGATATTGAATTGCGTCGTTCAATGTGGGAATTCCTCAAGGAGATCAACGAGAAGCAGGGCATCACCATTATTTTAACTACGCACTATCTAGAAGAAGCGGAAATGCTGTGTCGTAACATTGGTATCATCAATCGTGGTGAGTTGATTGAGAACACCACAATGAAGTCGCTGTTGGGTAAGTTGAGTGCCGAGACCTTTATTCTTGATCTTGAAGAGGGTGCGACTGAACCTAAACTTGAAGGTGTGAATAGCCAAGTGATGGTTAATGGCTCGCTAGAAATCGAAATCGACAAGAATCTAGGTTTGAATACCATCTTTGATCAATTGAGTGAGCAGCAGGTAAAAGTTCTCTCTATGCGTAACAAAGCAAACCGCCTAGAAGAGCTATTTGTGAGTATCGTCCGTGAGGGGAATAAATAATATGTACAGCCTATATTGGACCGCTTTCTGCAGCTTGTTGACCAAAGAGATCAATCGCTTCACGCGTATCTGGGTGCAAACTCTAGTGCCGCCAGCGATCACCATGACGCTTTACTTCATCATCTTCGGTAACCTGATTGGTGCGCGTATTGGTGAAATGAACGGCTTTAGCTACATGGAATACATTGTGCCCGGTCTGATCATGATGTCGGTGATCACCAACTCATATTCCAACGTTGCTTCATCGTTCTTTAGTGCCAAATTCCAGAAGAACATTGAAGAGCTGCTTGTAGCACCTGTTCCTAACTACGTGATTATCGCCGGCTTCGTAATGGGCGGCGTGGTGCGTGGCTTGTTAGTGGGTACTATCGTCACCTTTGTATCGCTGTTCTTTGTTGACCTTCAAGTCGACCACTGGGGCGTGATCATTGCGACGGTATTTCTCACGTCGGTTGTGTTTGCTCTGGGTGGTTTGATCAACGCTGTATTCGCACGCACGTTTGATGATATTTCTATTATCCCAACCTTCATTTTAACGCCGCTGACGTATCTGGGTGGTGTGTTCTACTCGATCAGTCTATTGCCTGAATTCTGGCAAGGTGTATCGAAGTTGAACCCTATCGTGTATATGGTAAACGCGTTTAGATATGGCTTTTTGGGTGTGTCTGATGTGGGTATTGTGACGTCGTTTGGCGTACTAGGTGTGTTTATTGTCGTGCTGTATGGCATTGCACATTACTTAGTTACAAAGGGGATCGGCTTACGTAGCTAACTTTTAGTTATCCAGGAGCTATTAGTTATCCAGGAGCTATTAATTATCCAGGAGCTATTAATTATCCTGAATCGCAGGCAAAGAAAAAGGTCGATATTACATCGACCTTTTTTATGTTTTTCATCTGTGCTTTGCGGTAGAACCTGGTTTACGTAAAGAGAATAAAGCGATTACTCAGCAGTTTCTTCTTTCACTTCTTCTTTCGTTTCCGTGACCAAATCTAAAACTTGGTTGTCGATAAGACGAGTCTTACCTAGGAAAGCCGACATTAGAATCACTGCTTGAGTCGATTCTGAAGTGATTGCTTGTAACGTTTTCACATCACAAATGAATATTTCATCCGGTTGCAGGTCTGCTGCGCGCAGTTGGTCTGTTGCATCTTCAATGACAGACGCGTAATCATCACGACCACCACGAATAGCACTGCTGATCCAACGCATAGTGCGCGCTAGAACTGGAGCTCGCTGACGTTCGTCAATCGTTAGGTTGCTATTGCGAGAGCTCATTGCTAAACCATCCATTTCACGAACAGTCGCTACGCCCACAATCTCAATATCTAGCGCTAAGTCAGTTGTCATCTGGCGAATCACAGCAAGTTGTTGGAAATCTTTCTCACCGAAGCATGCAAAGTCTGGCTGAACGATATTAAACAGTTTCGTGACAATTGTTGATACACCGCGGAAGTGACCTGGACGAGAGGCACCTTCAAGCATATGAGATATACCCGGGACTTCAACAAACGTCTGTTTGTCCAATCCATCTGGGTACATAACCTCTGGTGTTGGCGTAAAGACTAACTCAACACCTTCGCCTGTTAGTTTGTTTAAATCGGCTTCTAACGTACGAGGGTAGTTATTTAGGTCGTCGGCGCGATCAAACTGCATTGGGTTAACAAAAATGCTTACAACAACAATGTCAGCTAGTTCACGAGCTTTCTTGACCAGAGTTAGGTGACCTTCATGTAGGTTTCCCATTGTTGGGACAAAAGCAACCGTACGTCCATCACGCTTAAACTGTTTAATCTGCTCACGAAGAGCCGCTATTTCAGCAAAAGTTTGCATAGTTACTCCTAAGCGATTGTATGAGCATCATCAGGGAAACGTGCGCTCTCTACTTCTTCTTTGTATAGAGCGACGGCTTTACGCATATCACCTGTTTCAGCTAGGAAATTCTTAGAGAATTTCGGCATGTAGTTCGCAGAAATACCGAACATGTCATGCATAACCAAGATCTGACCATCGGTAACATTACCTGCGCCGATACCGATAACTGGTACGTCACAAGCTTCTGTAATTCTTTTTGCTAATGAAGCTGGTACACATTCAAGAAGAACGATTTGAGCTCCTGCATTTTGCAGTGCTAGCGCATCAGCAACCATTTTATCGGCTTGCTCGTTGTCACGACCTTGAACTTTGTAACCACCAAAAATGTTTACCGATTGAGGCGTTAAGCCTAAGTGTGCACATACTGGTACAGCACGTTCTGTTAGCATCTTCACAGTTTCAATCAACCAGCTTCCGCCTTCGATTTTCACCATATTCGCACCAGCGCGCATTAAGGTTGCTGCGTTCTCACAGGCTTGCTCTGGTGTGGCATAACTCATGAATGGCATGTCAGCCATAAGAAGACAGTTTGGGCTCCCAGCACGCACTGAGCGAGTATGGTAAGCAATATCTTCAACGGTTACTGGTAATGTATCGTTACGACCTTGTAGAACCATGCCAAGTGAGTCACCGACAAGTAGAACTGGCATATCTTGGCTTTCGAATAATTGAGCAAAACTTGCATCATAAGCTGTCGACGTCGCGAATTTACGGCCTTCTTGTTTGCACTTGATTAGGTCGTTAATGGTTACTTTTTTCATTGATTTTCCTTAATGCGCTTGGCTATTGCTGCCAAACATTGAGCCCGTTCTTATCTACTATTTTTAGTAGTTCTGTCAGCTCAGTCCCATCAGGGAGTTGTAAACTTGGTGCGATTTCAGAAAGCGGGTAGAGCACAAACTCTCTTTCTTTCATTCCGTAATGAGGAACGGTTAAGCGCTCTGAATCGATCACCTCATTGCCGTATAACACGATATCGAGATCCAAGGTTCTTGGACCCCAACGCTCGTCTTTACGGACGCGCCCTTGTTCTTGCTCGATCTTTTGAGTGCAATCAAGCAGTTCAATTGGCGTTAATTCTGTTTTAATTGCTACTACCGCGTTGATGTAGTCGGGTTGGTTTTGCGGCCCCATTGGAGTGCTACTATATAGCTGTGAGGTCGCAACAAACGTTGTTCGCGGAAGATTCTTTAGCGTTTCGATAGCCAAGTTTGCTTGGCTAACGGGGTCGGCAAGATTACTGCCGACCGCAATGTAAGCCGTTATCATTCTGATTGCTTACTCTTTTTGTTCCTGTAAGTCTTACGGCGGCGATGACCCGACTTTGATGGTGCTGCTACGTCATTAGCCATCGCTTGACGCATATTGCGTCCTGCTGTCTGATAACGCTCCCACCATTTTGCTAGTTCTTTGGTTTCGCCACCTTCAATTTCGCCACGCATTTCTAGGAAATCGTAGCCAGCACGGAACTTGTTGAGTTCCATCAGGCGAACGGCACGTTTACCGTTGCGGCGAGGCAGTCGTAGTTGCAGTTGCCAAACTTCGCGAATGGTTGCGGTATGGCGACGAGGAATCGCAATTGATTTTACTTGTCGATCAAGAATGATGTTACTTGCTTCCATGATCGCATCGTAGTGCGCCATACCCTGTTCAGCGACAAGCTTATCTGCCAACTTGTTCATTGGGTACCAAAGCATTGCAGCAAACATAAACGCGGGGTTTACTCGCTTGCCATCTTCGATGCGAAGGTCAGTCGAGTCGAGTACCAAATCAAGCATTTGCTCGGTATGTGAGTCGTAGCCTTCTGTGAAGTGTTCCGCTACGGAAGGGAACATCTGCTGGAACAGGTTGTACTCACGCATCAAGTGGTAGGTTTCTAAACCGTGACCTGATTGCAGTAATTTTAGAGACTCTTCGTAAAGGCGCGCTGCTGGGATATCTTTTAGAAGATGTGCCAACTCTTCAATTGGGTCGGCTGTATCTTCCTCAATATCAAAGTCCAGTTTAGCGGCGAAGCGCATTGCGCGTAGCATGCGTACTGGGTCTTCGCGGTAACGCGTTTCTGGATCGCCAATCAGGCGGATCAGCTTATCTTCTAAATCTTCTACACCACCCGCGTAATCGTGGATGCTATAGTCTGCAATGTTGTAGTACATCGCATTGATTGTGAAGTCACGACGTTCTGCATCTTCATCAACATTGCCGTACACGTTATCGCGTAGCAACATACCTTCTTCAGATTGCGCAGAAACGTTTTTCGATGGCTCTTGGTGGTGACCACGGAAAGTTGCTACTTCAATGATGTCACGACCAAACATGATATGTGCCAAGCGAAAACGTCGACCGATAAGGCGACAGTTTCTGAATAAGTGCTTGATTTGCTCTGGCGTTGCGTTGGTCGCGATATCAAAATCTTTTGGCTGAGAGCCTAATAAGATGTCGCGTACACCACCACCGACTAGAAATGCGTCAAAACCCGCACCATTCAGGCGATATAACACTTTAAGTGCATTGTCGCTGATCTGCTTGCGTGAAATATTGTGCTCTTGACGAGTATAAATATTCAGAGCTAATTCGTGGAATCCGCGTTGTTCGCTTGGGGTATTGTCGTTTGTATTCATTAGTTTATAACAAAGTAGGTATCGCCAGCTTTGTTTTTCTCTTAGTCCAAAGTGGTAGTGCAGAGTTTAATTGCGGCTAATAATAGCTTAGCGCGAGCCATTTGAGAACATCGTCTGCTTAGTCACAGGTATTTGTTAGGGTATTTTTATGTATCGTTATTGCGATTTGCCGTTAGTTTCGAACTCATTGCTGTGCTCTTTTTGTAAACTATCAGGTAACTGATTGACGTTCCATTGCTGGCAGCCCCACAATAAAATTTCATCTATTGACGCCTCGCAAAGAGCACTCGGGATATTAAAACCTAAGAATCGCATCGCGTTGATTAACGTCGGTTTTGGGTTGTCGAGATCTATCGCGGTGGCATGATTCTGTTTTGACAGTTTATTCCCCAAGCCATCGGTTGCCAATGGTAAGTGCAAGTAGCTCACGGTTTTTTGCTTGAGCGTCTTATACAAACTGATTTGTCGACCTGTTGGTTCTATCAGATCTGCACCTCTAACGACTTCTGTTACCCCTTGTTCGATGTCATCAAGGACAACTGCCAAGTTATAGGCAAACAACCCATCTCTGCGTTTGATAATAAAATCTTCTTCAGCCAATGCTTTGGGAATTTGAATCGTGCCGTGACGAACATCGTCAAAGGACTCGATGGGAAAGTCCATACACAAGCGCACCGCCTGTTCGCCTGAATCAACCAAACCTTTGTCTCGGCAGTGGCCACTATAAAACCCACCCAAGGACTTTATCTGCTTACGGGTACATTGACAGTAGTAGGCCTGATTGTCAGTGACCCATTGAGCAATTTGAGCTTGATATAGGTCATGACGCTGGCTTTGATAAACGACTTCACCGTCCCAATACAGATGGTAAGCCTCAAGCGTCTTAAGAATGAGGTCTGCAGCGCCAGCCATTTCTCTTGGTGGATCTAGGTCTTCCATACGAACTAACCATTGTCCTTGGTGAGATTTCGCTTGAAAGTAGCTACCAAGAGCAGCAACCAGTGAGCCAAAATGAAGAGGACCTGACGGTGATGGTGCAAAGCGTCCGATATAATTCATAAGTGAAAACCTAATCTTGATGGTACCGCAGTAGCCGATTCTTAAGACGTTTGGCGATTAGTTTATCGCTATCAACAACGATATAACCCGCTTTTTAGAACAAACAAAAAAGGGAGCCAAAGCTCCCTTTCTTTACATCCGCAAGAATTAACCTTGCATCTGTTTCTCTTTGATCTCTGCAAGTGTTTTACAGTCAATACAAAGGTCAGCAGTTGGACGAGCTTCAAGACGACGAATACCAATCTCGACACCGCAAGAGTCGCAGAAGCCGAAATCGTCTTCTTCGATCTTATCTAGTGTCTTCTCAATTTTCTTGATAAGACGGCGCTCACGGTCACGGTTACGTAACTCTAGGCTGAATTCTTCTTCTTGAGAAGCTCGGTCAACAGGATCTGGAAAATTCGCTGCTTCGTCCTGCATGTGGTGCACAGTACGATCAACTTCTTCCCTGAGCTGGTTGCGCCAAGCTGATAAAATTTTTGTAAAATGTTCCGTTTGCTCAGGTGACATGTACTCTTCACCTGTCTTTGCTTGGTACGGTTCAACACCTGCGATGGCTAGGATGCCTAGCGCTTTTTTCTTAGATTCTGGCATACAGCATCTCCTATTTACACCTAGTCAACTGCAAAGCAGCTAATTTTAAGGCGGGTATCTATAGCAGAAAGAACGAATGGTGGCAAATACTCTTGTTAAAACTTGCAATCAATGTGAATAGTTCAGCATTTTTGCTTAGCTATTGATAAATTCAACGGCTTGTTTTAGTTGTATTTGAGTACTGCTGAGCTCTGCTTTATAGCAAAGCACTTCAACTCCAGCGTCTTGTGCTTGTTTTAGTAATAACGAATATTTGGCGTCTATATGGTGTGCCGCAGACACTTTTTCAATGCCTGAATGTAAAACAGTGAATAAAAGTACGGCTCTACTTCCAGATTCGACCATTTCTGTGAGTTCTCGCAGATGTTTTTGGCCTCTAGTTGTCACTGCATCAGGGAAAAAACCTTGCCCTTCGGTCGACGCTTGTTGTTTAGTTGATATTTGTTGCTTAGTTGACACTTCTTCGTCGAGCAAAGTGACGCTTTTTACTTCGATATAGCAAGGCGGCTTTTCGTTATCTTCAAGCAGAATATCAATGCGACTATTCTCACTGCCATATTTCACTTCGGTTCGTAACGCGTTATAACCTAAGAGTTCAACTATAGTCCCATTTTCAATTGCTTCCACCGCTAGCTGGTTTGCCCGCGCAGTATTTACACAAATACGGTGACCTTTGTCTGTTTCTGAGATCTCCCAGCTGTTTGGGTACTTTCTTTTTGCATTGTCTGACGTTGAGTACCACACCGTATTGCCAGGAGTCGCACATCCTGTCATCGCTCCGGTGTTAGCGCAGTGGATAGTACGCTCGCTGCCGTCTGGAAGTTGGATGTCAGTGAGAAAGCGTTTATAGCGTTTAATAAGAGTCGCTGGCTCTAATGGAGGATTGAAGTGCATATTACTTATTTAGAGAGGTAGGTTTTTATGTACAATGTTGCCAACATTACACCACAAGGTTCACCCATTGCCACAACTGCCCATAGAAGCTGTGATGCCAGATCTGCTCGCTGGCGTACAAACACACACTCAACTTATTCTAAAGGCCGCTCCCGGTGCCGGTAAGTCAACATTCTTCCCTTTACAGTTGGTTAAGACTAATGCCGTTCAAGGCAAAATCATTATGCTTGAACCAAGGCGTTTGGCTGCAAGGAATATTGCTACTTACTTAGCGAGCCAACTAGGAGAGAAAGTGGGAGAGAGCATAGGTTTTAGGGTTCGTGGTGAATCTAAAACCAGTAGTGCGACTCGCTTGGAAATCGTGACTGAAGGGATCATGACGAGAATGATCCAAACCGACCCTGAATTGACTGGGGTTGATATGGTGATCTTTGATGAATTTCATGAACGCAGCATTCACGCAGATACTGCATTGGCGTTTAGCTTGGAGATCCAAGATGCGCTGCGTGACGATCTAAAAGTGGTGGTGATGTCGGCAACCTTAGATCAACACGCTCTGCAATCTTTGTTACCTGATGCCAAGTATGTTGAATCGCAAGGCCGAACTTTCCCTGTCGACTTCTACTATCAGCCATTAGGCTCGAATGAATATTTAGCACCTAAAATGGCTAAGGTGATTCAATCTCTGATGGAGAAAGAATCGGGTTCACTTTTGGCTTTCTTACCGGGTGTCTCGGCGATAAAACAAGTGGAATCACAACTTGGGCAACTTGTCAGTGATATTGACGTGTGTCCGTTGTATGGCCAATTGAATTTTGAACAGCAGCAGAGAGCGATCGCGCCATCGGTGAAAGGGCGTCGAAAAGTGGTATTGGCCACTAACATTGCGGAAACCTCTTTGACGATTGAGGGGATTCGTTTAGTGGTTGATTCGGGGTTAGAACGAGTTGCAAAGTTTGATTTGAAAACCGGTATTACCAAGCTTGAACAAGTGAAAATTTCGCAGTCTTCTGCTGAGCAAAGAGCGGGTCGTGCTGGGCGAATCGAAGAGGGCTTGTGTGTTCGCTTGTACAGCGAAACACAGCTTATGCAGCAACCTGCTGTACCAGAACCTGAAATTCTTCATTCTGATCTCTCTTCGCTGGTGGCTGAATTGACGCAATGGGGAGCAAGTAGTGCCGATGAGCTTCATTGGTTAGATGTTCCGCCACAGGCATCGATTGAGCAAGCGACAGAACTGTTACAAGAGCTTGATTTATTAGATAGTAATGGGCAATTTACTCCAGTCGGAAAGCAAGCCCAGCGCTTAGGTATTGAGCCACGGAACGCCAGTATGCTGATCAAAGCGCAACAAAACAGCCAAGCCTTGTTGAATGTCGCAATTGTCGCCGCC